>CANRPE010000013.1 GCA_947632405.1 uncultured Bacilli bacterium | reverse complement strand
TAATCCTTATTTTATGGTAATTTAAAAAAATAAAGATAACTTACTTTATCACTGGTAAGTTATCTCTTAATTTAACGTTACACCGAAGTGTAATTTAGGGTTTAGTTATTTCCACAACAGCACGTGCACCAATATTGGTAGATGCAGCACTATAATCACCCAAATAACCTAATCTAGCTACACGCCATGCGTTAGTACTAGTGTAAGAAGTAGCCGACATGGTCCAATATTCGCAGTCATTTTCTCCGTTTTCATTTTTTGTATTATTACTATAACTTCCTCCATATTCTTTAGAATTTAATAAGTAATTATGCATCCAATCTGGACACGATCCCTGATTATAAGAATTTATACTTGGTGGTATAATATTAGGATATTTTTCTCCGTCTTTATATACTAAGCAACCTGTACTTCCTGCTTCTAATGCTGTTATCATTCTGGCGCGTGCTTTTCTTGTTCCTAATACCGAACTTGTATATGTGTTCTTTTCGCATCTTATTTTATAGTCTTCTGTTGTTGAACAACCTGTATTTGCATTTTCATATAATGTTGTTACTCCAGGTTCATATTCTAGTACATTTACATTTACCCACGTTGAAGTTGCTTGTTCTAAGGCTGGTAAGATTGTATCGGGTCCTTTACTATTATCATTTGCTCCTGCATGCCATGCTATATTTCTTATTGTATTTTCTCGTTGTTGCATAGTTATCTTTGTTCCATCATCATGTAATACATAAAAGTAATGATATTCATTTTCTTTGACATAATACTTTATTACTGTTCCTTGTTTACATGTTTGTCCTTTTTTATAACAGTCTGTTTTAATACATGTTTTTTCTTCGCCATTTATACATTTTGGTTCTTGTTCACTATATTCATAAGCAGCTATTGGAGTTTTTGAAAAACTTTTATCATATACTTCGTCTATTGCTTCTTGAACATTATCTGCTACTAACTTGGAGCTTTCATTACTATATCCTACATTTATACTTGATATTATGGTTGCGGCATATACTCCACTTATTGATATTACCATTACTACTAATATTATTATTGCAATAGTTTTTATTTTTTCTTTCATCCTAGATCACCTATTTTTATTTATCTAAGATTATTATACCCCCCCCCGTTTATATTTTGCAAGAAAAAATTACACCGAAGTGTAATTATAAATTCATAGCATAATATTCTTCTAAACTTAGATCTTTTTCATATATTTCTTTTGCAATTTTTTTCCCAACATAACGATAATGCCATGCTTCATGCCTAATACCAGTCATATTTTCATATTCTTTTTTAAATCTATATATAAATCCAAATTTATAGCAATTGTCAACTATCCATTTGTATTCATCACTATTTGCAAAAATATTGGTATCAGCACTTGCTACATCAAAAGAAAGTCCTGTTTGATGTTCAGAAAAGCCTGGTTTTAAAACATATTTATCGACATATGCAGAACCATATAAATCAAGATATGTAGCAGCTATTTCTTCTTGATCTTGATATGAACGATATGCAGAATTAATTAAGAGATGATATCCTTCCTTTTCAGCTGCTTTTTTCATTTGTTTGAAAGCAATATATGCCGTTCTATTTAATTTCATTCCTTTATCTGTAGCATCTTCTTCATTTATAGTTACTAAATTTTTTGGTATATAATTTTTTTCTAACTTACGATGTTTATTAACTAACATAGTATAAGAAAAATTCTTAATTATAATTGGATCTTCATATTCATTTTTATCCATATCAAGATTTACTAATAAAACACTTGTTTCTTCATCTTCACGTGCTTCATCCATATATTTAACATAACGATCATAATATTTAATTCTAGCATAATCTATTGAATAAAATTCTTCTAAATAACGAACTTTTTTTCTTTTAGCAAACTCTCTAACATCTTCTCCACTTCCATGATTTAAAATCATTGTAATTTCTTCATTTGTATAACCTCTTTTAATTAAGTTATTAATATTAGAAATAACATATTTATCATCAGTATATTTTATTTTAGAATAACTATCAAAATTTTTTTCTTTATATTCTGGACTCTCGAAGGCTTTATTTAAAGTTTTATTTTTTCCAAGTGCTAAAACTTCTTCTTTTTTCCATTTAAAAAATATATTAGTAGCGGCTTTTTCACTATACCCTATTTTTTTTAAATCATTTATTTGAATACGATAATATATAAAACAACCTAAAATAATAACTAAAATAATTCCCATATTTTTTAATTTTTTCATTATATTAGGTTTAAATTTAATAATTTTTTTGGTTGCCATTTCTTACCTCCATTATAATTTAATTATATCATATTATATCTTTATGTTATAATAATATTTGATTATTTTGAAAGGCTGCGATAGGATATGGATTTTATTTATTCAAATTCAAATAAAAGATATCATACACTTGATTATTTTTATAAAAATAAATTTAAATCTAAAGTATGTAAAATCAGTTTAAATGCAGGTTTTTCTTGTCCTAATTTAGATGGAACTGTAGGATATGGTGGTTGTATTTTTTGTTCTAAAACAGGTAGTGGTGAATTTGCAGGAAAACTAGGAGATAATTTATTAAAACAATTTAATGATATTAAAAAAATTTATAATAAAAAATGGCCTAAAGCAAAATATATAGGATATTTTCAAGCTAGAACTAATACTTATGCTCCTATTTATAAATTAAAAGAAGCTTATGAAACTATACTAAATCAAAAAAATGTAGTAGGACTTAGTATTGCTACTAGAAGTGATTCAATTACAGATGAATGTTTAGATTACTTAGAAGATTTAAATAAAAGAACTTATTTAACGATTGAATTAGGTTTACAAACAATTAAAGAAGAAACTACTAAATTAATTAATAGATGTCACACTTTAAAAAATTTTGAAGATATGGTTCTTAAACTTAGAAAAAGAAAAATTAATGTTGTTGTCCATATAATTAATGGTCTTCCCTATGAAACAAAACAAGATATGATAAATACTGTTAAATATTTAAATAAATTAGATATTCAAGGAATAAAAATTCATATGTTAAGTATATTAAAGGATACTCCTTTAGAAAATTTATATAAAAATAAAAAATTTCATGTATTAACTAAAGAAGAATATGTTGATATTGTAATAAGTCAATTAGAAAATTTAAGACAAGAAATTGTTATTCATAGAATTACAGGTGATCCAAAAATCGAAGATTTAATAGAACCTTCTTGGTTAACAAAAAAATTTTGTGTTTTAAATGAAATCGATAAGGAGATGGTAATACGAAATACGTATCAAGGAAAGAATGTAGAGTAAAACATGAATTAAAACCTATATTTGATAAAAATTCTGTTATCTTAATTCTAGGTAGTATTCCAAGTATTAAATCTAGAGAAAATAATTTTTATTATGCTAATCCACAAAATAGATTTTGGAAAGTAATTGCTGATGTATTTAATGAAAAATATCCAATTACAATTAAAGATAAGACTAACTTAATTCTAAAAAAGCATATTGCATTATGGGATGTAATTTCATCTTGTAATATTGTTGGTTCCAGTGATAGCAGCATTAAAGATGTAGAAGTAAATGATATTCCATTATTACTTAGAAAAACTAAAATAAAAAAAATTTATACTACAGGTAAAAAAGCACATGAATTATATCAAAAGTATTTAAAAGAAAAAACTAATATCGAAGATATTTATTTACCTAGTACATCTCCTGCAAATGCAACTATAAGTTATAAAGATCTAGTCAATAAATATAAAGTGATAAAGGAAGATATAAATAATTTATCTTTAAATTAAATTTTATAGTAAAAACCAAATTACTAAAGTGATTTTGTAATCTCAACAACGGCACGTGCACCTTCATTAGTATGAAAAGTATTGTTGCTACCTAAAGAACCATCACGATAAACATACCATGCATAAGGAACACCACGAGAATTGGCTGACATAGTCCAGTAATCAACATCACCACTTCCATTTTCATTTGCTGTATTATTATCATAGCTTCCTCCATATGTTGTTGAGTGATTCAAGTAATTATACATCCAATCTGGACAGGAACCTTGGTTATATGCATTTATGCTTGTTCCGAGAATTCTACTATCAGTAGATCCATCTTTCCATGCTAAACAACCTGTAGCTGAAGCCTCTTGTGCTGTGATCATTCTGGCTCTTGCTTTCCTTTTTCCTAAGACCGAACTTGTATATGTATTTTTATCACAATTTATCTTATAATCTTCTGTTGATATACAACCTGTATTGGCATTTTCATATAATGTTGTTACTCCAGGTTCATATTCTAGCACATTTACATTTACCCACGTGGAAGTTGCTTGTTCTAAAGCTGGTAATACTGTAGTTGGACCTTCACTGTTATCATTTTTCCCTGCATGCCATGCTATATTTCTTATTGTATTTTCTCGTTGTTGCATTGTTATTATTGTTCCATCATCATGTAATACATAGAAATAATGATATTCATTTTCTTTGACATAATACTTTATTACTGTTCCTTGTTTACAAGTTTTTCCTTTTTTGTAGCAATCTGTTTTTACACACGTCTTTTCTTCGCCATTTATACATTTTGGTTCTTGTTCACTATATTCATATGCAGTTATTAAGTCTTTATTAAAACTTTTATCATACACTTCATCTATGGCATCTTGAACATTATCTGCTACTAGATTTGAGCTTTCATTACTATATCCTACATTTATACTTGATATGATAGTTGCTGCGTATACTGTTGTTCCTGCTATTAAAAGTCCTATTATTATTCCTACTATCAATTTATAATTTCTCTTTATCATCTTAGATCACTCACCTATTTTTATTTATCTAAGATTATTATACCCCCCCCCGTTTGTATTTTTGCAAGAAAAAATTACACCGAAGTGCAATTTATGGTTTAGTTATTTCGACGACGGCACGCGCACCAATGTCAAGATTAGTAGAGTAGCTACCGTTGATGCTCAAGTAACCCCCACGGTACACATACCACGCACGAGTAGTGTCACCAGAGTAAGCTGACATGGTCCAGTAAGCAAAGTCATTTATTCCATTTTCATTTACTGTATCATCGTTATAGCTTCCACCAGAACTTGTTGATTGACATAAGTAGTTATGCATCCAGTCTGGACAAGAACCATTATTCCAAGCATTCATACCTGGTGGTATAACTCTATTATCAGTATCTCCGTCTTTATATACTAAGCAGCCTGTACTTCCTGCTTCAAGTGCTGTAATCATTCTGGCTCTTGCTTTTCTTACTCCTAATACTGAACTTGTATATGTATTTGTTTCGCATCTTATTTTATAATCTCCTGAAGTTCCTGAATTAAATGTACAACCTGTATTTGCATTTTCATATAATGTAGTTACTCCAGGTTCATATTCTAGTACATTTACATTTACCCAAGTAGAGGTTGCTGCTTCTAATTGTGGTAATATTGTATCTGGTCCTTTACTATTATCTCTTTCTCCTGCATGCCATTCTATATTCCTTATGGTATTTTCCCTTTGTTGCATTGTTATCTTGGTGCCATCATCTCTTAATACATAAAAATAATAGAATTCGTGATTATTAACATAGTACCTTATAACTGTTCCTTGGTTACAGGTTTTACCCTTTTTGTAACAATCTGTTTTTACACAGGTCTTTTCTTCTCCATTTATACATTTTGGATCTTCTTCACTATATTCATAGGCTGTTATTAATTCTTTATTAAAACTTTTATCATACACTTCATCTATGGCTTCTTGAACATTATCTGCTACTAGTTTTGAATTTTCATTACTATATTCGACATTTATGCTTGATATTATGGTTGCTGCGTATACTCCAATTCCACCTAGAGTTATTCCTCCTAATATAAATACAATTATCATTTTTATTCTTTCTTTCATCCTAGATCACTCACCTATTTTTATTTATCTAAGATTATTATACCCCCCCCCGTTTGCAATTTTGCAAGAAAAAAATTACACAGCAAGTGCAATTTATGATTTAGTTATTTCTACTACCGCTCGTGCACCAAAGTTAGTAATAGCAGTGTTGTTTCCGCAGTTCAAGGTACCTCCAATATCCACATACCACGCAAAAAGAGTATAATAAAATAAAGCCGACATTGTCCAATAGCCTTTATCATATATTCCACTTTCATTTAGTGTGTCATTATTATAGCTACCATCATAATTTTTTGATTGATATAAGTAGTTATGCATCCAGTCTGGACAAGAACCTTGATTGTAAGCATTTTTACTTGTTCCGAGAACTCTGCTATCTGTAGCAGCATCTTTCCATACTAAACATCCTGTACTTCCTGCTTCTTGTGCTGTTATCATTCGTGCTCGTGCTTTTCTTATTCCTAAAACTGAACTTGTATATGTATTTGCTTCACATCTTATTTTATAATCAGAAGTTTCACTTTTAGTATATGTACAACCTGTATATGCATTTTCATATAATGTTGTTACTCCAGGTTCATATTCTAATACATTTACATTTACCCACGTTGAAGTTGCTTGTTCTAAGGCTGGTAATACCGTAGTTGGTCCTTTTGTATTGTCATTACTTTCTGCATGCCATGGTATATTTCTTATTGTATTTTCTCTTTGTTGCATCGTTATCTTAGTTCCATCATCTCGTAAAACATAGAAATAATGATATTCATTTTCTTTGACATAATATTTTATAACTGTTCCTTGTTTACATGTTTTTCCTTTTTTGTAGCAATCTGTTTTTACACATGTCTTTTCTTCGCCATTTATACATTTATTTGGTTCTTGTTCATGATACTCATATGCTGTGATTGAAGTTTTATTAAAACTTTTATCATACACTTCATCTATTGCAGCTTGAACATTATCTGCTACTAACTTGGAGTTTCCATTATTATATCCGACATTTATACTTGATATTATAGTTGCTGCGTATACTGTTGTTCCAGTTAGTATTACACCCAATATAAAAGCTACTATTACTTTTATTCTTTCTTTCATCCTAGATCACTCACCTATTTTTATTTATCTAAGATTATTATACCCCCCCCCGTTTGTATTTTTGCAAGAAAAAATTACACCGAAGTATAATTTATGATTTAGTTATTTCTACTACCGCTCGTGCTGCTCCTCTAGCATTAACATATCCACCAGTAAATCGTGCTTCCTCATAAATAACCCATACATACTCAGAATATCCTGAATTTGCATTTACTGTAAGCGTCCAATAATAAGAATCTATCCCGCCATTTATTCCTCCATATGTTGCTGAATTTCTTAGATAATTATATAACCATATTGGGCAAGATTGTGCCTCATAATTACAACCTAGTGAATAAACTTCAGATAAAGTAGTAAGTCTAGCTTTGACTAATTCTTTCTTCAAAATATAAGAGCTAGTAGTACAATTATTAGTCCATGTACATCCTGAGTAACCCAAAGTTGAATTCTTTTCTCCTATGGAATAATTTAAATTATTTACATTTATCCACGTTGAAGTTACTTGTTCTAAAGCTTGCAAAATACCATTAGGTCCATTAGTATTTACATTTGATTGCGTAGAATCCCAAACCGTACTATTTATAGTGTTTTGTTGGCTTTGTAATGTTAATGTACTACCATTATCTTTTATTACATGAAATCTTATTTTATCTTTTTCATTTACCATATATTCTACTATTGTTCCAGGTGAACAACTTCCTTCTGTATTATTTAAATAACAAGTATTAACTTTACATGTTTTTTCATCACCTGTTACACAAAAATCTTCTGATTCCTTATTTTCATCATAATAGTACATTGCTTTTATATTTTCATTTTTTGGTTGAGGAGCTTTACTTTCACTAGCTTTTTTATATACTTCATCTATAGCTTCTTGAACATTATCTGCTACTAGTTTTGAACTTGCATTATTATATCCAACATTTATACTTGATATGATAGTTGCTGCGTATACTGTTGTTCCTGCTAATAGTAAACCTAATATAAATGCAGCTATTACTTTTATTCTTTCTTTCATCTTAGATCACTCACCTATTTTTATTTATCTAAGATTATTATACCCCCCCCCGTTTACAATTTTGCAAGAAAAAATTACACCGAAGTGTAATTTCATATATATTATTTTACTTTACTTCCACATTCTGGACAGAATGCTGCATCTTTTTCTAACTTAGCACCACATTCAGCACAGAATTTTATATCTTCTTTCTTTGATTTAGTTGTTTTTTTTGTACTTTTATTTTCTTCTTGTTTTTCTTCATTATTTTTTTCTTTCTTGCTATTATCCTCTTTTTCTTCTTTTTTAGAAGTCACATTCTTTTCTTTACTAAAAGCAATAATTGGATAACCTATAAAAGGAAATAGTAAATTCATGATAGCAAAACCAGTACTTTTACCATATTTAATTGCTAATTTATAGTTTACTATATATAAAAATACAATATTAGCAAATGGTACTAAACACCACCAACCATGAACTCCAACAATCTCAAATAAAGTCCAATTATTTAAGAATGGAATTAGTGAATACCAACCTGGTTTATTATTTTTAGTAAAAATTTTCCATTCAGATACTATCATTAAAATTGATATTGCAAAAGCAAATATATAAAGAATAATAATTAAACCAATAAATATACCTGCAAAGCCAGCTCCAATAGATGATGAAGAACTAATTGCAGAATAACTTCCATAATCACTTGTAATTGACATTATAAAATCCTCCTATTATTTTACAAAAATATTATAACCATCTTTGATTATATATTTTTCTTTTGAATCTTTCTTTAATACTAATATTGTTTTAGTGTCATATGTTCTATCAAAACTACTGCTACTATAATTCATTTTATAATCTAGTTCATATTCAAACATCGCTACTATATTATTGTCATCATAATAATATATACCTTCAAATTCTAAATCCTTTATTTCATAATCACTTGCATATGAAGAATAACTTTCTTCCTTTTTTTGTGATTTTTCAACTAATGATTCATAATTTGACTTAATACTTGAGTATAATTTGCTATCTGCATCAAAATATTTAGATACCCCATCAAAATTATTAGTAGTTGCATTTGTATAAATTGTATTTAAGTATGTTTTAACATAATTTTGAATATTTTTATCATCACTTGGTATTTTAAATGTATAAGTTTTTGTACTAGAAGAATAATCAGTATCTTTATCATAATTATCAGATTTTTCTCCACTTTGAGAATATGTATATACAACATCTTTAATTTCTTTAGAATTATTTATTTTAGTAGAAATTTTATATTCTCCTGAAATTACATTTTTGACAGTATAAGTATCCATTTTTACATTTTCTAATTCTACACTTCTATAAGTATCTGGATAGTAAACTTTAGTGTCTATTTCTCTTGTTTTCTTATATGATTTATTTAATTTTTTACCATTAAATTTAACAACTGCACCACTTGGAACTACAATTTCAATATTTCCATCGTAAAAATTAGGTTCATAGACATACCATTTTTTACCTACTTTTATTGTATTGACATTAAATATTTTATCATCATCAATCTTAATTCTTACTGTTGTTTTAATATTTCCAGTCTTAGAATCTGTAATTTCTTCTCCTACATCTTTAACTTTAATAGTTTTATTACCAGATATATTTAAATTTTTATCTTGAACTAATTCCTTAAAGGCATCTTCATCAAAATAACTGTCTTTTTCTTGATAAAAAATATTACCTATATTTTTATAATTATCTTTGCTTAATCTTGTAACCATTTCTATAGCTACATCCTTTGCACTATTATTTTTTCCACATCCTGTTAATACAAATGGTATAATTAATAAAATTAGTAAAAGAAAAACTTTTTTTATTTGTTTTTTCATAAATTCACTCCTATTTATTTTTATCTTTACTTTTAATGGTTTCGCTAATTGTTGTTCCAATAGTTGCGATTGATTGTAAATCACTAGGGACAATAATTTTAGTTGCTTGACCATTAGCAACATCTACTAATGCTTCATAACTTTTTAATTTTAATACTGCATCATCCATTTTAGCTTCTTTCAAAAGTTTTAATCCTTCTGCAGTTGCTTGTTGAATTTTTATGATTGCTGCAGCTTCTCCTTCTGCTTCTTTAATTTGAGATTCTTTTTTTGCTTCTGCACGCAAAATTGCGCTTTCTTTTTCTCCTTCAGCAATTAATATTGCAGCCTTTTTTTCTCCTTCTGCCTTTAAGATTGCTTCACGTCTTTCACGTTCAGCACGCATTTGTTTTTCCATCGTGTCTTGAATATCATGAGGTGGTATGATATTTTTTACTTCTACACGATTGACTTTAATTCCCCAAGGATCTGTTGCTTCATCTAAAATTGATCTCATTTTTGTATTAATAATATCACGTGAAGTTAAAGTTTCATCTAATTCTAAATCACCAATAATATTACGAAGTGTCGTTGCTGTTAAGTTTTCAATTGCATTAATAGGATTATCTACACCATAAGTGTATAATTTTGAATCTGTAATTTGATAATATACAACAGTATCTATTTGCATAGTAACATTATCTTTAGTAATAACTGGTTGAGGTTCAAAATCTTTTACAATTTCTTTTAAACTAACAACATTAGCAATACGATCAATAATTGGAACACGGTAATGAAGTCCTGTTTCCATTGTTCTATCATATGCCCCTAGACGTTCAACAACATATGCTTTTGACTGAGGAATAATTTTTATTCCGGCAGCAATTATAATAATAATTATGATAATAATTACTAATAACATTTAACTCTCCTCCTTTACTTGCTCAACTAAAAGTTTTACTCCATCTATTTTTAAAACTTTAACTTGAGCACCTTTTTTAATTTTCTCTTTACTAGTAGCAGTCCAAATACTTCCTTTTATGTTGACTTCTCCAAAAGTATTTTTTGAGATTTCTTTGGTTACTACTCCCTCTTGACCTATTACTCGATCTAAGTTAGTTGCTTCAATTGATCTGTTTCGTATTTTTTTTACAACTGGTTTTGTAATCAATAATGAAATAATACTGACTATAATAAATACTATGACTTGAATTGTTATATTATCAGTAAAATATGTAGTTAGATATGCTCCTAAAGATCCAATTGCAAACCAAATTGAAACTAAATTTATTGTTACTAACTCAATAAATAATAGTATCAAAAAGATGATAATCCATATATTAACCATTCTCTCACCTCAGACTTAGTATATGTCATATTTTCTTGTTTTTCAACATATTTCGACCATAATTTGGTTAGTTTTTGCGATTTATCTTGAATATATCTAATAGTTGCGATATAATTTTGGTAGAAGGTAGGAGATGACATGAAACAAAACCTTAGTTATTTTATGGTTGCTTCTTTTACTTTTTTAGGTGTATTATGTATTACTAGTGGAGTTGCAGTACCTAAATTAGCTCGCTCTAGTGAAACAAATCAAGTAGTAAAACTTAGTGTTACACAAAAAAAAGTTTCAACATGTAAAAGCAACGAAATTAAATTAAAAAATATTTCTTTAGAAGTAAATAATCCTTTAAGTACAAATATTAAAGATTATCTAATAAATCCTAATGATATTGAAGAAAGTATTATTAAAAGATTAAAATTAGATACTTCTAGTGTAAACACTACTCAAGTAGGAACTTATACATATACTATTACATATCAGAAAAAGATTTATAATGGCAATATTACAGTAAAAGAAAAACCCCTACCACAAGTAGAAGTTATGACTTTAAATTCGCTATCATATGAAGTAGGAACTGAACTTTCAAAGAATGTTACTACTTATATTAAAGAAAAATTACCTGATGAAGTTATTGCATCAATTCGTTTGGATATTAGTAATGTAGATATCACAAAACCTGGAAATTATTTGTATTCAATAAGCTATAATGGTAAATTATATACAAATAATATTACAATATATGAGCCAAAGTATGGTTCTAATACTGCAATAACTAAAAATTCTGATCAAAATAAAAATTAAAAATTCCTATATATTTAAGGAATTTTTTTTATTTTATAAAATAAACTAACTAATTCCAATAATTTCATCATTATTGACTTTTATTTTTAAATAGTTTGGTTCTTTAGTAAGACCTGGCATTGTTAAAATAGAATTAAGTAATATTGTAATAAAACCAGCTCCATTATATAGTTTAATATCCTCTACATGAATAGTATAAGATTGAGGTAATATTAAATTATTTTTATCGTCAGATACAGAATATTGTGTTTTAGCAACACAAATAGGAAGATTAGTAATATTATTTTTTTCTAATATTTTAATTTTTTCTTTTGCTTTATCACTATAACTAATACCAGTTGCCCGATAAATATTCTTAGCAACTATTTCTAATTTTTTAGTTAGATCTAAATCTAAATTATATAAATATTTAAAATTATTCTTATTATCCATGACAGTTAATACTTTTTTAGCAAGATTTATAGCACCTATTCCTCCTTCTTTATAGGAATTAGTTATAACAAATGGAACAGAATATTTTTGACATACTTTTTCAATAAAAGAAATTTCTTCTTCTGTATCTTCTTCATATCTATTAAGAGCTACTACAATATTAGTATTATTTTTTAATAAATTTTCAATATGAATTATTAAATTATTGATACCTTTTGTAAGATCTTGATTACCATAATATTTCAAGGCTTTTATTGTTAATGTTAAAACTATACAATCTGGATATGTATTTAGTTTTCGACACACGATATCAAAAAATTTTTCTGCGCCTAAATCAGCTCCAAAACCTGCTTCTGTTATAACGTAATCTGCTAAAGATAAGGCTAAATTTGTTGATTTAATACTATTACAGCCAAATGAAATATTAGCAAATGGTCCACCATGAATGAAGACAGGATTATTTTCTAGTGTTTGAACTAGATTTGGATAAAAGGCATCTTTTAATAAAGCAGTTAAAGCTTTTTCTATTTTTATTTCCTTAGCATAAACAAAACTATTATCTTTTCTTAGACCAATTACAATATTTCCTAGATTTCTTTCTAATTCATTAATGTCTTTTGATAAACAAAAAATGGACATAATTTCACTTGCTGCAGTTATATTGAAAGATTCTTCTCTTGTTCCTAAATTAATATTGCGTAATTGTCTATCATTAACATCTAAGCAACGATTAAATAAAACTTTTTCTATTCCTAGTTCATTACCATAATAAATATGATTATCAATAGCTGCTGCTAAAAGATTGTTTGCTGATGTAATAGCATGAATATCTCCTGTAAAATGAAGATTAATATCAGCAGAAGGAATAACTTGTGAATAGCCTCCACCTGTTGCTCCACCTTTCATTCCAAATACAGGTCCCATGGAAGGTTCGCGTAAAACAGCAACGGCTTTTTTATTTAACTTAGATAAAGCATCTAATAAACCAATACTAACTGTAGTTTTACCCTCACCATATGGAGTAGGATTAATAGCTGTAACTAAAATTAATTTTGCTTTTTTATCTCCTGATATTGTTGTTATTTTAGCTTTATCATTACCATATAATATCAAATTTTCGTCTTTAATATTTAATTTAGATGCAACTTCTCTAATATCTAGTTTTTTAACACTTTGTTCTATTTCTTTATCAATCATTTAGGCACCTCCATGAATTCATTATAATTTTACCACATTTTTTTGTCAATTTATAGCAAACTTACTTTTTCTATTCTAAATATATAAATCATTTTAAAAATTAATCTAAGTAATTTTTATTTTTTAGGAAAAATATCATATTAATTTTAATTTTATTCTATTTGAACTAATTTTATTTTTTGATTATAGTTAAAACCGTTAAGAAAAAGAAGGAGGAATTTTATGAAAAAAATATTGATTTTCTTAATAACATTTTTAGGCATTAACTTGTTTTCTACGACATTAGTTAATGCAGATAGTTTTTCATTTTATGAAGGAGAGTACATTGATGGAATTTATGTAACTAAAGCAAAAGATGGAGTAAGGTATTATCAAAAAGCTAGATATTTTAGATTAGTAGGAGATAATACACCTGCATATTGTATTGAACCATTTTCTATGTTTAATGAAGCTGGAAATTATGAAAGAAGTCTTACTGCAAAAAATTTATCTGAAGATCAAATTAGGAGAATAAAAGATATTATTCACTTTGGTTATCAATATAAAGATCATCAAGATGACAAATGGTATGCTATTACGCAATTTATGGTTTGGCAAGCTGCTGATTCTACAGGTGACTATTACTTTACTGATGGTTTAGATGGAAATAGAATTACTCGATTTGAAAGTGAAATATCACAAATTAATTCATTAATTAATGACTATTATAAACTACCTAGTATTGCTAATGCACATAGTGAAATTGTCGAAAACCAAGAAATAACTCTAATAGATCAAAATAATGTATTATCTAATTACCAAACTGATTCACCTAATGCTACTATTAAAAGTAATAAACTAATTATTAAAAATTTGAAAGAAGGAAATTATAAAATTAATTTATATAGAAAAGAAAATATAACTAATCATTTACCTTTTTTCTATCATTCTGATACAAGTCAAAATATGGCTACTTATGGTGATTTAGAGCAAATTAATATTGCTTTAACTGTTAAAGTTACAAAAACAAAATTAGAAATTACAAAAATAGATAGTGATACTAAAACTACTACACCTAGTGGAGAAGCTAGTTTAATTGGAGCAAAGTATCAACTACTAGATGCCAATAAAAATAAAATTACAGAATTAGAAATTGATGATGATAAAATGGCATCTATTGAAAATTTAACATTTGGAACTTACTATATTCAAGAAATAAAAGCTGGAGTTGGTTATCAATTAGATCCTAATATTTATGAAATTCATATTACTAAAGATAATCCTACTATTAAATTATCTTTGGAAAATAAAGTAATTAAAAAGAAAGTAGAACTTCATAAACATTTTGGTGATGAAACTAATTTAAAATTTGAAGAAGGAATATCTTTTGATATTTATGATAGTAATAATAATTTATATGATACAATTACAACAGATGAAAAAGGTAATGCTTCTACTACACTTCCTTATGGAAAATATACATTTAAACAAAGAAATACTACTGATGGTTACCAAAGTGTAGAAGATTTTGAAATAAAAGTTACTAACACTAATACTGAAATAAAAGAATTATATGATTATAAAATAAAAGTTCCTAATACTTATCATAATAATCATTCTCATATTTCATTTTTATTATTATTCATTTTGGAATTGATATATGTCAAAAAAATTATATTGTGCTAGTGTTATAATTCTTTCTGGATTTATTATAAGTATGATTATTATGACAAAGCCAACTAGCTCTAGTTTTATAACTCAAGCAAAAGTAATTAATTCTATAAAACCAAAAGTATTACCAATTGCAACTTTAGTTATTCCAAAAATAAACTTACAGCAACCATTATATAGTTTAAAATCAAAAGAGAATAATGTTTCTAAAAATGTTACAATATTAGAAGGTAGTATTTTTCCAAATCAAGAAAAAAGTATTATGTTTTTAGCAGCCCACTCAGGAGAAGGAAAAATTGCTTACTTTGATAATTTAGATCAATTAAATATAGGTGATATTATTATATTTAAATATAAAAAATATAACTATTATTATAATATTGATAACATATTTGAAGAAGAAAAAGATGGAGATATTGAAATAAATAAAAGTAGTAATCAACAATTAGTATTAACTACTTGCAGTAAAAAAAGTTCTAAAAAACAGTTAATTATAAATTCCAATCTACTCAAAAAAGAAGAAATTTAATTTTCTTCTTTTTGGTTTCCTAATATTTCTAGAGCTTTTTGAAGTTGATTATCATTTTCATCGATTGGATTTTCAAAATAGGAATTATCTAAGTTTACTTCATAGTCTGGAGCAACGCCTTCTTCATTAAGCCATTTTCCTTTTGAAGTCAACCATTTCTGGGTTGTATATTTTAATGTGGCTCCACTTGTTAATTGATAAGCACTTTGAACAGTTCCTTTACCATAAGTTTTAACACCTACTAATGTAGCATGATAAACATTTTTTAGTGAAGTTGCTAAAATTTCTGAAGCGGAAGCACTAGTATTATTTATTAATACTACTATTTTATATGTTCTTTTATCTTTAGTTGAATCTTTTATTTTTTTATTTATACCCTTTTTTTCTATTTGATATATAACTTTTCCTTTTTCTATAAAATGTTCTAATATATTAGTAACTTCTACTAAATATCCTCCTGGATTATTTCTAACATCAATAATTAAAGAGTTTATTTTCTTTTTTTCTAATTTTTTTAATTCTTTTTCAAATTGTTTATCTGCATTTGATGAAAAAACATCGATAGATATATAACCAATTTTTTGATTATCTTCTGAATATGTTTTAGAAGAAACACTTGGTACTGTAATCTTTTTTCTTTTTATTTTAAATTTTTTTTCTTTTTCTCCTCGCAAAACAACTATTTCTACATTCGTATTATTATTTCCTTTTATTAATTTACTTATATCATTTAGTGATAATCCTTCAACTTTTTTACCATCAATTTCTATTATTTGATCTCCTACTTTTATTCCTGCTTTTTTGGCAGGAGAATTATTAAACATTGAGGTTACTTTTACATATTTTCCATCATAACTTACTGTTGTTCCAATACCAACATATTCACCATCTACACTTTCATTAAAAGCTGTTGAAATATCATCTTCTAAAAATTGTGAATATGGATCATCTAATGACTCAATCATTCCTTTTAATGCAGCATTTATTAAATCTTGTTTTTTTACTTTACCATAGTAATTATTATATACATTATTATATGTTGTTATAAATTCTTCCATTTCTTCTGGAATCTTAGTAACTGTAATATTTTCTGTACTATATGAAATACTACTTCCTAATAAAATACCAACTAAAATAGCAATTACAACTATAGTTAACATTTCAGATAAACTAAATTTTACCTTACTTTTTTTTATTTTATTTATATATTTTTTAATAGAAAATGTTTTTTGTTTTTTCTTCATTTTAACACCCTATTCCTATTATAATAATATCATAAAACTACTATTTTTAGTACCTCTACCTAGTTCTTGTGGAATTTAAATTATTTTCTTTTTCCAATTCGCTTTTTTGATTAATTAAATCTAATTCTAATTCTGTTAAATTATTTAATATATTTAATACTTCATCACTAATACCATATTGTTGAATTTCTATTTTCAACTTACTAATTTGTGATAAACTATTATTAATAATTGCTTGCAATTGAAGTTTAGGATTCATTCCTATCTTTTTTATTACTTTTTCCATTTTCAATTTACTAACCTTTGCTCCACCTATACTTCTAGCTTTTCTAATTTCATTATTAAGTAATAAAGAAGTATGTACAGCCATTGTAGGATTTATTATATAAAGTGAATTATTAATTGCATTTTTGGTTAGAGTCGAAGCTTTAGCTAATATTAAACCAATTAGTACAAGTATTCTCTTTTTATTCTTTAAATTAGTAATTTTAAATATATTATCATTTAATATTTCTTTTTTAACTGATAGTTTTGAAAATTGATTTTCTTTCTTAATCTCTTGTTTTTCTTTTTTTGGTTTCGAAATAGTTAACTTTTTAATTTGCAATTTAGTATCAGATTTTAACTTACTATCCTTTTTTTCAAATTTTTCTGTTTTTTTATCTTTCTCGTTATTTTTTAATTGAACCTTTTTAATAAATTCATTAGCATTATAAATTACAGTATTTTCAATTATAGCTTCAGCAACATGTTTTTTAATTTTATTTGAATTTTGCTTTGATTCTTGTTCTTTAATTACTTCTTTTTCTTTAATATTTTCTTCATTAACTATTAAATTTTCTTTTTTTAATTTATAAATCTTGTTATTTAATAAGTTTTCTGTCTTAATAATTTGTTTATTTACCCTGTCATTTATCGCTTTAATTTCTGAAATTAATTTAGTTTCTGTCTTTATATTTATATAACTAGTAGTAATTTTTAAAAATTTAGTTTTTTCTTGTTCTATTTGTTTTTGTAAAATATATAAATCCTCTAAATTATCACATTGATTAATAGCCGTTTCTAACTTGAAAATATTTTTTTCGATTATAAATAACTTTTGAAGATCCTGTTTTACTTGATATAATGAAATCTCGTTCTGTTTAAAATTTAGCTTTTCTTTCTGTTTTTTACCTTTATCTTCATCACTTGCTAAATTGGTTTCTTTACTAATAATTGATTTTGTATTAGTTTTTTCTGATTTAGTTTGACGAGATTGTTGATAATTTGTTGAATTGTTTCTTTTAAATAAATTGATAAAAAATGAAATTATGATAGCTAAAATTTTTTTTATAGCTAATAATAATTTACTCATATGCATCACCAATAACTATACTAGATAATAATTTTTCATAAATTGGTTTTATTATATATTATTAAATAAAAAATATCAACTATTGTTGATATATAATATTACTATAATGGCGCCCCAACTAGGACTTGAACCTAGGACCCCTTGATTAACAGTCAAGTGCTCTAACCAACTGAGCTATTGAGGCAGAAAAGTTATCATACGATAACTTAGTTATTTAAATAATTAGAAATATCTTCCTTACCTTCAATATATTCAATTATTTTATGATTACTAAATTTAATTAATGTAGGTCCATTAATTTGTAATTCAGCCACAGAATTAGCTTCTTTATTAGATTCTGTTGATATTACTGATTTATTCATTGAATTAGATAAATCCACATAATAAATTGGTAAATGATTATCTTTTGCTTCATAATCACTAAGTAGAGTTTGATATATAGAATTATCATCTTCTTTTAAATCATAATAAATTACTAAATATTCATTATCTTTTTTATCAAAAGAAGTACCTGCTAAAATTTCTGAATATTGAATAGTTGTTTTTTCTACATCTTTAGTAATATAATCAGTAGATGACTTTTTTAAAATTAAAACTGTAAGTAAATACATTATACCAAAAATAGCCAAAACACTAACAATACATTTTATAACTTTACTAATACTATGATCATTCTCAATATTATTTAATACTTCTTTTTTAGTATGAGCATTTTTATTGGTTTTATTTATTTTCTTTTTCTTTGTTGTTTTTGCCATAATATCACCAATTTGATTATATCACAGTTTTTTTTATTTAGAAATACTTTATTTCATAGTTGGTAAAACATTAATTGATTGAGCAACTTCTAATAGTTCATCTTGGCTTAATACATCACTTACAATATAATAATCAACTCCACCACTAGTCCATGTTAACGAATTATCAGTTAAAGCTCCAAAAGTATCCATTAACATAAATGGCTCTCCATAAGTTGGAACAATTGTCATCTCATCTTCAATACTTGCAGTTTCTTCAACTAATAGAAATGGTTTATCTCCATCAAAAGTCATAATAATTCTATTACCATCTGTTTTTTTTACTTTTTCTTCTTGGATAAGTTTTGTATTAGTAGGTAATACTAGAGGATATATTGTATCTTCAAGTGATGATGTCTGCTTTGTATTTGTATTAGATTCTACTTTTGTCGTTTTCAAAGCCTCTTTTACACTAAAATAATTTTTCTTAAATGTTGGAGAATAATCAATATTTTTAATTTTCAATGTCATCATTGGGATATTATTCTCATCATATACTTTTACTTCTTTTAATTCTAAATCTTTATTAAAAGTAATTTTTTGCTTTATTAATTTTTTATTATTTGGATAATTAACATCTGTTGTAAAAATATAATTATTATCTTTTACTTTAAATTCTTTTTCATCATCGTCATTAATATCATCAATTAAAGAATTTAATAAATAAATTTGTGAATTATTATATGGCCAGTCACTTTGAAATTTAAAACTTTTATTTAAAGATGGAGTTACTACATAGACTACCAGAAGTCTAACTTTTAAATACTTTTTAATAACCATTTTCCAATGATTTAAATTTATAATATATATCAACATTCTTATTTTCATCTACTACTATTTTATCTATAATACTAGATAATAATTGAATACTTGGATTTTTCATTTCTAAATAATCATTAATGATATTATCATACTTATTTTCAATACTAGTTATATTATTTTTAATATTACATATCTTAGTCTTTATATTACTTATCTCGTTTTGTTTATTAACTGTTTCATCAATAATTATATTACTCATTCTTTTATACATATCTAAATCTATTATGCCCTCTAACCTATCATTATATAAATTTTCTTTCTTTTTACTACTTAGTTTAATATCATTTTCTAATTGTCTTAATTTAGTTTCCAATTCAATTAACGACTTAGTAATCTTATTATTATCTTTAAGAATAATTTTCAAATCACTATTTTTAATATATAACTTACACATCTTTTTAACTTCATTTAGAACTAATTTTTCTAACTCATAATACTTAATACTATGAGGAGTGCAGATATTATAATTTTTATGTTTACTCCAAAAGTTACAATTACCATAACATCTAGTTACTTCACCATTTTTTTTAGTAGTTACTTTCTGTAGTCTAAAACCAATAGTATGTCCACACTCTTTGCAGTATACTAAACCTTTTAACAATATACTTTGAGAGTTTTTACCTTGATGTTTATTTCTAGTATAAATATTTTGAGCCAAATCAAAAGTTTCTCTATCAATAATAGCTGGACATTTATCCTTACAAATAATCCATTCTTCTTTTTTAGGTCTTACTATTCTTTTTGATTTATAACTTGGTTTTTTCGTTCTTCCTTGTGTTAAATCTCCAACATAAGTTGGTAATTGTATCATATCACTTATTGTTCTTAAATCCCATATTCCATAAGCAGGAGATTTTTGACCTACATTAAGATTTTTATAAACACTAGGAATTGGTATTTTTTCATTAGTTAAAATTCTAGATATTTCACATATACCTTTACCACTAACAAATAAATCAAATATTCTTCTAACAACTTCAGCTGCTGGTTCATCAATTATTAATTTGTACTTATTATTAGGGTCTTTTTTATAACCGTAAGGAGGAGTCTTCCCTAAAAAATTACCTTGACTCCTTTTACTATATACACTAGCTTTCATCTTTTTAGAAGTATCTCTTACATGCTTTTCATTAAAAAAACATTGTATTGGTATCATCTCATTAGAAGTATTACATTCATCAAAAGTATCAACATTATCTAATATAGCAACATATCTTACTCCTTTTTCATAGAAGTAATCTAAGTATCTTAATTGTTGACCTTCATTTCTTCCAAATCTAGAAAGATCTTTGGTAATTACCATATTAATACGATTACTTTCAACATCAGTAATTAACTTATTCCAACCATCTCTATTATCAAATTGAGTGCCACTTACTCCATCATCAATATATTCATCAACATAAATAAGATTATTATCTTTGATATATTTTTGAATAATGTCTCTTTGATTTCCAATACTACCACTCTCACCCTTTAACTCATCTTCTCGAGATAATCTTAAATAAATACCTACTTTAAAAGTTTCATTACTCATTTAAAATACCTCTCTTTCTATATAATTAACTTTAAATTGTCATTACTGTTTATTAGCAATGAGTTCATTATAATAACGTATAAGAAACTGCTCTATAATTTCTTGAAAATTTTTACCATTATCATTAAAAATTATATTATTAATTTTCATATTTTCATCACAATAAAATATATGCTTATTTTTTTTGATATTGACAAAATATCTATTATATTTTTTTATGAGACAAAAAAAGACAAGTAAACCAAAATATTATATTAATAAATTCTTTTGGCGTGCACAACTTGTCTTTTTGTAGTATTTCCTGTTCCATAGCAAGTAGACAAAGTAAGAATATTATCAGTATTTAAAACTTCTAAATTAAATTCTCGATAACTTCTTTTCCTTATTGTATCAATAAATTTTTGAAAAGATTCATCATCATTAAAAGCTGTAGATATATAATATTCCTCTTTTTCTGAAATATAATAACTAAATATCTGATAAGTAAAAGTTTCATCACTTGACGTTATTATTTGAATATATTTATTTTTCTCGTCATTAAAAAAGTCTTTTTTAAAAACATCACTAATTGATCCAAACATTGTACTATTTGGCATAGAATGTCCAAATAAAACTACATTTTTATCATTAAAAGATGTATTACGATAATCCATAAATATAGTACCAGCTTGATTTTTCTTTTTTTCAAAGGAATGGTTTAAATAATAATCATTATTACTTGTATGAACAATAGGATTGTTTACTTTATCATTATTAAAACGTATCCAACCAACTGTTTCATTATTAATTGAAAGTAACTTTTTAAAATCTACTTTTATTATTTCTTCATCATCTTTTAGTTTTATATCAATTACTTCTTCATTTAATTTTTTGTTACTCTTTTTACTTTGATTATTATCTTTAAAGAAAAATAAAAGTTTTAATGTAGAAAACAAAAAAACAATTATAAAAACTATTAAAAAAACAACTTTTACTTTAAATTTTAATTTTCTTTTTTTCATCTTATATTAAATATAGAAAGAAATAGCTATTAAGCTATCTCTTTCTTCCTTACTACATAAATAATTCCAAATAAAGATCCTAAAACAAGTATATAATAAAGAACAAAGTTCATTGAAGAAGTTTGTGCATTATTTGATTGTTCAGTAGGAGTTATAAGTGTATTATCTTCTTTTACTAAAACATATTCACTACAATGTTCTAGATTCAAAGTAGCAAACCCATTTTCAACTTTTATATTTTTTGCTGTAAGTTCTAGTTCTCCCTTATCATTATAATAATATAAAGATAAGATATCACTTTCCTTATATTTATCTGAAACATTTACTTTTACACTAGTTCCTTTTGGTAATTCTCCATGATAACCAAATTCAAGGACTAATGATTCTTCTTTATTATTAACCAAATTTTCTATTTTTGATTGATTAGTACTTTTTCCAACATTTAAAGACATATCTATATTATAATCAGTTTTATCCATTTTAGAACCATCGAAATTCCAAATATATACAGTCTTATTATTTAATTTAGTTTCAAATTCAACTCTTTTTTTAGAAGTTTTTATACCTCCTAATAAATCTTGAGAAACATTATTTTTTTCTTTTACAGATTGTACAGAAAAATTTATATTTGCTTTTGAAATCATTTCATCAATCATTTTAATATATTCTTCTAAATTTTTATTAGAATCCCAGTTAATAGTTCCTAATTCTGTTGCTATTATATAATTGTCATAATGATCTGGGTAAAAAGTAAACATATTATATTCTCCATCTGCTGAAGTTCCACCAGCTCTACTTTGTACATAATAATTATAATGTCGTTCTATAGCTTTTGTAAATATACTTCCAAAAGTATTATTTTGGGTATTTAAATCTAAAATTTCTGAGTTATCCAAATTATAGTTGATTCGTTCTGTTTTTGTACCATTTTCAAAAGTATAATCTAAGTTTATAATCTTTCCACTACTTCCACTACTATTAGAATAATTAAATCCTATTCTTTCATTATTTCTTAAATCTTTTGTAAAACATACAATAGAATCCTTATTTATCTTAGTACCAGTAATTTTCTCTGTATCATTGCAACTACCATTTTTAGCAAGTGTTAAACCATCATTTCTTATTTTATTATCATATTGATAGAAATTAACATTATAATAACCATACTGTATAAGATTATCAGTTGTATAAAATATACCTATATCATCATTTTTACTGACATCAATATCTTTTAATAATTTGAACGATATAGTTAATTTTTTATCATTACCATTAGATTGAATATCCACTTTTATATTATCAACTACTGCTGAATTATAGTTTTCAGCATTACATATACTAGGTACAAGAAAAATTGATAATATAAAAGTTAAAAATAGATATTTAATTTTTTTCATTTTATTATCCCTCATTTCTTAAATTTTTCTTTTTTTTAATTAAAATATAAATAATTCCGCCTAAAGAACATATTGATAAAATAGAATATAATAAAATATTTATAGAAGAAGTTTGAGCATTGTTAGATTCTTGATTATTAGACATACTTACTGCTTTATAATTATCACTTCTTACAAGAACGTAAGAAGAAAAATGATCAAATTCTAAATCAAATACACCTTGGTCATTAGGTTTTAAATTCTCTTTTATAACTTCCATTTTATTTGTATCTGGATTGTAATATAACAAAGTAAAATTATTACCATCTAAAAACTCAGTTACTTTATTATTACAGAAATCACTATAAGCTTCTCCTGATTTGCATATTCCTTGTTCTACGAATTTACTCCTAAGGAAACTATCAATATTTACAGAAAGATTAAATTTTGCTGGTAAACTTCCGTGATATGCAAAATCGATGAATAGAGCATTCTCTAAATCTACTAAGCTTTCGATTTTATCCTTATTAACAGAATCAGTCATAGATATATTATAATCATAAGTAAAGCCTTTTCCAACTGTTGTTTTGATATCGTTACCATTTAGGTAATACTCACCATAAATACCATTTGAATTACTATAAAATTTAACTGTAATATCTTTTCCTTTTAAAGTATTGATAATAGCTGATAAATCTTCATTTTTTTCTATCTCATAAGAAAAATTATACTTTTGTTGTTCATTTCTTTCTGGGTAATATCCTTTGTACTTAGATAGATTATTTAAAACTTCAACTAGTCCTTGAGACTTATTTTTTAACTGTTTCTGTACTACAACAGGAAAAGGAATAAAATCTCTAACTCCAATAATCCAATCAACTTCTATCTTTCCTTTACTAGTAGAGTTTAAAGTTATTTTTGCTTTTCCAAAGTCATGTACCTGATATGAAACTTCAATAGCAGTAGGTTTTTCTTGATAACCATAAGCTTCCCACCAATTTTGTGGTTCACTTTTATATTTATTTTCTTCTATACGACTTTTATTGGTATACTCCCACCATGTTGGTTTTACTTTAACAGGTTCTCCACCTTTTAATTCGTTAAATTCCTCTAAACTAAGACCTTCAAACCAACTAACATATTTATTAAATTTTTCTTCTTCTTTTGAAAAAGTATAATCAGTAACTTTTGCTTCTAAAACTTTAGAGTTATCACTTGTAGAAGTTACATTACTAGAACTCATATCAAAATAAAGTTCATTTTCTGTGTACCATGCAGGGCTAAAAGCAAGTTCATCAGGTATAGCACCTAAACCACCACCAGCTCTATCTGATATCGCAAATTTATAGGAATGATCTACCCATTTATGAGATCCTCCTACACCACAATTAAGACCACAATCAAAATTTGCTGCAGGTATAGATCCTAGTTCATTAAAATAGCTTTTCCAATAACTTTCTTCTGCATTTACTGTAGTACTTCCAAATAAAAATACTGATACTACAGCAAAAATTAAATATTTTACCTTTTTCATATTTTAATCCTCCTTTTATTTTTTACTTTATTAATTGCATTTTATTTTCAATATCATAATCTCCATTACACCATAACTTCACACTCCATTACTAAAAAGCACATAAATTTGTATACACCTTTTTTAGCATTATTGTTGTTTAAGTAATTAGTACTATTAGCACTAACTACTATTATCAAAATTATACAACATTTTTTTAAATTTGTATAGTGCTATTTGCCCCAATATTTATTTTTTTAAAAATGGGAAAATTAAATATAAAGAGGTGATACTCATGGCACTAAAACCCAGCAACTATTACTACGACATATGTAGAAAAAACATTCGAAAATATAGAGTTGAAAAGAATTTAACACAACAAAAACTAGCTGATTTAGCTGAATTATCAATGTACTATATCAGTGAAATTGAAAGCTCAGTAAAAAATAAAACCTTTTCAATCGAAACTGTAGGTAGAATAGCTGATGCACTACAAGTACCAATTGAAAAATTTTTCAAAGAAAATAAGATATAACTTTATTAATTTAAATCTTATTTTTTTTTATTATATTTTTAGCAATTTTAATACAAATATATAATAATGCAAATAAAAAAATTCCTAAATTGTAGGAATTAAAACAAGTTAATTATATTTATAAAAAAGTTAAACTTCTGGGAGTTAAGACATAAACACCATCATTATTTTTTAATATAATTTGTTCATAATCATTAGCTGTATTAGTTAAACTTACTTTGTAATTATCATCCTTTTTATAAGATACATCTACATTATAAGTATATATATCATCATTATTAACAATTTCTAAATTCCCTTCTAATTGATAAGCATTTAGTTTTTCCATTTTCTTTTTCAGATCTTTAGCAGCATCATTCTTTCCATATTTCCCACACCCAGTCAATATAATACTTATAATTAATAATACTAATGGAATTATTTTTTTCAATTTCTTCACCTCATATTTATTTTTCATTTAATTATATGGAAAAGAGATATTTTTATTCCAAAGAAAAACAAATAATTACTTATTTGCTTACTTTTTCAATTAGTTTTGTTAATTCATCTATTTTTAAACTTATATTACCTAATAAATATCCATCTATATAAGTTGATTTATTAATTTCTGCAATATTATTTTCTGATAGACTACCACCATATACTAATAAATTATCTGGATATTCATCTTTTATTTTTCTTAAAACTGCATCTATTTCTTCTCGTGTTGGAGTATTTCCTGTTCCAATTGCCCAAATTGGTTCATAAGCAATAATAACTTTAGAAATATCATCTATTTCGTATAAACAATCTTTTAATTCATTTAATACTTTGACAATAGTAAGATGTGCATTTTTTTCATTTTGATTTTCACCAACACAAAGAATTGGAATAATATTATTATCAATTAATAATTGAATTTTAGCTTTAATATCTTGATTAGTTTCTTTTTGATACTTTCTTCTTTCACTATGACCAACAATACAATAACTTACTCCTAAATCTTTTAACTGACTAGCAGCAACTTCTCCTGTATAAGCTCCTTCATAATAAGAACTTACATTTTGACTTCCTAATTTAAAATTTTTCAAATAAAATTTAGATAAATAAGGAGCAGAAGGACATAATACTAAAGTATTATTACTTTTAATTTGTGATAATTTTGCTTGATATTTTAGAAATTCATCTAATAAAAAATTACATTTATTATTTAATATTATAATCATTTTTTATCACGTCCTCTAAAGAAAAGAGCCATTTTAGAAAAAATTCCATACTTATACTTATTTTTATTTGTCTTTGCTCGTTTATAAACTACTAAAACATTTTCAGCATATTGAGAAGAACTAAGATGCTCAGATTGAATTCGAGCCTGTTCTGCTAAAGTTTTTCGTAATTTCTTATCTGAATATAATTTCAATATGCATTGTATGTACTCAGCTTCTGTTTCAAAAACAAAACCATTTAAATCATTTATTACTGTTCCGTGAAAAGCTTCATCCTTAATTACAACAGGAACAATATTAGAAGCCATAGCTTCAATAACTGTTAATCCTTGAGTTTCAGACTTGGAAGCAGTAGTAAAAATATTAGCAATATGGTAATAATATGGAATTTCACTCCATGCAACTTTTCCCGTAAATATAACATTTTTCGTAATTTTTAACTCTTTAGCAAGTGAACTAAATTTTTCTTTATCAGGTCCATCACCAACGATCAGTAATTTAAGATTATTATGTTTTTTTACTAATTTTTGATGAGCTTTTAATAAAAACTCTACATTTTTTTCCTCAGCTAATCTTCCAACAAAAACAATCACTATATCATTTTTAGAAATATTTAATTTTTTTTGAAGATCTAAAACTGATTTTTTATCAATATTTTCTTTAAAAAATCTATCTACTTCTATTCCTGTAGGAATTATATGAATATTCTTTTCAAATTTATATTTTTGTTTAAAAAGTTGATAAGTTTTAGTAGTAGGCACAATCAACTCTGTTGCAGTGGTATCGCAATAAAATTTAGTTAAATATTCTACAATTTTTTTACTAGATTTTTCAAAATAACCATGAGTAATATAATGAGTATAATCTTCATACATTGTATGATATGTATGAACTAAAGGAAGATTTAATTGCTTTGCTAAAATACGTGCAAAAATTCCAATTCCAAATTCTGTATGAGAATGAATAATTTCTAAGTTCCAACTTTTAATTAAATTAATCATTTTAAGTGGATAAATCCTACTAAGACGATAATCGTATATTCCAATTGGTAAACCTGGTATTTTTAATACTTTTTGTTTTTCATCATAATCATATTTAAATGAACTATCATTAACAGTTATAACATAAACTTGATGTCCTTTTTTTTCTAAAGCTCTTTTTAACATATCAACACTAGTAGATACCCCATTAATAAATGGTGGATATGTATCAGTAAATAATCCTATTCGCATTTTCTCATCTTCCTTTCATCTAAATTAAAAGCAATTGCTCCTATAATCATAGCAAAATAATAAGTAATAAAGCGCCAAATTAACATTGCAGCACTATTAGCTGAAGAAGTTAAAAAGTTACCGAAAAATGTTAAAAATCCATATTCAATTCCACCACTAGCTCCTGGAATTGGAACAAATGCTCCTATTAATAAAACATAAGCAGAAGCAGTTAAACATTCAAATAAATTAATACTAGTATAATCATTCATTCCATAAATAATAAATAATGGAATAATATAAAGACATGCTAAACTTAATAAATTACATAATACTCCTAAAATACATAAAGATTTTCTTTTTCGTAACTCTTTTGCACTTTTATGAAATTCATCTAATCTTTTATTAAAATTAGATTCTAATTTTTCTTGATCTTTGACAATCCTAATTTTTGTTAAGATTCTAACAATTATTTTCATTATCATTGTCGTAGTCTTTTTAGAAAATGAAATAATAAAAATTCCAATTGCAACTAAAGTATTTATAAAAAAACCTAAAAATACTAATTTTTTTAACAAAGTAACTCGCGGAAATATATGAAAATAATAGTTATAACCAACTGCTAAAATTCCAAAAATAACAAGAGCTATTTGATAAAAAATAAAATTTTGCAAAATAATCATTGTACCTTTATTAGCACTAATACCATGTTTAGTAAGCATATAAACTTCCATAGGTTGACCACCAGTTGAAAAAGGTGTAATCCCATTAAAAAATTGAACTATAATATTATGTTTCATTGATTCTTTTAAACTATATCTTTTTTTATCATTAACAGTTTTATAAGAAATATATGCTCTTAAAAAAATAGATATAAAAAATAAAATAAAACAAATGACCAAAAATTTTAAATCCATTTTAATCAGTAAGTCTACTATATTTTTAAAGTCATCTTTTAGGACTAAATATATTACAATAATGGTAATAAAAATTAATATAAATGTATTTTTACGTATATTTTTTAATAACTTCATTTTCTTACTCTTTCTTTATAATTTTCTTTTTCTTTTATATACGTAATAATACCATTTTCTTGTCCTAAATTTTCAAATCCATATTTTTCTAATGAAGAATGTCCTTGTTCTGTAAAAATAGCAAGTGTATAAGCATTTAATGTTAAAAATGCATAATCCATAGCTTTTTTTAAAAATTTTTCATCTGTTAAATTTGCTATTTTCATTTGAATAAGTCTATTATCTTTCATACCAGAATAAAGACAATAGTTTTTAATATTTTTTCCATCAAGTTCAAGAAGACATTCTAAGATTTTATTACTAATTATCTTTTCCTGTTGATATTTTTCTTGACTATAATAATTAGATATATTCATTATTTCTTGAAAAACACCAATATCTTCATAGCTATTTACTATCGATCTATGAGTTTCATTATATGGATTTAATACAACTGTATTCATATACTACACCTACTTTATTTAATTGCTTCTAAACCTGGTAATTTTTTTCCTTCTAAAAATTCCAAAGTAGCACCACCACCAGTTGATGCATGATATATTTTATCCTTTACTTTTGCCTTAGCTGCAGCTGCTACAATATCACCACCACCTAGTACAGTTTTAATATTATTAGCTACTATATACTTTAAAATAGAATTTGTTCCATTTTTAAAATGTTCAAATTCATAAACACCTAGTGGACCATTCCATAATACAGTTTTAGCATTCTTCAAATAATTTTGAAAAATTTCAACTGTATTTGGACCAATATCTAAACCAATTTCATCAGTTTCTATTTCCGAAATCATTTTTGTTTTTAACTTACCAGTATCTTTATATTCGTGAGCTGTTAATACATCAACTGGCAAAATTATTTTTTCTTCATACTTTTTTAAAATATTTGAACAAAAATCTATATTATCCTTATCAATTAAACTAGCCCCCACAGAAAAACCTTCACTATGTAAAAATGTAAATGCCATTCCCCCTCCAATTAAAATATAATCAGCTTTTTTAATTAAATTTTTTATAACTCCAATCTTATCTGAAACTTTTGCACCACCTAAAATTATAATAAATGGTTTATCACAACTATTTAAATAAGATAAAGCATTTAATTCTTTTTCAACAAGTAAGCCTATTCCATGAGGCAGATGTGAACTTATACCAACATTAGAAGCATGTTCACGATGGATTGTTCCAAATGCATCGTTAATAAAAATATCTCCAAGTGAAGCCCAATATTTTCCTAACTCCAAATCATTAGAACTTTCTTTTTGTCCATCTAAGTCTTCATATCTTGTATTTTGAATAAGTAATACATCTTGACTTTTAAGTTTTTTTACAGCATCATCTAATTCTTTTCCACGTGTTTGATTAACAAAAATTATTTTCTTATTTAATAGTTTTTCTAAATGCTTAGCCACTATTTTCATATCATTTTTTACTAAATCTTTTGGTTCTTTAATTCTTCCTAAATGTGATAATAATATAATTTTAGCATTTTGAGCTAAACAATATTTTATCGTTTCTAAACTAGAAATTATTCTACTATCATCAAGAATTTTACCATTTTTTAGAGGAACATTAAAATCACAACGAATTATTACTTTTTTATTATTTAATTCAAAATCTTTAACTGTTTTCATTATTTCACCTCTTTTTTATTATATACTGTTAACATTAGAACTATTATTTTTAAAATTTAATGATTTAATAAATGAATTATAACTATTCATGCAAAAATTATCATCATCTTGATATATATTAAACTCTACAAAATAAATTCTTCCCTGATATAAAGAAGCATAATAATATTTACTATTTGAAGTAGATTTAACTCCTTGATAAAACCAACGAGATTGATTTATATTTTTTTCTTCTATTGGACTAACTTCATCTGCAGAACGAACATAAATATTTTGTTCCATATAATCCTTTGCATCACTATATAAATAAGATTTAATATTTTTAATTGTTACAGTACAATATGATGAATCTCCAACATAAGAATAATTTTGATAATAACTACTATTTGTTTTTAATTCAAATTGTTTTGGAAGGAGATAGTTTAATTCATAATCATTATCATGATACTGTTCTTGAAATTTAAATTTATCAGTTACTTTTTCTTCCATTATTTGATATATAGAAACAGTAAGAATTATAAAAAATGATATAACTATTAAACAAATTGTAATAACTATTGGAACAACTGTAGTTCCTCCAGATTTTTTTAGTAATTTAATTAAATCTTCATTACTTTTATCCTTATATTTATTTCTTATCTTTTGAACTTTTCTATTAGCTTTTCTTAAATATAGTTTATTAAATAAAAGTGCAAAGAAAAGACAAATAACTAATAATATTATTTCAGTATAATCTAAATCTAGGCAATTAAAAATACAAATTATTGTAAGCCATATTATAGAAAACAACCACATTTTACGATACAATAAATACCAAATCCCAAAGAAAAATGTTGGAAAAGAGAATTTATTTGTTTTTATTTTTTCTTTATTTTTTCCAATATATGCATCAATAAAATCTTGATCATAATAATTAATTGTGTCATTTATATTAGCATTATCATGTAAAACTTTAATTTTTGAACCACATTTAGAGCAATAAGAATCTTTCTTATTAAGTTTTGTGCCACAATGTTCACAGTACATAACAATACCTCCTAATACTAAACTAATTTTATCATAAAATTAAAAAAAATAGTAGTTTCCTACTATTTTTCCATTAAATATTTTGCAGTTCTAACCATTTGAGCAGTATAACTCATTTCATTATCATACCATGATACTACTTTTACAAGCTGTTTTCCATCAACTTCTAAGATACTTGTAGATAATCCATCAACAAGTGAACCGCATCTTCTATCAATTACATCACTTGAAACAATCGGATCATCAGTATAATTTAATGTTTCATTTTGAGCTGATTTTAAAACTTGATTAATTTCTTCTACAGTAGTATTTTGTTTTAACTCTAAAACTAAATCAACTACAGATCCAGTAGAAACTGGTACTCTCATTGCTATACCATCAAGCTTTCCTGCTAAATTTGGACATACTTTACCTATTGCTGAAGCTGCTCCTGTTGAAGCAGGAATAATATTTGCTGCTGCGGCACGACCACGTCTAGCTTTTATTCCCTTTTTATGAGCAATATCTAATGTTGTTTGATCATTTGTATAGGCATGAACTGTAGTCATATAACCTTTTACAATACCAAATTTCTTATCTAATACATCAACAACTGGTGCCAAACAATTAGTAGTACAACTAGCTGCAGAAATTATTTGTTCATCGCCTGTTAAAATATTATGATTAACATTATAAACAATTGTTTTTAAATCACCCTTTGCAGGTGCAGAAATAATTACTTTTTTTGCTCCTGCATTAATGTGAGCCATAGCTTTTTCTTTATCTGTAAAAAGACCTGTACATTCCATTACTACATCAATATCTAATTCTTTCCAAGGCAAAAGATTTGGATCAGTTTGAGCATAAACTTTCACCTTTCTATTTCCTATAATAATATTATCATTTTCAAAAGAAATATCATCAATACGATAATTTCTATGATTAGTATCATACTTTAATAAATATGCAAGTTGTTCTGCATCTGTTAAATCATTAATTGCAACAACTTCAAAATTACTATCTTCTTCCATTAGTCTAAAAACTAATCTTCCAATTCTTCCAAAACCATTAATTGCTACTTTAATCATTTTATCCTCCCTTATATTTTCATTATATAGTTTTTACTTTTTCGTTTCAATAAATTCATATTATTTTTTACATTTTAAATTGTAAAGATTAATAAAAAACTATTCAAAATAGAATAGTTTATTCACTAAAACAACTGTTTCCAATAAATTCTCTAATAATAGAATCTGAAGGTATAGCATCAGATGGTATTGGTAAAAATAAACGAAGGAAATCAATTAATCTTTTTGCTTCTTCATAGTATGGTGAATCTTCATCAACTGAATATAATAGTGGTTCTACATATGTTTTTAAAACACCAATTTCATATATAAGTCCAGTATTAAAAGTAAAATCTGCATCATCTTGATATGGGAAAATATACTTTTCTTCGCCTACTCGAACACTTGCCCAAGATTCTAATGTTTTTGTAACATCGTAACCTCTAGTTCGATTATCTCTAATAATTCTTCTTAATAATCTATTATCACTAGTTGAAATACGGTTATGATAATCAATATTAATTTCTGTCAATGCTGAAAGATATATTTTATATTTATGTTTTCTTGAAATATTTGTCAATATATTAGAATCCAAAGCATGTATACCTTCAATAACTAAAAGTTCATTTTGATCTAATTTTACTGTTTCCTTAAATTCTTTCATTCCTAAAATAAAATTATAAGTAGGGAGAGTAACTTCTTCATGATTTAAAAGTTTTTCTATTTGATCATCAAATAATTTTAAATCCATAGCTGCTAAACTTTCATAATCTGGCTTCCCATCTTCTCCAAGTGGAGTTTCAGCCTTCTCCAAAAAATAATCATCCATTGAAATTGGTCTAATTTTTAATCCAAAACTACGTAAATACATAGACAATTTTTTAGAAGATGTCGTCTTACCACTAGAAGATGGACCAGCCATTAAAATTACCTTAATATTATCCTTATCTTCATAAATCTTTCTAGCGACTTCTAATAATTTATTACTTTGTAACGTTTCATCAATTCTAATTAAATCATTTATTTTACCACTAGAAACAATTTTATTTAAATCAACAGTTGTTTCTATTTGCATTATTTTTGCCCAATTTCTATATTCTTGAAAAACTTCAAACATATGTGGATGATGCTGATATTCCTTAATATGATCCTTAATATATGCTGTTGGAAATCTTAATACAAATCCATTTTTATTAACATAACTTAAATCAAAAGATTTTAACATTTTAGTAGAAGTTGGCATCATATTATAAAAATAATTATAATAATTTCCTAATTTATAAAGTGTAATATAAGTATTAGTATTATACTGTAATATACCAGCTTTAGCATAATCTTTAATAGATTCAAAATATTTTATTGCCTCTATTCTATCAATAGTTAATCTTTTTATAGGCATATCACTTTCTACTATCTTATTCATTTGATTTTTTATTTGATTAATCTTATCTTCTGTTAATTCAAAATTAGTTTCAATATAAATACCCTTATCTAATGAGTGTTGAACATAAATATTAGCATTAGGACCATATAAAGATTTAACAGCATAAATAATAATAAATGTAAGACCTGAAATATGAACTCTACTACCTTCTCTAGAAGTTAAATCTAAAAATTCCATCTTACAAGGCTTATTAATAGGCGTATTTAATTCCTTTAAAATTGTTCCTATTCTTGCTAAAACAATAGGATAATTAAAATCTGATTGAAAATTTTTAGCAATTTCTTCTAATGATATTCCCTTTGGAAATTGATAGTCTTTATTATTTATAATAATATTAATATTTTCATTCATGAATTTCACCCTTTTCTATTCTAATTAATATTATAGCATATTTTGACGATTTAGAATATGTATATTTTATAATAATTATCACTAAAATATTATTAGATAAGTTACCTAAAATAATTGATAAATTGATTTTAAAAATTAGGGGCAAATCGATATATTATACAATACGAAAATATAAATAGAAAGGGATCAATCACAAAATTAATTAGATTGATTAAATAGGATAAATATGAGCTTAGTACCAATGATAATTGAAAAAGAAATAAATGGTGAAAGAAGTTATGATATTTTTTCAAGATTATTAAAAGAAAGAATAATTTTGTTAAGTGGTGAAATAAATGATAATTTAAGCAATACAATAGTAGCAGAATTATTATATTTAGATTCTATTAGTAATGATGACATATCTATATATATTAATTCCCCAGGTGGATCAATCACAGCAGGAATGGCAATATATGATACTATGAATTTTATTAAAAGTGACGTTTCCACAATTTGTATTGGAATGGCAGCTTCAATGGGAGCATTTCTACTTTCATGTGGAACAAAAGGTAAACGATACGTTCTTCCAAATTCTGAAGTGATGATTCATCAACCTCTTGGAGGAGTTGAAGGACAAGCAACAGAAATTAAAATTGCTGCTGAAAGAATACTAAAATCACGTGAAAAAATAAACCAAATTCTTTCCACAAATTGTAATCAACCTATTGATAAAATAGAAAGAGATACTGAAAGAGATTACTTTATGGATGCTGAAGAATCATTAAACTACCATATAGTCGATAAAATAATTAATAAAAAAGAAAATTAAAGTTTATTTATTTCTACAACGGCACGCGCACCAAAGTTAGTATTAGTAGTGAAATAGTCGATGTTCAAGTCACCATCACGGCCCACACGCCACACACCAGTAGTGCCAGTAGAAAGAGCCGACATGGTCCAGTAACAATGGTCACTTACTCCGTTTTCATTTAATGTGTTGTTATTATAACTTCCTCCATAATTTTTTGATCCATATAAATAATTATGCATAAAGTCTGGGCATGATCCTTGGTTGTAAGCATTTATGCTTGGTGGGATAACGTCACTATCTTTATCTCCATCTTTCCATACTAAGCATCCTGTTGCTGAAGCCTCTTGTGCTGTTATCATTCTTGCTCTTGCTTTTCTTGCTCCTAATACTGAATTTGTATATGCATTTGTTTCACATTTTATTTTATAATCTTCTGTAGATACACAACCAGTATTGGTATTTTCATATAATGTGGTTACTCCAGGTTCATATTCTAATACATTTACATTTACCCACGTTGAAGTTGCTGCTTCTAATTGTGATAAGATTGTATCTGGTCCTTTACTATTATCATTTGCACCTTCATGCCATGGTATATTTCTTACTGTGTTTTCTCGTTGTTGCATAGTTATATTAGTGCCATCATCATGTAATACATAGAAATAATGATATTCATTTTCTTTGACATAATATTTTATTACTGTTCCTTGTTTACATGTTTTTCCTTTTTTATAACAGTCTGTTTTAATACATGTTTTTTCTTCGCCATTTATACATTTTGGTTCTTTTTCACTATATTCATAAGCAGCTATTGGAGTTTTTAAAAAACTTTTATCATATACTTCGTCTATTGCTTCTTGAACATTATCTGCTACTAATTTTGAACTCTCATTACTATAACCAACATTTATACTTGATATTATAGTTGCGGCATATACTGTTGTGCCTGCTAATACCAAACCTAATATAAATGCAGCTATAACTTTTATTCTTTCTTTCATCTTAGATCACCTATTTTTATTTATCTAAAATTATTATACCCCCCCCCGTTTGTATTTTTGCAAGAAAAAATTACACCGAAGTGCAATTTATGGCTTGGTTATTTCTACAACGGCTCGAGCACCATGATGATTAATATCAACATATGCTCCATGAATGCTTCCAAATCTACAAATATTCATAGCATATGTAGAATGTAGAGCTGAAGAAGTCCAGTAACAATGGTTGTCTTCTCCATTTACATTTTTTGTAGTATCATTATAACTTCCTCCATATGTCTTGGAATCAAGCAGGTAATTATACATCCACTCTGGACAGGAACCATCAGCGTTATCTTGAGTGTAGGTCAAACATCCTGTATTGCTTGCTTCTAATGCTGTAATTATTCTTGCTCGTGCTTTTCGTTCACCTAAAATATAAGTATTATCATTACATACGACTTTACCATTTACCATAGAGCATTTTGTATATTGATTTTCATATAATATAGTTTCTCCTAATTTATAATTTAAAATATTAACATTTGTCCATGTTGAGGTTGCTTGTTCTAAGGCTGGTAATATTGTATCTGGTCCTTTACTATTATCTTGTTCACCTGCATGCCATGGTATATTTCTTACTGTGTTTTCTCTTTGTTGCATGGTTATTGTTGTTCCATCATCATGTAATACATAAAAATAATAAAATTCATGATTATTGACATAATATTTTATAACTGTTCCTTGTTTACATGTTTTTCCTTTTTTATAACAATCTGTTTTTACACATGTCTTTTCTTCGCCATTTATACATTTTGGTTCTTGTTCACTATATTCATAGGCTGTTGTTAATTCTTTATTAAAACTTTTATCATATACTTCATCTATTGCTGCTTGAACATTATCTGCTACTAACTTGGAGTTTTCATTACTATATCCGACATTTATACTTGATATTATGGTTGCTGCGTATACTCCAATTCCACCTAGAGTTATTCCTCCTAATATAAATACAATTATCATTTTTATTCTTTCTTTCATCTTAGATCACTCACCTATTTTTATTTATCTAAGATTATTATACCCCCCCCCGTTTATATTTTTGCAAGAAAAAAATTACACCGAAACGTAAATTTTTTATTTAATTTTCCTTTTTTTTACAAACGGTATTTTAATTCTACAAAACTGCAGGGAATATAAA
>CANRPE010000012.1 GCA_947632405.1 uncultured Bacilli bacterium | reverse complement strand
ATACTCTTACAAACAAAGTTCACCTTTGTTTGTTATCTATATTATAAATCGGTATAATTTTAACTAATGATTAACATGTATTAAGATGTAGCTTTACTATTTATAATGTTAATAATCTTATTCCAAATAATATTAATTTTCCTATATATTTCAATTGATATTTTATCCATATATTTTTTAAATACACCTTTATAAATTATTGAAGCTATAACTGCATAACTTAATATTATTATGAAAAATACAAAACACCAACTAATTAAATTAGTATATGAATAATTTTTTAAAATATATTGAAAGAAATCAAAGCGCATTTTATTTCTCATTGTTGCATTACAATGATAAATAAAAATTAATAATGATAAGCTTGAAAAATAATTGATAATCTTATTATTATAATTTTTATTTAAAGTAATGCCTATACTTCCTAGTGCTATTAGAATAAATAACGGATTAATAAATGCATTCCATCTGTAATATAGCATTTTTCCTGTCTTTGCAGTTATGTAACTGGATAATAAGTTTATTGCTATTTGAAATAACAAACATAAAATAATTAATATTATAGATGACTTTTTATTCATAAACTTTTTATATAAGCCACTTCTTTTCACATATGCTGTAATAAAATAAATAGTAATAAACCCTATTATATTAGAATAATAAAATCCTGCATTGTTTAAAACAAAGAATATACAACAATACATTACAAATAAACATGCAGCCAAGGAACATAATTTTCTATTATCCAATTTATCTATAATTATATTCAAAAATGGATGGACTATGTATAACAAAATATAGCAAGATACAAACCAAATAGCATCATCATATATAACTGGAATAAGTTGTTTAATAGTATATTTTATAGAAAACCTATACCCTACAATATAAGCAATAATCATAGTAACTATACCTTCAAAAAATACATCTCCAAATAATGTTGCAACTTTTTCTCCTTTAGCCTTTTTACTATCAACTAAAAACCAAGCTGAACAAACCAAAAAAATACAATTTGCAATTTGACCTAAATTAACTATATTTTGAAGAACAAATATTTGAAAATTTAGTCCATAATTTATATTTATAGCACTACTATATATAGCATCAGCTGGAATAGAATGTGATAATACAACAAATATTATCGCTATAATTTTGAGTAACTCTATAGATGAATTACGAGCTATTTCATTTTTATTTCTAAACTGTTTATAAGTTATTTTTTTATTATAGCCCCCCAATTTGAGAATTTATCATCTTTCATACACTTCCTTAAATATTTAAATATATATAATAAATCAAGTGTATATATTAATATAACTACACTGCATACACTATAATACAGACGTTTTTTTCAAATTTATTTCATATTTTCTAGTGCTATTACAAAACAAATCTTAAACCCTACAGCTTGATTCAGAACATTTGATATACTAATTATAATCTTTCAAACTGATAAGTTCAATATAATTATTAAAAATTTTAACTTCTGTTAATTTACTTTTCTTGAACTTTTTTTAAATTATATATTTTATCAACAGTATCACAGACATTTTGTGAATGAGTTACTATAATAACACACTTATTTTCCTCATGAGCTAATTTTTTAAATATATCTAAAATTTCAGTTTCTGTTTGTTTATCAAGATTTCCCGTTGGTTCATCCGCAATTATCATTTTAGGATTGTAGGATAAACTTCTTGCAATAGCAACTCTTTGTTGTTCTCCACCTGATAATCTTAACACTTTACGATTAGCATAACTTGCTTTTAATCCTACTTTTTCCATAAGTTCAATTGCTTTTTCTTTTTTATTTTTTATTTTTAATCCATTTGCATCCATAGAAAGAATTATATTTTCACATGCAGTCATAAAAGGTAGTAAATTATAGCTTTGAAAGACAATACCTATATCATTATTACGATACTTATCTAAATTCATACTTTTTAAACTTTTCCCATCAAATATAATTTCACCTTCAGTACATTTTTCAAGTCCACTTATAAGTGATAAAAGTGTTGTTTTCCCTGTTCCACTTCGACCTTTTATGGCATATATCTTTCCACTTTCAAAATCAAAACTAACATTTTTTAAAGCATAGTCATCTTCTTCAGCATCACTATACCTGTAATTTGCATTTTTAATACTTAAAATAATATCTTTTGGAGAAGTATTTTTTTCTTTTACTTCTTTATCTTTTGAAACATAATCATTTTTTTTCTTATTTGCCATTATTAAGACCTCTCTTTCAATATTGTAAGTGGTGAAAATCTTTGAATACTAACCATTGAAGCAATAGAACTTACTAATACTAGTGATAAACCAATACTAAGTAATTCTAATAAAACTTTAATATCTACTACTGCATCAATAGAATCATAAGCTTGAACAACAGGCATACCCTTGCCATGCATACCTCCTCTTTCACCATGATTCATTCCACCAAAGTTTTTATTTATTTCTTCTGTTTTTTCATTACTACTACTTATCTCATTTGCAAGTAATGAATTACTAACTCCTTTAGAACTTACTGCTCCAATTCCAGCACCCAATGTAAGAGCAACTACTGAAACAATAACAAGTTCTGATACAAATTGCATTGTTAATTTAAATTTACTAATACCAATTGTTCTTAAAACACCAATTTCATATTTTCTTTCACGAATATTAATCATATTGATTACAAATAAGACAATTCCACCAATAATAAGTGTAATAACTAAGAAAGTAGTTGAAAATGATGAAATGTTTTTTACACTTGAAACTCCACTTTCAGCAAGTTCTTCATTCGTTTGTAATATGAAGTTTTCATCTAATCCTTTCTCATAAAATTCATCTTGAAGTTTCTCTACATTATCATACGAATCTATAATAAAAGTAGGATGGATTGAAGCTTTTAAATTTTCATTTCCATTTGTAAGATTAACAACTGCATCACTATTAGTTACTATTGTATTTACAGAATTAGAAAACATAGACATTGACTCTTGATTATCTTCGTCATTTTCTTTAAAAATACCAATAATTTCAAACTCATAAACATTTCCATCTTCATCTTCTAGTTTTATTTTGTCATTTAATTTCAAATTATTATAACTTGCAAGTTCTTCATTGATAAATACATAATTACCATTAAATGCAATATCCCAAGCATTATCAACAATTTCACTCATAGTATAAGCACCACTAATAAATTCACTCATTGCATCTTCTGAACTATAACCTGTTAAAGTGAAATCAGTATCAGACATATTATTTTCTTTTCCATGACCAAATCCATTTGACATATTACTATTTGATTCAATTTCAGCTTTTTCTATATTATTTCCATTTAATCCAACACCATAGGTATAATAATAACTTTCAATATAATCACTATCTGCAAATTTTAAAACATCACTAATTGTATAACTTGCAATATTATCAAATTTTTCCCTTGCACTTTCTCTTTCTTCTTTCTGGGATGGATCAAAATCTTTCATCATATTTTCCCTATCAAAGCCAATAGTTACTTCTTTTTCATAAGCACTTTTATAGGAATTTATTAAATCTGATGCTGTATTTTTAATTGCTAGTGTTATTGTACAAGCACAAGCAATAATTAAAATAATAATTCCTATTAAAATATTCCTTCCTTTATTTCTTTTAATTGAAATCCATGCATTTTTTAGTATAAACATACTTATTCCTCCTTTAAACAATACTATTTTATTATGTAAATATTAAAGAAACATTAAAGATTTAAATTTTTCAAAAAAAAGAAAATGGCGAGGTATCCATTTTCTTTATATAAAGTTAAGGAGTATTGTTAAGATAAAGTAACTTTAATATCTTTTTCTTTATATTCACGACCATTTATATAACTGATCGTTAAGTTTACCTTATCTCCTTTATTTAATTTATTTAAAACATCTTGTATGTCACTTAGATTAGCAACTTCATTACCCTCTATTTTAGTGATAATATTGCCTATTTCTAATTCTGATTTATCAGCACTACTTCCAGATGTAATTTTAGAAATATAAAACCCAGATGGCATATTATAATAGCTACTATTATTATTACTTATTATGTATCCTTCTACACCTAATGTTACACTTTCGTCATTTTCTCCATTCATAAGTGTAGTTATAAGATTACTAACATCTGATATTGGAATAGCAAATCCCATTCCTTCTATACTAGCAGAAGAATCCATTGCATTTGATGAATATTTGGCAGAATTTATTCCAACTACTTCACCATTACTATTTAATAAAGCTCCTCCACTATTTCCACCATTAATAGCAGCATCTAATTGAATCATTTTATTTGTATAATTATCTATTGAAACTTCTCTATCTAAAGCACTTACTACTCCTGTAGTAACTGACTGTCCATAACCTAAAGCATTACCAATAGCAATAATTCCATTTCCAACTTTTAGTTTAGTTGAATCACCCATTTTGGCTATTTTTATTGCTTCTAATGTTTCACTATCAATGTCATTTAATGATACAGCTATAACTGCTATATCTTTTCTTTCAGATGTACCAACAATTTTAGCATCAAAACTTTTTTCATTTATAAATTGAACAGATAATTCATTAGCATCTTCTACAACATGATTATTTGTTAAAATCATAAGTTCTTCATCTGATTTACTAATAATAATTCCTGAACCTGCACCTTCTGAATATTGTTCTTCTCCAAAAAAGTTTGGTCCAAATCTTCCAGATGAAATTAAAGTTTTACTTGTAATTGCAACAATAGATGGCATTACATTTTCAACAATATCAGAAACATCAGTAATATATATACCATCATTTTTTGTATTAGTGGTTTCAGTATATTTTAATTCAATATTATCTTTTGTTTTGTTTTCTAAATAAGAGTTTAGTTTTGGATAAAATATCTTAAAAAAGAAACCAACTAAGAAAATAATAATTAAAATAAATATACATATAAGAATTAAAAATTTTTGATTACTTTTCGATTTATTTTTCTTGTCTTTTTTATTATCCTCTAAAATTACGTTTTCTCTTAATGATGTTTCTTTATTTTTTGTTTCTTCTTTTTCTTCTAAATCTTTAGACATTTATTATCACCTCATTTTAAATCTATTTAGTTATTAACAAGAATAAATCTTTTTATTTCTCTTTCAGTTAAGATTTTACCTTGGCTAATTACTTTCCCATTTATTAAAAGAGCAGGAGTATTTGCTACATGATAAATTTGTTTATATTTATCATCTTCTAAAATTTGAAGATTACAAACATTTTCTTTTGTTTCTAATACTTTTTCAACATTTTTTAATAATTTCATTCTATTACTAGAATTTTTTCCAATAATTTTGATTTCCATTTATGCATCTCCCTTCTATTAAATAGAAAATTACCCTAATTATACGAATTACTTTTTAATCATATATCACCTTCCTTATAAAATAAGCATAATATACAAATATTAAAGAAACATTAAAAAAACATTAACTTTTTTGTTAATGTTCATTTTTTTTAAATTTAACCTCAAATGTAGTATATTCATCTTTTGAATAAGCTTTAATAGTACCATTATGAGCTAATACAATATTTTTAGCAATCGATAAACCTAATCCATATCTTCCACTTTTTCGGTTATGGCTTTTATCATTTCGATAAAATCTTTCAAATATTTTTTCACATTCTGTATCAGGAATAGGATCACCCTTATTCATTACCTTTAAATTTATTTCATTTTTATTACTAGATAACTCAACCTTAATTTTACTATTTTCTCTACCATGACTAATAGCATTATCTACCAAAATAGAAACAAGCTCATCAATACTTTCTTTATGACAAGAAAAATCTATTTTTTCCATTATATTTGTTTCAATTGTTATATTTTTTTCATAGGCTAAACTTTCAAATGTTAAGGTCCTTTTTTCTACAATCATAGAAAGATTATTTTTACTAAAATTTTCAGATTTTAAATATTCAGATTTAGATAAATCAAGTAACTTTGTTATCAAATTATTCATTCTGTCAGATTCACTTTTTAAATTGTTTATCCATTTTTCATTTTTCTTATTTACATCTAAACAATCAATACTTGCTATCATAACAGCTAGTGGTGTTTTTAACTCATGAGATGCATTCGCAACGAATTCTTTTTCCCTATTAAAACTCATCACTACTGGTTTTGTAATCCATTCTGTAATTTTTTTAGAAATTATATAAATAAATATTTCTCCTATTATAATTAATAGAAAAGAATAGATTAAATTTGTAAGTAATATATTTTTAGTATTAGCCATATCGATAATAGTTAAATATTTTCCTTGTTCAAAATTATAAGCATAATTTCTTAAATATAAAAATCCTATCTTTATATTACTGATATTATTTTTTTCAATAATATTTTGTGCTTGAATCATTATGTTTTTACTAATACTATTATCACTATGACTTATTTTATCAACTATATTATTATTTTCATCTAAAATAAATGTATATACTTCATAATCCATAACTTTTCGATTACGAAGTCTATCATCACTATTGGGTTCTTTATTAGGAAAATTAGGTTTTCCTAAAGTCAAATTTTTCATTCTAGTTAAATTATTTAATATACCAGTATATTCTTTATGATAAGTTTGAACATTAAAGAAAGTGGCGAAAAAAATAGCAAATAAAGAGATGATAATAAAAATTGTAAAAAATGTTTTTTTCCTTAAATTTTCCATATCTCCTTATCCCTCCATTTTATAACCTAGATTACGAACTGCCTTGATATTTACTTTTGAGCCAATGACTTTTAATTTCTTTCTTAAAAATGATAAATATGCTTCTAAATTATTAGATTCATAATCATTGTCTATCCCCCAAACTTTATCATAAATTTGTTCTTTTGATATGATCTGTTCACGATTATTCATAAAATATTCAAGCAGTAAAAATTCTCTATAGGGAATGTTGATTGCCTCACTTGTTTCTAGACAAGTTAGAGTAGAAGTTCTAATATTTAATGATAAATCACTATATTCTAGTATGTCTTTCACATTATTATTCCCTTTTGATCTTAATTGAACATTTACTCTAGCAATTAGTTCTTCAATATGAAAAGGCTTAGTTACATAATCATTTGCTCCTGTATCAAAGCCTTTTAATTTGTCATCTAATTCAGATTTAGCAGTAAGAATGATTACTTTAGCATTTATATTATTTTCTTTTAGTTCTTTTAATATCTCTATTCCATTCATTTTAGGTAGCATAATATCAAGAATAATTAAATCATAAATATTTGTCAGAGCATTATAAAGTCCATCTTCGCCATCAAAACTTGTATCAACTTCATATTTTTCACGACGAAGTTTTGTAGCAATAATATCAGCTATTGCTTCTTCATCTTCTACAACTAAAATTCTCATTTTACTACCTCCAATTTTCTTATATTATATAATATTTTTACGATTTAAACCAGAAATTATTAAAATCATATTTCAATACTCTATATACCTACTTATTCATTTTTGCTTAATCCAATCTATATCTTTTAAAATTTCTTTTCTTTTTTTATTTTTACTAGAAAAACATTTCTGTAATGATTAAAAATAGTAATCATCAAAATTATTAATAATATCTTTAAACTATTATAATCAAAAAAATTCTTTTCATAGTCATCATAAAAAAATAATAATAACTAAACATTAAAGAAACATTAAAGATTTAAACTTTTTTCAAAAAAAATTAATTGTTCTATAATTGTTTTCATAATTCCACCTACAAACAATGAAAAAAGTCCATAATATCAAATATTATGAACCTATATTCTTAAATCCAAAGATGCTAATGACGTAGTCATCTACAACTTTTGTCCAATATAAAATGATATATAAATATTACTCACTAAAAACATTCTAACAAATGATAGAAAAACATCAATAATTATCGATACTTTTCAATGAGATAATAAAATATTTTAATTTATATAATCTTTTTATAAATTTTTACCTTTAGCTTTATTATTTTGATATTCTATTAATTCATCTTGTAATTGTACTACTTTTTATTTTTGATGATTGTCTATTTTTTCATTTTGCAAACTATTCAATTATTAAATTTTTTCATATGTTGCTATATACTTGCCTGAAAGAACCCCTGAACCTAACTCATTTGAAACAGCCTTTCTTGAAGATATTAATTCCCAACCTGTAAATTTATAACCATATTTAGGAGCTGGTGCAGTGACTGTGTAACTAGTAATATCAGCTCGTCTTCCTATTAGTAGAGTAGAAACTTGAGTACCTGTTCTAGAATCAGTAAATCCTTCACATTTGTTTAAATCGCATTCTACTTCAACAAACCAAATATGTCCACTATCACCACAGTAACTTTCTGTACAACGGATTGGTAAACTTTTACTTGTACTATAGAAATGGAACTCAACTGTTTTCTTTTCAGCTTCTTTTCTTATTTCTTCTTCTTGTCTTTTAGTTTCTTCGTTTATTTTATTTAAAATATCTGGATAATCACTAAGATCATACTTAGATCCTTGCTCATCTGATTCTTCTTTTTGTTTTGTTGTTGTATTATTTTTTGTAGTAGATTGTGTTTTATTACTTGTTACATTTGAATTAGATTTAGTAGATTCAGATTTTTTATTAGAAACCATTTGATTTTGTTTATTTTCATTTTCTTTTACCACAGCAGCTTTTTCTTCAACACTTTGTTTATTTTCTTCTTTTTGTTCTACTGTTTTACTTGCTATTTCTACTTTCTTTTCGGCTGATTTCTTTTTTTTCTCAGTTTGCTCTATTTTTGTTGTTGCTGCATCTATTTTTTCTTGTGCTATTTTTCTTTCTTCAGGTGTTTTTGCTTTTTTTAGTTCAAGTATAGCTTCTTGCTTTTCTTTAGACGCTTTATTAATTATTTCTTCAGCATTTTTTACTTCTTGTTCAGCTTTTTCTTTAACCACTTTAGCTTCTTTTAATTCTTCTTCTGCTTGTTTAACTTCTTGATTTACATCTTTTAAATAAGAACTCTTTTGAGTAGTTTTAGCAATATTAGTTAATTGGTTATCAAGTTTAGTATAATTTTTTGTTAAAATACCTGCACTAGTTACCATGCCAAGCGATAGAAAACCTATTATTGTTTTAATTACAAATTTATTCATAATTGATCCTCCTTAATTACTATATGTTACTATAATAATGTCTTTAACCTGTTGCTGTGCATATTATACATCTTTTTTGACAAAAAGTAAAGATATTTTTACATTATTTTACATATTATCTTTTTTTGATAAAAAATTATTGAATATTAAAACTCAAAATAATCAAATAATTTAAAAATTCCGAGTTTCCTATCAATCTGATGTCCTAACGGAAGAAGTTGACAACTTTTAGAAAAAAAATAGTTAGTAATAAATTATTAACTAATATTAGTTATAACACAAAAAGTTTAGTAAGTTAAATTAAGTTATGTTAGTGATAAATTTTTTTCATTTTGTTGAATGATTTATTTCAACTAAGAGATAATAGAGATCTATAATATTATTGCAATTATTTTATATACGCATATTGATAGTCAATATGTAAGTGTGTTTTTTGAAGTGTCATAAATTTTTATAAAATTCATTGTATTAAAAACAAATGTTTGGTATAATTTTATTAGGAATACTTAGTTAGCTTAGGTACTATTCTCCTTTACTTTTTAAAGTGGAAGGAGGTGAAGTTATGAGAAAACAAGAGAAGTATCTTTGTACTATCATAATACTCCTTATTATTGTGATTTTAATCATATTAATAAAAATAGTACCAACTGTATAAGTCGGTACTAACCTAAAATTTTGGAATAGTACCTAACTCATCAAAATTAGGTATTCCTTTTTTATTTTATGCAAGTTTCCTTGACAAATACATAGTAACATAAAAACGCACTTTTATCAAGTACGTTTTCTATTTTTACTCGAGTTTTCCGAGTAACTATCCATCTGGTGCGAGTAAGAAAGTTATTTCAAACTTTTTTCGCTAAAGTAGGTAATCAATACAATATTTGTATCAATTTCTTAATATAATTATAAACTAATCTGTTAAATAATCAAATACTTATTTACTAGTTTGTTTACTTTTTTCTAATTTTCTTTGTAATCTTAATTGTCTTACTTCCTCTTTTTTTACTTTTTCTTGTTCTTCTGATAAATCATCTTGATTTATTCGATTAGATAAAACATTAACTAATCTTTGATGAAGTTCGTCTTCTTCTGGCGTATAAAAAGTAGCAGCATTATTATTTTGTGTCATTATTAATTCTTGCATTGTTATTGTTGGAAGTTTTTCATATTTATTTGCTCTTGAACCATATCCAATATAGCAAACCAAATTTTTAGATCCACCTGCCTTAATATATTCATTCATAAATAATCTAAGCCCCGGATCAGATCTATCAACACCATATGCCATTGGTATATCAATATTTCTACCAAATTCTTTTGCAAATAAGAAAGCCCTACGAGGTCCAATTCTATTTCCACCACGTTCAATAATTCTATACATTACACAATTCAACATTTCTTCTTTTTTATAAACCCAATTATCATAATCTTTAATTGCTTTTTCAAATTCATTATTTTCTGGAAATTTTACGCCTCTTTCTTTTAACATATTAACTATTTCTTTTATATTTTTGCCTTCTAAATCTTCATTAGATATTCCAGGTATTACACAATCCATACATTCAGACATTTCAACAAATCCATTGCGAGTCAAGTGTAAATGTGCACTACCATATCCACGATTCCAATAAACAATATCTTGATATTTAGGTTTTGAAAATACATATCTTTCACTCCATGGAAGTGAATTAATAAATGCTTTAGTATTGTAAAATTCATCCCAGTCTAAATCTTTAATCTCTGTATCTTCATCTAATATATCATTTGTATATTGATTATTTGCAAACATAACTTCATTTATATCAATTTGTTCTTGTGATGAGCCAGGCATTATTCTATTTATTTCATAATCTGGATACCTTAATTCATACCAAACTGCCATCTTTTCAATAAAATTTCTCATTTCTATTGGAAAATGATATTCACCAATATTAGTATAATGACCTTTAACCATATTTTCAGTATACCAATCAATAAATTCATCCACCTTATCATCTAATATTACCATTTTAGAATTTTTAAAGTGATCTGAAATAGTTTTAGCATGTGGTGATGCTGTTTGCTCATTAAAATGTCTAAAGTTGGATGCCCAATGTTTCATTCTGTCTTTTTCAGACATTTTTTCTAATTGTTCCCTTAAAGATTTATTTTCATCTTCTATCTCATTTTTACTTTCTATTAAACGGCCTATAGCAGTGCCCAATGCCCCATAACCTAGTGGATCTTCTTTTTTTGCCATAGTTCCTAATTCTTTAACAGATTCATTCGTAAATGATCCTTTTATTTTTTCTCTTAATTTTATTAATTCCTCTTTTATATTCATAAAGTAAACCTCCCTTGTAATTACTTATTATTTTATCATACTTTTTTAAATTTTTATCAATTATCGTTCAAAATCATCACTTTTATCTCTATTTTTATGATTTTGAATAATCTCAATGTCATTGTCATCTAGTATATCTTCATCATATAAATCATTTATGAAATTATCATACTTGTTGGTAGAAAAAAATTTATCTTGTAAGAACTCTATAAATTTTTGCCATAACTCTTTGAAATAATTTAATGCTTCTTCAAGTTTAGATACTTTATCTTCTAGCTCATCAATTTCATCGTTTGCATTATCTAAATTATATTGTAAATTTTCTATTTTCTCATCTCTAATTTTAACTTTCTTTTGTAAATTTTTAACTTCATTAGAATGATTTTTTAAATCTTCTTCATATTTTTCAAGTATAGTAGTTAAGTCGTTAGTAGATTTTAAATTAGAAGTTGTATCAGTTGTTTGTTTAATATAATCTTTAATTTCTTCTACTTCCTTATTTGAAATAGTGAAATTATTTTTATTTAATTTACTAGGTTTTAAATTATCTATAATTTCAGTAATTTGGTTAGACTTATTTTGTAAATTATTTGCTTTATCATTTAATTCATTAAGTCTTTTTTTATTTTTTTCTTGTTCCTTCTTTAGTTGTCTATAATTAGTCATATTTTTAACATTTATATCTTGATTACGACCTTCTTCTTTTGCTTTAAGAGTATAGTTTAAATGATAAATTCGATTGAATGAATTGATACAATACTCTCGCATTTTATCTTGAATATTTCTTAAACTATCTGTTGTAAAGACATCACTTTTTCCAACTTGACGCTCCATACCATTTTTAGAGCCATCTTTAAAAGGTACTCCAACAATATGTAGATGGGGAGAAGATTCGTCAAAATGAATGGTCGCATTCGCTATTTTAAAATTAGGAACAACATTTTCTAAATCTAATATTTGCTCTTTATAAACTTGAATCATTTTATGCCTAAATTTATCATCTTGTTCAGACCAGAAATCCATATCTCCAAGTTCAATAATTATTTCACAAGCAAGATCTCTTTTATTATCGTTAGAGATATGATTAAAATAATTTTCTATTTTTCTATCGTTTCTCGTTTGCTTTTCATTGTATTTAATTCTTGCATTCTCAAATAATTCTAAATATAAATTTTTGGTATCTTCTACAATAGAAGAAGTACCTTTGATCGTACAAATTAATTCTTTTTCATTATCATATTTTCGTAAATTATGCTTATCAACTTTTGATAATTGCTGATGATTTTGTATTGCATTATTGTTAAAAGCAGTAGCATTATTGCCATTGCTTCTAGCAAATTGTCTTGCTCGTTTTGTTTTATTTTTATCATTACTTAAATGTAATGAATAAGATAATTCTCCCATAAATTCTTAACCCCCTTATAGACAAGAGTCCTACTATTTATAGTAGGTTAATTTTGCTCTGTCAAAATTTCTAACCCCCTATATATTTTGACATTTCACGTTGTTTATATCAAAATATGGGGGCTAAGGTTTAGGCAACCTTAGAATCCACCTGTCTTATTTCGTAATATTTCAAAAATTCGTAATGAAATAAAACTACATAAGACTTCTGATAAAATAATAAGCACTGCTTTTTATTTTATCTTTGAAAATTATTCATAACTTTTACAAACTTCGCAAGTAAAAGTTTTCATAATTTTGTTTAACAAACTTTTCCCACTTTAATTTGCTAAAGCAAACAGAAACGTGGTCGTTTGTTATAACTTTTTCCTCAAAAAAGTTAACAAAAAATCTTTTTTTATAGATAACATCAAAAGCAAAAAATAAATTTTTGTTTTGATATTTTTCCATTATAATTTTAACTTTTGTTAGTCAAGAATCAAGACAAGCAACTATCGTTGTTCTTGACTAACTTTATCATCACTATTTATAAAATCTTCTTCAGTTACATTATCTGGTATTGTTTCAAATATATCTCTAATGTTTACTTTAATATCATTAGGATTATTCTTTGTAGCAAGCATTCCCATTGATACCCAATTTTCATTTCCATTATTATTGTCTTGTAATGGGAATATTCTAATAGGTACTTCTCCTTTTTGAAGTGGCAACATATCTAATTTTTCTGTTTCTTTATAATATGTTCCTTTATAAAAATTAACTTCATAACATTCATTTAATCTATATAAATGTTGCATAACATCTTTTATAGGTAAATACTCACTATATCTAACAATTGTATCTACACATATTTCATTAAAGTTATAAGTAAGTGGTCGTTTCTTATCTATATAACCTTGCTTATATAATTCTTCAAAATCACTATAAAAGGTACTTCTAAAATTAACTTGTTTTACTTCATATTTATTATTTGTCATTTCAAGTTCAATATCATCTACATACCTCATAATAATATCTGCTTTTGTTTCTCTATCTAATAAATCCCAATTATCATTAAATGCATAATAAGATATTGGTAGCTTAACTTTATTGATAAAATCCATATCTCGTTTAAGTAAAATATCATTGATAGTAAAGCTTAATTGTTCAGCTTGCTCGTTTTCTAATAGTTTTGAATTGATAAGTTCCAGTTGTTCTTCAATTATTTTCGTTTCTTCTTTAAATTCTTCTTCTGTAAATAATGAATCTATATATGCTTTTTTAATTCTCTCTTTTTTAGCATTTAATTTTTTTATTTCTTTACCTAATTCTTCTTTAGGGTTTTCTAACTTTGATTTTAATACCGGTAAAAAGAACTCATTTACAACATTATCATATTCTAAAATATCAGCAAGCATTGTTTTAATTGTTTCTTCTATTTTAGGTTCCTTAATTGTTATTTTACAACTATTGCATTGATAGTAATAATAAACTTTCCCATTTTTCTTTCTTGTAGCATTACCACCTAATATTCTAGAACATTTAGGACATCTTAACTTTTGTAAAAATAAATATTCTTTATCTCGTTTATAATTTCTAGAGTTTTTTCTCTTTTGCACTTGGCATTCTTCCCATAATTCTTTTGATACTAGTGGCTCTACAACATTTTCATAATAAGTTGGATGATTTGTCTTTTTTCCATGCACATAATCGCCTTTATAAATTTCATTTTCGAGTATTCTTAAAATTGTACTATCACACCAATTTGTTTTTCCAAATACTTTTTCTTCATTATAAATATTAGCAATAGTTTGATAAGAATTGCCCTCATAATATAAATTAAATATTCTTATTACCTCATCTTTTGTAAGAGGATCTACAACAAGTTTTTTATTTACGTGTTTATAACCAAATGGGGCTTTATTTGGAATATTTCCAACTTTTATTGCACCTGCTAAACCTATTTTTGTCCTTTCGCTTGTTCTTTCAATTTCATTTTGTGAAACTGTTGTTAGTAATCTTGCAACCATTCTGCCATTTGCATTAGTTGTATTTATATCATCATTTGCACAATCTAGGTAAGCATTATTTTCATCTAAAAATTTCATTATATTTTCCCAGTCATAAACACTCCTTGTAAGTCTATCTAGTTTTAAAACTACAATAGTATTACATTTTTTACTTTTAATGTCTTCTTTTAATTCTTCAAATGCTGGTCTTTTATTTCCAGTTTTTGCACTTATTCCTGCATCTTTATAAATCTTATAAATTTCATAACCTTTATACTCACACATAGCACGAAGTCTTTTTTCTTGTTCTGGTAAACTAAAACCTTCACGAGCCTGATCTTCTGTACTAACCCTTATGTATATTCCAGCAATTTTCTTTTCTTCATTCATAAACATTAATCCTTTCTTATTCTTCATTAAAAAAGAGGCAACAAAGACACTAGGTTTTATGTCTTTGCACCTCTAAAATTCCAGTATGATAAATTATTTGTTTTATATTAACCCCACAAAAACATAAAACTTCCTTTATTGCTTTCCTATTATAGATTCTTTTAATGTAAAGTCAAGACATAATTCCCAGTTTTTACCTATTTAAAGGCAATTTTAGAAGAAGTTAGTACATTTATATATATTTAGTTTATTTGTTTTATATAGGTCTCTAAATCTGACAATTTAATGCTTTTAGATAAATTTTCTATAAATATTTCATTGGAATAATTAAATACAAGAAATGTAATACCTTTAATAATTATTCTATGGGGTTCAATGTAGTTTAAATTTGTCTTATTAATTTTTCTAATATTACCATTAATAATAGTTGGAGTAGTATTACAAAAACTACATATAAATTCTATTCTTTTCTTTAATTCACTATCAATTTCTAATTTTTCCTTTGTAATATTTACCATTTAAACCTGTCCTTTCTTCCTTAAACACTAAAAAAGTACCAACTTCTTTAGAAATTGATACTTATATATTTAAATCTAAACTTTAAAAGTTCGGACAGATTGCTTACTGGTGCCTGTAGTCGGACTTGAACCGACACGGTATTGCTACCATTGGATTTTGAGTCCAACGCGTCTACCAATTCCACCACACAGGCATATATAAATTATAACATAAATAAAGAAAGTATCAAGCATCAATTGATACATCTTTTAACTCTCTATATTTTGATTGATATAAATCCTTTTCTTCATCAGTTTCAATTTCTTCTCTATCATGAATAAATTGTGACATATCTGGTAAAGCTTCTATATTAGGAAGCCCAAAGTAATCTAAAAATTCACTAGTAGTTTCATAAATAATAGGTTTACCAGGCATATCACTTCGACCTACTTCCTTAATAAATCCCTTTGCAACTAATTTTCTAATTAATTGACCACTAGAAACTCCTCTTAACTCATCTACTTTTATTCTAGTTATAGGTTCATTATATGCAATTATAGCTAAAGTTTCTAAAGCAGCTTGACTAAGTGTATTTGTATTAGGATTTTCAATCAATTTTTGATAATAATCCTTATGTTCAAACTTTGTTGTTAATTTAAAACGATTACCTAAAAAATCTATTCTTAAACCTCTACCCTCATCTTCATATTGTTCTCTTAAACTTTTTAATAATAGTTTTGATTCTTCTTCTGTTATATCTAAAACATCTTTGATTTGATCTAGAGTTAAACCTTCTTCACCCATTACAAATAAAAGTCCTTCTAATACTGCTAAATTTTTCATAACTATCTAACATCCTTTCTTTTAATCTTTAAATTCACTAAAAAGTATAAAATTAATTTAAAAACTTTAATTATTTTTTCCAATTGTCATTTCACAAATAATATCATCAAAAGTATCATTTTGAGTAATTATTAATTCTTTATTTTTTGCCATTTCAAGAATTGCCAAAAAAGTTGCGACTACATATTCTTTTGAATAAATTGGAAATAATTTAAAGAAAGATATTTTTTTTTGTTTATTTAAGATTCTTCTAATATCACTTTTTCTAGATGAAACAGTAATTTCACTTGAAGTTATTTTAGTAGCTAGAGGTTTTAATTTTTGTTGTCTTTCTAAAAATTTTTGAAAAGCATCAATTAAATCATCTAAATTAACATCCATATTAACATTTGACATATCTTCTACATAATTAGTAATATCGCTAGGAGCTTTTGTATATATTTCCATTCTAATTTGTTCTTTTTCTTTTAAAGTTTTTGTTATTTCTTTATATGTTTCATATTCAAGTAAACGATTTATTAATTCTTCTCGAGGATCTATTTCTTCTTCCTCTGTGTCTAATTTTTCTTTTGGAAGTAAAAGCTTTGATTTTATCTCTATTAATTCTGATGCTAATACTAAATATTCACTATCAATTTCTAGATTCATCTGTTCTTGTTTATGAATATATTCTAAATATTGATTTGTAATTTCTTCTATTTGAATATTAAAAATATCCATTTTATTTTCTTTAATAAGATGAAGTAACAAGTCAAGAGGTCCTTCAAATTCATTAATTTTTAAATCTAAATTCATATGTTACCTCCTCTATTGATAATTATATCACGAATTAATAAGCTCTAAAAGAAAAAAAGATTTAGAATCATAAGTATTCTAAATCTAAGTTACTTTCTTCTTCATTATTTGACTCATCATTATCATCAATTTCTGATTCAATTTTCTCATCGTCTAATGATACTAATCCACTTTTATATTTATTAACAATATCCAATAAAGATACTTTAAATTCTTTTTCTTCTTCATCCTCGTATCCTAAATAACAGATTTGTTCTATTTGTTCATGATCAAATAAACAAATTTGATTTGAATTTAAATATCCTTCCGGATAAATACATCCTGTATAGTCATATACTTTTGAGTTATCATCATCTGCAATAGAACAAAAACCTGTAACCATAACTTTTTTTGTTCCTCCTCTTAGTAATACAACAGAACCAATTGGTAAAAATTTTTCTCTCATTTCCATCTTTTATATCCTCCTTCTATTCTTTTATTCATTAGAATCTAATTCTTTCAATACAGAATCTTCTTCATTATCTAAATCATCAGAATCAATATAAGTTTCTTCTAATTGATCTGAATCTATATCTTCATAGTTACTTCCCTCTGGGCCTAAATAATCATCATTATAATTACTTTCATCGTATTGAGCAGAATCTTCATATTCATAATCTTCATTCAAATCATTATTTTCATCATCAGATTCTTCTTCATATTCTTCACTATTATTATGTCTATTTTTAACATATCTAACACCAGCTACTGCTGCTGCTCCTGTTGCTATAGCACCAAGACCTATAGGAATAGCAACGCCCATACCATTAGATTTTTTATCATTAGTACTATCTTCTGTAATATTTATAACATTAGAATTAGAAGAAGATTTTGTTTCATTTTTACTAGGTTGCTCAATATCTAAATCAGTTGTTTCTTGAGTATCAGCTAACTCTGAATTAGAATCTGAAACTTCATTTACTGTATTATCTATAACTGTTTCATCGTTATTATTATTATTATTATCTAAATTAGAATTATTTAGATTTGTATAATTTTGATTATTATTATTATTAACTTTAGTTTCTTCTATTTTTTCATTACTGCTTTGTTCATCTTGGTTTGTTTGCTTATTATCTTCTACTGGTGTTGCTACTACCTCATTATCACTTGAATCATCACTATTATCAGTTTTGTCAGTAGAAGTTATCTTAGAAATTATTACTTGATTATTTTCTTCTGTTACTTGATAGCCATATTTTGCTAAAAGGTCAGTAGCCTCTTTTTCCATTCCTAAAGATTTTAAAAAAGAATAAGAAGAAGTTGCTGCTGCTATATCTCCATCTTTTAGATTTTGTTCTAATTTTAATAAAGTTTCTGTTCTAACATTAACTGTAGGATTTAACAAATCAGAATTTACAACTAATGATGGTCCTGCTGGAGAAACTGTAGAATTTGTATCAACAACAAGAGGAACTAATGTACTAACAAGGCTTTTAGTTTTTGTTTTAGTTTTCTTTTTTTTCTTCGTTTGCTTTGTTGATAAACTACTAGTAGATGCAAAACCCGTAAAATTACTTGTACTGCTACTTTTACTCTTACTACTATTTTTTACTTTTTTCTTACTAACATCGTTATCATCTTGACTCCATTGTTTTAATACTTTTGAAGCCATTCCTAAATCATTGCCTATTTCATTCAAAGAATTATTTTCTAATTGTATTATTTCAACTAAATTTGCTTTAATATTTTTCATAATTCCTGCTGCACTCATTCCAGCCCCTGTCATTGGTGCCACACTAATTTTATTAATATTTGCTTTAGCATTCTCGACTAATTTAGAAGCTTCATCTACTAAATTAGTTGCTTCTTTTAAATCTTTAGCGCCTTCTTTTGCTTTTAGTCCCATTTTGTCACCTCTTTTAATTAATTAATGAAAGATTTTTATTTAAGACTGCCAATATTTCATTTACAGCTCCCATATTTGCAGCTATAGCTTCTAATTCTTTTTTTCTTGCAGTTAAATTATTAAGATGCTTTTCTTTAGGAGAATAATTCTTAGTTGAATATTCGACATTTTGAATTTTCTTGATAGCCTTATTAATAGAATTTGTTGCACTATTAATATTACTAATAGCATTAGCTAATTCACGACTCATTGATGAACAATAAGCTTTTAAAGTTGTAACATTCTTGCCTAATATTTCTGCTTCTTTTTTAAATTTTTCTACAGAAACAATATTATCAAATACTAAATTACCAACAGATTTAGATAAATAAAAACCACCAATAGCTGCAGCAATTATAGGTAAAAGAATTGGTAATACTGCTCCTCCACCTGCGATAGCAGCTCCTTCTCCAACACCTGCTACAATTCCAGCTGAAGCTCCTGCTGTTGTAGACGTTGCAGCAGATGAAGATAATTTTAATAATACTAAAGATAAAGACCCTACTCCTGCATTTTCTAAAAAGTCATTTGATAAATAAAGATTAGAAATAGTATTATATCTTTCCATAGGTTCTTTAGTACTATTAGCTAATAATGCCAGTTGAGTATTTCCTAAAAATGATAATTTTTTATTAATTTTTTCATCCATAATTACATTTTCTCCTTTAAATAATACAGTTAACTAATCCTTTTAAATAGTATATTTCAAATAAAAGAAGTTTTTCTTCTATTTGAAATATACTATACTTATTAATTAAATATAGTATATTTTTATTAATTTTGTGTTTGATCAAATTGTTGATGAACTCTGTAGCTTTCATCAATTTTATTTGCATATTGATTGATTAATTGGACAAATGATTCAAATTCAGCTGCTGCTTTTTCCCATTTTTGCTTAAAATCAGTAGCTCTTTGTCCTGACCATCTATTTTCTACACCTACATTTTCTTCTATAATAGAATCACATTTTGTTAAATATGTTTTTACTTTATTTGCTTCTTCTTGAACTCTTGTCATAGTTGACTTTGCTGCTTCATAGTCAAAATGTCTTACTGCCATAATCTTTCCTCCTTTTTTTATCTTAATGAATTAATTGCTCTATCTAAATCATCTGCTGCTTGATTTAAACTACTAGAAAATTCTCTTAATAATTGCCCTAATTCTTCTAGATCTGGGCGACTTTTACTAGTATATTCTTTATTTAATTCGTCATATGCTTCATCACCCCAACAACTTGCTAAGGTATTTGTAATTAAATTATCAATTTCTTGTACAGATGTTGAATATTTTTTTTCTTCGTTTGCAACATCTGCTGCTGCATTTCTCATTACTTGTGTATCTGCTGTCATCCATCTCACCTCCCTTAAATAATTAATTAAGAATATATCCCATCTTCCTATTTTTATACATTCTTATATTTTCATCATACCTTCAAAATTTAGGAGTTGCAATAAATTTAGAAAAACTTTACAAAAAACTATGTCAACTCACGCTAGATTTGATATAATATTGTTGGTGATAATATGAAAGTTTTTCATGAATTAGACGAAACTTTTATTTGTGAAAATTGTGGATTTCATGTCGATAGATTAGGCTATTCTTGTCGTGATCATTGTCCTAACTGTCTTTATTCTAAACATGTTGATATTAATCCAGGAGATCGAAAAAATAAATGTTTAGGTTTATTAAAACCTATAGGTATAGAAAAATTTAAAGATACATATAAAATTATATATGAATGTACTAAATGTAAAAAACAGCATAAAAATATAGTTGCTAAAGATGATAATATTAATTTTATTATTACTCTTTCTGTTAGAAAATAAATACCTTATTGAATAAAATCAACAAGGTATTTTTTTTAATTTTTAGGTTTAAATATAAGGGCAAAAAAGAAAGAAAAAATAATTGCTGAAGTTATTCCTGCAGCAGTTAAATCAAACATTCCTGCTACAATTCCCATAATTCCTAAATGATTTGCTTCTGCTAAAGCTCCATGAACTAAAGAGTGTCCAAAACTAGTAATTGGAACCATAGCTCCGCCTCCTACTTTTACAATAATTTTATCATATAAACTAAATGAATCTAAAAAAGCCCCAATAACTACTAATATACTTGTAATATGACCTGGCGTTAGTTTAGTATTATCTAGAATTATTTGAGAAATTAAGCAAATTAAACCGCAAAATAAGAATGAATTCAAAAGTAACATTATACCACCTCCAAACTAATTGCATGTGCAATGCTTAAAATATTTTGTCCTTGAAATAATGTTGTTGGGGAATACATTGCACCTGTTGGAACAAGTAATACCCTTTTTATTTCTTTTTTCTTTAGCTTTTGATAAATTAATGAATAATTTACTAAGCAACTACAGACTGGACCACTACCTCCTGCTAAACATTCTTCTTGTTTTTCTAAATCATATAACATTACTCCACAATCATTATAATTTTTTGAAATATCTATTTTGTATTCTTCATTTAAAAATTCCATTAAAATATTTTTACCATATTTTCCTAAATCTCCTGTTAAAATTAAATCATAATATTCTGGCTTTCTACCTAAATCTTTTAAATGTTTATTAATAGTATAAGCTGCCGCTCCAGACATTGCTGCTCCCATGTTATTAGGATCAGATTGATTATAGTCAATTAATTTTCCGATCGTAGATGATTCAATTTTAACATTTGTTTTTTCGCTAGTTAAAAGTATTGAAGCTGCTCCTGTTGCTGTAAATGTTGCTCCATGTGGCTTAGGAGCTCCATATTCTGTAGGATTTCTAAATTGTTTTTCACTAACCATATTATGTGATGACGTAACACATAGTGCATTATTTATGTTTTTATTATCTATCATGTTACTTGCTATTATTAATTCTTCTGCACTAGTAGCACATGCATCATATACTCCAAGAAATGCTGAATTTATATCTTTAGAACCAAATGTTGTTGCAGTAATTTGATTAGACAAATCTCCTCCAATAACTAAATCAATATTTTCTTTTTTTGATTTTAATTTTTTTAATAATATATTTATACTTTCTTCTACTAATTTTTGTTCTGCTAATTCCCATGAAGTAGTTCCAAAATATAAATCATCATAACTCTTATCAAAATACTGTCCTAAAGGGCCATCTTTTTCATATGGACCAGAAACTGTTGCCGTATCTTTAATATATACATTTTTATAAGTAAATGTCATAAAACCCCTCCTAATAAATAGCGAATTAAACCAAAAATCCAAGCTGAAACAACTCCATAGAGAATAACGGATCCTGCTAATTTAAACATATTAGAGCCAAAACCACTAATAGGTCCTTCTTTTTTATAATCAAGTGTAGCACTTGTCATTGAGTGAGCAAAACCTGTAATAGGAATTAAAAGTCCACATTTAAATTTTGTAACTAATTTATCAAAAAAACCCAGTGCTGTAGATAACGATGCTATAAAGATTAAAATAACTATCATATATGTAGATGCATCACTTCGAGAAATCTTAAAATAATAACAAAGTAATTCAATAATTCCCTCTCCAATTAAACCAACTAAACCTCCAACTATAAAGGCAATAAATGCATTCCTTGTCCTTGTTTCTTTAGCCTCATTATTTTTAACTATCTTTTCATACTTTTTATTTAACATAATTATCACCATTATTAATATGAAACTTATTTTTTACTTTATACAAAAAAAAAGTGTCTAAAAAGCACAATAATTTTTAGACACTTACTATAATGTTTATTAATTTGAAATCAACAAAATTAGCAAAAGATAGATACTTATAATTATTTTCCATGTCTATCATCCTAAAACTAATTTTCAATTATATTACCATTTTAAAAGTTAAAGTCAATAGTTATTTATTTTTCCTTTGACATACCATTACTTTAAATATATAAGGATTTTTTATTTTCAATTTATCATTTTAGCATGTATGACTCTCCTGTTTTTAGTATTACCTATACCATAACATGTCGATAGTGTAAGAATTTTATCTCCTACATTAACTTCTACATTAAAGTTTCTTTTGCTTCTTCTCATTATTATATTTATAAATTCTTGATATAAAGCTTCATTATTAAATGAAGTTGTTATATAGTAATCTTCTTTTTTTATAATATAATAACTAAATATCTGATATTTTATTAATTTATTATCAATTGTTAGTATTTCTATATAATTATTTGCATCATTTTCAAAAAAATTATTGTTATCCATATCTTCTAATGAACCAAACATTGTCCCATCATCCATTGCATGACCATATAGTATAACATTCTGATCATTAAGATAATCGTTTCTATAATCCATAAATATTGCTCCTGCAGTATTGTATTTCTTTTCAAATGTATGTGTTAAATAGTATTTATTGTCAGTTGTTTGAACAATTGGATAATTTATTTTTTTTTGATTATATCTAATCCATCCTTTTGTATCAGGATTTATAGATAACAATTCATTAAAATCTATATTTTCTTCTTCTACTACTTCACTATCATTGCTTTTAGATTTCTTTATTACTTTTTTTATTAGATTATCATGATTTTTTTTATTCGTATACAAATCTTTATAATGAAAAATTAATTTAGTGGTTGAATAAATGAATATGATAATGAAACAAAGTAAAAATAAATTAGCTTTCTTTAATCTTAATCTTTTCATATACCTTAAATAAAAGAAATAGCATTAAGCTATTTTCTTTTTACGAATAATTATTACACATATAATTCCACCTATTAATGAAACTAGTGAAATGATTGTATATATAGTAGTATTTATAGAAGATGTTTGAGGATTATTTGAGTTATCATTACTTGCTAAAACATAATCACTACAATGTTCTAATGCAAATGTTACGTACCCATCTTTCACTACTAATGATTTAGCTACTTCTTCAAGTTTTCCAGTATCTTCATTATAGTAATATAAAGTTAGATTTTCACCATTTTTATATTTATCTGATACTCTAACTCTTACACTAGTTCCTTTTGGTAGATTTCCATGATGATCAAAATGTAAATATAATGGATTATCTTTTCCTACAGGTATTAAATTTTCAATCTTCTTTTGATTTTGACTAACACCTACAGCTAATGTTAAATTAACATTAAAATCAGTAGAGTCCATTTTAGAACCATCAAATATCCAAGTGTAAGAATTATCAGTAGCATTAACTTGATATGGTGATTGACTTTCTTTTATCATATCTAGTAATGTTTGATCAGCAACTTTTTGTTTTTCAACAGTTGTACTTTCTAGCTCATCAGCACTTGCATCTTCATCATTTTCACTAATTTTGAAAACTGTCATAGTAGCAGATTCATCACCAAAAGGAAGTCCAATTAATATACGTTCATTACCAATAGTAATTGTAATTGCATTAAACACATCTATATGTTCAGCAGAATAACCAATTGAATATGTTTGTCCAACTACTAAACCATCTTTAATTGTTTCTAAACCAAGTGGATATTGTTCTTCATTTTCTATATTTTGGTATGTACCATTTTTACACTTATAATCATCTTTACACAAAACTGGTTGAACTTTAATATCATTTGCAGCTACATCAGCTTTGGCAGTAAATGATACAGAACCAAACTCACCTTCACTTGTTGCCTCCCCTAATGTAATATATTGTGAGGTTGTTGCAGCACTTACACAAGTTGGAATCATAATTGCTGCTACTAGTAATATTAATAAGCTTAATTTTTTCCTCATTTCTATTCTCCTTTCTAAAAAAATAGTACCATATAGCGCCTACTTAGTCAAGTTTGTTAGTAGAAAAAAAGTTGCTTTAACAATTCATATGATTCTTCTTGATGGTGGTCAAATAATACTAAACTTTTCATTAAAATTGATTTCTATGTTTATGTTCCTCCTTCTAAATTTAAGTCATATATTGATTTAATTAAAATTGAACAAATTCTAAAAGATGGACAAAATTATTTCGATAAAGACAAAAAATTTATGTTTACTAATGTAAAAAATGTCACAAACTGGATCCTACTCCAAGTTTTGTTATTAATGAACATCTTGGATTCTTAAAATTTATTAAAGTTAAAAAATCTTTTGGAATGAAATGTTCCTATTTTAGTGGTTCCTCTTTCCCTATTAAATCTCTGATAATTCTTAGGTTTATTTGTGTTGGTATAATCTTAATTGATTATGTTTTTTGTTTTTTACATAAACGCACTTTCCTTATAAACAAAAAACATCTACCAAAGTAGATGCTATAATTTAGTTTTTAATTTTTTTAAGATTTTTGATTCTTTTCTTGATATCTGAACTTGACTCATTCCCAATTTTTCTGAAATTTCTGATTGGGTCATATCATAGTAATATCTAAAATAGATAATTTGTTTTTCTTCTTGAGAAAGTTTTGATATTTCTTCTTCTAAATCTAATATACTAGGACTCATCTTTTTTTCTACTACTTTAATAGAATTATATAAATTATCTTTTTCTTCATCATTAGAATAATCTAGGCTTTTTACTTGAGCACTAATATTTTCTATTTCATCAATTTTAGATTCATCTATTTCTAATATAAGTGATATTTCTAAATTAGTTGGTTCTCTATATAATTTTTGTCTTAGTAAATCTCTTGTCTTTTCTATATTTGTCTTGAGTCGAATCATATCTCTACTAAGTCTTAAATTTTTATTTTCTCGTATATATTTAGTAACTTCTCCCAAAACATAAGTATATGCATAAGTTGAAAATTTTACTCCTACATTAGGATCAAAATGCTTAGAAGCATCGATTAAACCTATCATACCTACTTGATATAAATCTTCTTTATCACAGTAAGTCTTATATTTATTAATAATACTATATACTAGATTTTCATTTTGAATAATTTCATCTAAAATAGTATCTACATCCTTAAATAATCAAATGCTTCCATCTTATAGTTAACATAAAATAATCGATCCTTTGTATAACCTATTTTCTTTTTATTGATATCAGACATACCACACATAACCACCTTTCCACAATTTAAAAATATTTCAACCAACTTACTTTGTATCTTAGAAAATATATTATCTTCTACTTTAGAAATATAAGTGAAATCAAAAACAAAATTAGATATTCCTTGATGATAAAGGAGATAATTTATCTCATTTACCAAGGTAGTAAATGTTTTAGAATTTAATTTTCCTTCTAATGCGATAAAAAGAATTCCTCTTTCTACTCCTTCTTCTATCTTTAACATATTATCACCTCAGTTATCGCAAGTATAATATAAATTACTTTTCTTATGTTGTAATTCGACAAAACTTTCTAATTTTTTTCTTCGACAAAAAAAGAAATAATTGCTTATTTCTAATTTATTATAGTAAAAATTAATTAATTATCTTTTAATTTTGGAAAAAATAATTCTAAAAACTTATAGCCTTCTCTATTTTTAATATAAAAATATCCTAATGATGAAAATATCAATGCCCCAATAAAATTAACAAATAAATCTTTCATCGTATCAACTAAACCTATATCTAAATAGCCATCTATTATTGTAACTTGGTTACTATCACTATAAATTTTAACTTTTTTTATTTCTTTTAGTACTGCTTTTTCTCCATTATTTCCTATTTTAGCTGACACAATTGTATGAATTATTTTATCTTTCTGACAATCTTTGCCTAAATACTTATCTAATGAAAATTCACCAAACTCCCATAAAATTCCAATCATCATTGAAAAACAAAAAGCAAATAAAGAAACAAAAAATGGAGATAAATTCATATCAAATACTTTTCTTCTATTTAAAATATCAACTAATGAAAAACCAATAGCTCCCATTAGAAAACCATTTAAAGTATGTAAAATAGTATCCCAATGATGAAAAATTCCATAAAAGTTTTGAATCTCTCCTAATATTTCAGCTGCAAAAATAAACAAGTAGGTAATTATTTCTAAAGTAGAAGGTAATTTAATTTTTAAAGCTTTATCTACTATAGTTGGAATTGTAAATAATAATAGTGTAAGAATACACATAAAAACATTATGCCAATTACCTCTAATTACTTGGCCTACCATACATATAATAACTAAAAATCTTAATATAATATACACTGTAATATTAAATGTTCTTTTTTTCTTTTCCTTTTTCTTTTTCAATTTTTACTCACCTTCATCTTGTTTTTGAAATAATTTGATAATATTTTCTTTTGGTAACATCATAGTTGTTTTTCGATCTATTTTAAAAACAAACTTATTAGTAGTAATTGGATATTCTTCTCCATCAATACACCACGAAACTTTTGGTTTTTTCATAAATTCTATTTCTAAATAATTAGTTTGGTAATAAGTAATTCCTGGAACATCCTTAGCATCCATATTATTTAATAAAATAAAAAATTTCATCATTTCAGCTTTGTTTCTTACTTTACAAAAAGCTACTTCAAACATATCATCATCTAATTTTATATCATAATAAACATCATTTACACCTGCAATCCGACTAGCATTAGTAATAAAGAAAAACGAATAATTTCCTTCGTATGTTTTTCCATTAACTGTATATCTTATATCATAAGAATTAATTTTATTTTTTAATTGTCTTAATCCATATAAAATATAAGCAATTTTTCCATATCTTTTTTTCAATTCTCTTGGTGTATTATAAGCCATATCAATATAATCACCTAAACATGCAACATAAACAAATGGTGTATCATTAATTAAACAAACATCGATTTTTTTCTTTACTCCTTTTAAAAGTAATTCTAAATTTTTAACATAATCACCTGTAAAGCCATACATATTTCCGACATCATTAGTAGTTCCCATTGGTAAATTTGCAATAGTAAGTCTTTTTTTTCTTTCTAAATTTCCTGTAACTACTTCATTTAATGTTCCATCACCGCCAGCACTAATAACTAAATCAACAGCATCTAATTTCTTTACAATAGAAGTAGCATCATTTTTTTTACTTGTATAAATTATTTCTGTATCATAATCATATTTTCTTAATATATCATAAAATGGTTGTACAGAAGTATTCTTTTTATCTTTGCCACTAGCAGGATTATAAATTACAACACACTTCTTCATCTAATCACCCCAATATCACTAGTATTATATCATAATTTTAAACATTTTTTAAAATATCCCTTGCAGCGATTAAACCAGTAGCAGCTGCAACAACAATATTACCTGCTTTACCTGCTCCATCACCAATAAAGTAGATATCTTGATTCTTTAATTTCATATTGTTATCTGTTTCTATTTCATTACTAAAAAATTTAATTTCTGGTCCATATAGTAGTGTTTCATCATTATTTACACCAGGCATAATTTTATCTAACTTTTCTAGCCCTTCTAAAATATTTTTGATAATACGATGAGGAATTACTAACGCAAGATCACCTGCAACACAATCTTTTAAAGTAGGTTCAATAAAACTTTTATTAATTCGACTCCACGTAGAACGTCTTCCCATTCTTAAATCTCTAAGACTTTGAATAATTGGTTTACCACCACCTAAAGTATTAGCTATTTTAGCAATTGATTCTCCATATTCACGAGTATTAGTAACAGGTTCTGTTAAATGAACTTTAGAAATAAATGCAAAATTTGAATTATTTGATTTTTCATGTTTCAAAGCATGTCCATTTACACAAATATAACCGTAGTAATTTTCTTTAGCAACAAATCCACCAGGATTAGTACAAAATGTTCTAATTTCATCATTATATGTATCTGTTTTAATAAAAATAGTTGGATCATAAATAATATCTGTCATTGGTTCTAATATTTCTTTTCTTACTTCTACTCTAACCCCAATTTCAATACTTTTAGATACATATGGAATTTCATACTTATCTGCTAATTCTTGAATCCATTTAGCACCTGTTCTACCTGGAGCTACTACTACTTTTTTAGCAACCATCGAATTATTAGTATTTATATTATTATATAATATTTTATACTTATCTTTTTCATTAACAATATCATAAACATCACAATTTTCAAAAACTTCTACGTTTTGGTTTTTTAAATAATCTGTAAAATTTTCAATATACTTAGGTAACATATCACTACCTAAATGTTTTTGTTTTATAATTAATAAATTAGCACCTGTTTTTGCTATTTTCTTTGAAATAGCTTCTGCTTCTTCCATATTTGTTGGATATACTTTAGAATCCATTCCAAATTGATTAAAAATTTTTTCTGTATCATCAATTAATTGATAAGCTTCTGTTCTATTCATATATTGAAATAAATCTGATTTACCTATCTTTGGAATATAATTTAATTTTCCATCTGAAAATGTTCCTGCTCCTCCATATCCAGAAAGAATAGCACAAGGTTTACAATTAAGACATTTATTTTTTCCAACATTCATTGGACAAACACGATTTTGTGCAAATTTTCCTTTATCTAACAAAGCGATTTTTAAATTCTTATTTTTAGTAATTAATTCATATGCTGTAAAAAGTCCTGCAGGCCCTGCTCCTACAATTACTACATCGTACATAATTCCACCTCTATTAATATTATAGTGAAAAATTTAATTATTTGCAACGTATCTAAAACTAAGAAAACAGCACTTTGTACTGTTTAGTTAACAATTCCTAAAAAACTATTTTTTAAAGTTTGAAGATACACTTCAAAGTAATTTAATTTACGTACATTTGTCTTTGAAACTAAATCTACTGTAGCAATTGCTGTATTTTTATCTCTTACTGTAATTTTACCAAGAACATCACCTTGATTTATTGGTAATTGGATTTTATCTAATTTAATATCATATGTATATTCTTTTCCATTACTAGTTTTATCTTCTAAAACTCCCACATCGTATTTTGGTGCAATAGCTATTTTTTTCTTATCCCCTTTATCAAACGCAATTTCTTTTACTGTCTTTCCTTTTTCTTTAACAATCGTCATTTTTTTAGTATTGAATCCATAATCAAGTAATGCCATTGCTTCACTATTTCTAACTTTACTATTTTCTTCACCCAAAACAATTGCTATTAATCTCATACCATCTTTTTTAGCTGTTGCAGCTAAACAATATTTTGCAGCATCAGTATGACCTGTTTTTAAACCATCTGCTCCTTCATAAAATCTAACTAATTTATTAGTATTGACAAGCCAAAATTTATTTTCTGTATCTTGTCTTAAATAATCTTCATAAACTGATGAAAAATCTAAAATTTTTTCATGATTTAATAAATTTCTAGCAATCACTGCCATATCATTAGCAGTTGAAAAATGACCCTTTTCATCTAAACCTGTACTATTCTTAAAAACCGTATTTTTTAGACCTAATTCTTTTATTTTTTCATTCATTAATTTTACAAAGTTAGCTTCCGTTCCAGCAATATATTCAGCCATTGCAACTGTTGCATCATTAGCACTTGCCATAGAAATACCTTTGAATAAATCCTTTACACTCATTTTTTCAGATTCTGTTAAATAAATTTGAGATCCACCCATGGATGCTGCATTTTTACTGACAGTAACAATATCTTCCCAATTTATTTTACCTTCCTCTATTTTTTCTAATATAATTATTTGCGCAACCATCTTTGTCATAGAAGCTACTGCTACTTTTTTATCTTTTTCTTTCTCATAAATAATTTTACCAGTTGATTGTTCCATTAATAAACCACTAGTAGCATTAGCTATTAATTCCTTATTTTCCTCTGCAAAAACTGAATATGGCATAAGTGTAATTACTAATAATAGTAAAATTAATATTTTTTTCATATGTTCCTCCTATTTTTTATTATGTTTTAGAAAAGAGAAATATACGTAAAAATATTTAAAATATCATTAAATTTAAATGAATAAATATTAAAAAACATGCTATTATAGTATTGGGTGATATAGATGAAACTCAAAAAAAATATAAAAATTATTTTAGGACTATTAATTATTATAATAGGAATATTTTCTATTTTTATCTTTATTCCAAAAGAAAATAAAGAAGTTAAATCTAATCAAAAAACTAATAAATCAAATAAAGATCCTTTTTTAATTGAATGTAAAAAAATAGATTATTGTAAAGAAGAAGATAAAGAAAGATATCAAAAATATCAAGAAAAAAATAAAGATTTATCTTTAGAAGAAGTTATTACTTATGTTAATTTAAATTTAGATTATAGTTTTTATACACAGACTAAAGAAACTCCTGCTTTAAATAAGGATTACATTTTAGTAAATAAATATCTATATTTAGGAAGTAATTATATTCCAGAAAATTTAGAATCAATTCCTATAGAGTACTCTCGTAGTGGCATGAAATTAGTAGCAACAGCTAATAAAAAATTTGTAGAAATGGCTAGTCAAGCAAAGAAAGATGGCTTTCCTATTATTGCAATGTCTAGTTATCGAAGTTATGATTATCAAGTAAATTTATACAATCGTTATGCAGCAGCAGATGGTGTAGAAGCAGCAGATACTTATTCTGCTAGAGCTGGCTTTTCTGAGCATCAAACAGGTTTATGTGTTGATATTTATGATGGAAAAATACCATATACTAGTTTTGAAGAAAGTAATTCTTTTAATTGGATGAAAGATAATGCCTATAAATATGGATTTATTTTAAGATTTCCAAAAGGAAAAGAAAATATCACAGGTTATCAATATGAATCTTGGCACTATCGTTACGTAGGAGAAGAAATTGCCTCTTATATTCAAAAAAATAATATTACATTTGATGAATATTATGTAAGATTTATTGAACCTAAATTATAAAAGTAGTATCATCTATAAATTTATAATTTGTCTTATATTTTAATAATCTTGTTAATCGAAATAAAGCTTCATCTTTCTTTTTGGCTTCAATCATAATATCAATATTATAAGAATAATTTTTAAGAATAGATAAAAATGAAATAAAAGAATCTACATTAATATAATCATGATGAGATCTTATTTCTTTTTTTATTGAACTTTTTGGTGATGAAAAATGGATCTTTGGATTGTCATTTTTCCAACTAGCAAAAATAGTTTCTAAATAATTTTGAATTTTATCATCTGCATGATTACATAAAAAATGATGATAATCTAAAACTATCGGAATACCTAAAATTTTATGTAAATAAATACAATCTTCTATTGTAAAAATTTTATCATCATTTTCAATTGCGATAACATTTTGTAAATATTTTGGTAATGAATAAAAATTTTTAATAAATCTAGCCAATGACTTTTCTTTTCCAAAAACATTACTACCAATGTGCAGAATTAATATTTTTCTTTTTACTTTTAAAGCATCTAATATTTTAAAATGATATTTTAAGATTTCAATAGAATTATCTACTACTTCCTTATGAATACTATTTAAAATACAAAATTGATCTGGATGAAAATCTACTCTAAGTTTATATCTATTTATTATTTCAGCTAAATCTTGATATAATTTATCATACTTTTTTATATAATCAAATTCAACCTCTTTTTTAGTAGCTAACGGAATCAATTTAGAAGATAATCTATAAAAATGAATATTATTACTAATATTATAAATTAAAACCTCTTTTAAATTTTCTAAATTTGAATTAATAATTTTATTTAATTTATTCATATCTTGTGTTTTTAAATAATTAGTATAAGTATAACTACTAGATGTTGTCTTAGCTAATGTTTCTGATAAACAAGCATATCCAAGTCTTATTTGCATAAAAAAATCACCTACTATTAAGATGACTTTTTATCTAATTTATATTCTAAAAAGCGATAAAAATAATATAAGACTATATATTCTAACCAAAGAAAGAATAATAGATTACTAACTTGAATAAATGAAAGTAAAGTGTCATTAGTATATAAATTACTTGCAACAGACAAATCTAAATGTTCAGTAATTGCAATAGCAGCAACACACATAAAACATAAGTACATAATTGAAAGAACAATAGAATTAATTACTTTTTGATATTTTGGCATTTTTTTTGAAAGAATTGTAATAATTATAGCGATTGTAGCAACTATCATAATAAAAAAATACATAACCATAGAAGGAAAATATAAATAACTTAATAAAAACTTAATAAAACTATCAATGCAATATAAAGCATAATTATGATAAGCAATAATTAAACCAATTAAGAAAGCAAGACATAAAATTATAGATATTATTTTTACTAATTTATTATTCTTTTTTATATTTAAAATTGTAAATAAAAATAAAAGGAGGCTTAATAATAATAATTCAATTCCCATAAAAGATGAAAATATATATTTTAGTATCATACCTATTTTATCAATGATAGTCATTTCCATATATGGTTACCTCCTTTTAAACTCTTTCTAAAATATAAACAGTTTGTTCTGTATCACTATTTTTAGTACATGTAATTAACGTTAATGTTGTTTTATCTTTATTACGATTTATAACTGCTGTACCATTTTTTGGGATATTATAAATATTAACAAGTTGATATTTATAAGTAGTACCTTGATATGTAACATATGCATAGTTTCCGATTTTTAATAAATATAAATATGCAAAATAAGAAATATAGGCATCTCCTGAATGAGCCATTAAAATTAAATTTCCATTATTAACATCAGGCATGTTAGAGCCACCTACTACAGTTACATTATAATTAATATTATTATATTTTGAATCTAAACCATAAAATCCTCGTTTTAAACTAATTCTAGGAATTTCCAAAACACCTAAATATTTACTATAATTAATTTGATTCTCACTTTCATTATTTTCTTCAACTTTATCAGTAGGTTGTTCACTTTTAGAAAGGTGTAAAGCACTAGGAACACCATCAATTATTTCTTCAATATTATTTTCTTGATCAAATGATAACTGCATATCAGAAAATAAATTAAGTTTTAACTGCATAATATGATTATATGATAATATAAATAATCCTAACATTACAAGTAAAGAGCCAAATAAACATATATGACTCTTTTTTAACTTTATATTATTAAACTTTTTATTAAATTTGTTCTTTTTTTGGTTTGACATTAGTATAAATCACTCCTACTCCTACTAATAGAATTAGGAATCCTACAAAATAAATAAAATTAGAAATATTACTAGCTGTATCTTCTACATGACTACCTGATATATTAAATGAACCTTCGAATGGTTTCTTAGCAGATGTAACTAACATTAAAGGTTGATTAACTCCATTTACATATTTATAAGCTTCATAATAAGTTAAATCACTAGATATAGAAATATCAAAATCATATGAATAATTTTCTACATTTTCCATAGGAATTGTTAAGTAAAATTTTGAATCTTTCATAGGAATAAGACTACTATCACTAATTGGAACTTCATTTCCATCAGCATAATATACTTTAGTTCCACTTGGAGCATTTGAAATATTTAAATTATAATTTGTTATACCATTTAAACTAACATCTATTATATTTGTTATAATTAATTTATTTTCACTATCTACTTTAGCACCATTATCATATTTAACTTCTAAAGCATTAATATTTTCTGGATCATTTTGTTGTTTTGCTAAATTCACTAATTCATCAGCTAAATTCCATAATTCTGTAGCTCTATTACTATATACATAGTAATCTTCAACTCCACCTTCTTCAAAAATTTGCTTGTTGCCTAATTTAATACTATTAAATTTATTCTCACCTTTTGAATCTTGAGAATCTAAATACTTCCATATAGCAACTTGAGTAAACCATGATTGCTCATATTTCTTATTTTCTTCTGATACATTTCCAGAACTCATTGATTTATTATATACATAATCAGAATTTGCAACAATATAAGCTAAATGATAATCTAATTTTTCACTTTTTGTATAAACAATACCTCCTGTACGTGGATATGCAACTGTTCTATCAATACAAAATGTTTTCTTTAAATCTTTTGTATGATAATCAATAATATTATTTCCTGCTTTTGCTATATCAATGTTTGCTAATACTGCATCATTATCAGGACTATTCAATTCAGTAGCAGATTTTGGATCTCTACCCGCTGCCTTTGTTTCAAAACTATCAGGAGCTTGATCTACAACATAAGATTCTGCTTTTACTGTTGTATATACTCCAAAATATAAACATAATGCTAAAATACTACCTAAAATTACATTTTTCTTTTTCATATAAACATTCACCTTCCTATTATTCTATATTCATTATAGCATAGTTTTCTTCTTTTGCACTATTTTTTTTCTTACTTTACACTTACTCATTCTTCTTCAATCTTAAAGTATTGATCAACTTCATCTAAATTAATTTCATTATCTAGATAAATTTTACATAGACAATCACCTATATTAACTTTATCATTTACTAATTTTTCTAATTTTATACCAACTGTCGGATTAATTTTATCCTCTTTATTTTTCCTTCCAGCACCTAATAAAACAGACAACTTTCCAAATTTTAAAGCATCAATTTTTTTAATAATACCTTGTTTTTTTGAATATATCTTTACTACTTTAGGACTAATTTGAATTTTTTCAATATCGCCACCTTGACATTTTATAAATTCTAAAAATTTTTGATAAGCTATTTTTGATGAAAGTGCTTTTTTTACTTGTTGTACTGCTTCAGTAATAGAAATATTCTTTGCCATACTAACCATATTACTAGAAAGTTCAATACATAAATCTGTCAAACTATTTTTTTCTTTTCCTAATAATATATCTCTTGCTTCTAATACTTCTAATGAATTACCAATTGACGTTCCTAGAGGATTATCCATATTTGTAATTAAGCATCTAACTTCTTTATTATAAAAATTACCAATTTGAATCATTATCTTTTTTAATTTTTCAGCTTCTTTCTCTGTTTTTAAAAGAGCACCTGTTCCTACTTTAATATCAATTAAAATTTTATCTGCACCACTTGCAATCTTTTTACTCATTATACTAGTTGCAATTAAAGGTATTGATTCAACAGTTCCTGTTACATCCCTTAAAGCATAAATTTTTTTATCCATAGGAGCTAAATTTGCAGTTTGTGATGTAACAACCATTCCAATTTCTTTTACTTGTTTTTTTATTTCATCCAAATTTAAATCTGTTCGAAATCCTGGAATAGATTCTAACTTATCAATCGTTCCACCTGTAAATCCTAATCCTCTACCACTCATTTTAACAACAGGAACACCAAGACTAGAAACAATAGGCGCTATAATCATAGTTGTTTTATCACCCACTCCACCTGTTGAATGTTTATCTACTTTAATTCCTTCTATATCAGAAAAATCTAAAACTTCACCACTCTTAATAAAAATATCTGTTAAATCAAAAATCTCTTTATCAGTCATATTATTAATACATATAGCCATTAATAAAGATGACATTTGATAATCTGTTACTTTTCCATTTAAATAGCCTTCAAAAAAAAATTTTAATTCTTCTTTAGATAATATTTTTCCTAATCTTTTTTTATTAATAATATCAACTATCATATAATTTCCTTTCTAAATACATTAGTATTACGAATTTCAAATCCTAGTTTTTTATAAATAGAATGAGCAACTATCCTAGATGGTCTAGAAGTTAACTCTACATATGATATATTCTTTTGTTTGCATATTTCTAAAGCTTTTTCTAGTAATTTTGTTCCAATTCCCATATTTCTATATTTTTCTAAAACACATACATAATTAATATAACTATAATTTCGTCCTTTTACTGAATCATACAATAATTTCAATACTGTATAACCAACTACAATATTATTAGATACTGCAACTAATTCTATATTATTAGGATAAGAAGTTCCTACTTTTTCTAATTGATAAACCTCACGTAACAAATAATTTAGTGAAACTAAGTCAGAATTCTTATATTCTCTTATCTCATAATTCACAAAATCACCTACCTTAATTTAATTATAACATAAGGTAAGTTTTTACAGCAATTCAAAATAATACAGAATAATAAAATTACACCAAAGTGTAATTTAGGGTTTAGTTATTTCGACAACAGCACGCGCACCTTCATTAGTATCAGTAGTGTTTCTGTCGTTGGTCAAGTAACCAGCACAGGACACATCCCACGCACGAGTAGTTCTACTAGAGTCAGCAGACATAGTCCAATAATGATGATCGTATACTTCATTTTCATTTACTGTATCATTATTATAACTTCCTCCATAATTTTTCGATTGATATAAGTAGTTATGCATCCAGTCTGGACAAGAACCATTATTCCATGAATTTATCCCTGGTGGTATTACTCTTTTATCAGTAGCTCCATCTTTGTATACTAAGCAACCTGTACTTCCTGCTTCAAGCACTGTTATCATTCTGGCCCTTGCTTTTCTTGTTCCTAGAATTGAACTTGTATAGGTATTTTTTTCGCATCTTATTTTATAGTCGGAATCTGTACTTGCTGTATATGTACAGCCTGTATTGGCATTTTCATATAATGTCGTCTGTCCTGGTGTATACTCTAGTACATTTACATTTACCCACGTTGAAGTTGCTTGTTCTAAGGCTGGTAAAACAGTGGTTGGTCCTTTACTATTATCTTGTTCTTCTGCATGCCATGCTATATTCCTTATTGTATTTTCTCTTTGTTGCATTGTTATGGTTGTTCCATTATCATGTAATACATAGAAATAATGAAATTCATGATTATTGACATAATATTTTATAACTGTTCCTTGTTTACATGTTTTTCCTTTTTTATAACAATCTGTTT
>CANRPE010000011.1 GCA_947632405.1 uncultured Bacilli bacterium | reverse complement strand
ATAATAAAAAAGTACGATAAAATAAGGGAAAATAATATATGATAATAAACATAATTGTCCATCCCGAACACAGAAGTTAAGCCACTTAACGCCGACGATAGTGTATGCGAAAATAGGAAGCCGCCAAGAATTTTTTTTGTTTGTTAAAGGCTAAATGATTAAAATTAGTCTTTTTTTTTTAGGTGTCTCGCTAAGTGCCATGGTTTTATTAATTTTAAATTATTTTAAAATTAATAATAGAACTGTTTAATTTCAATAATAGTGCACTAACTAAATAATAACTTTTAACTATTTAGAAATTATTATGTAAATAATGTATAATTACTAAAAAAGACATTGTATAACCTTTTTTTTTTGATATAATATAAACAGGTGATAAAAATGAATTATAAAGTGACAACATATTCAGAAAATGAAACAATTGAGTTAGCGCAAAATATTGAATCTGAAAAATTTCCTAATATGGTTATTTGTCTTGAAGGTGATTTAGGTAGTGGTAAAACAGTATTTACTAAGGGTTTTGCACAAGCTTTAGAAGTTACGGAAGAAGTAACTTCACCAACGTTTAATATTATAAAAGAATATACTTCTGGAGAGATGCCTTTATACCACATGGATGTTTATCGTTTAGATGGTAAAGTTGAAGAATTGGGTATAGAAGAATATTATACAAAAAAAGGAGTTACTATTATTGAATGGTCTGATATGATTTCTGATTATTTACCTGATAAAAGATTAGATATTAAGATTAAAAATTCTGATGAAGATGAGAATAAACGAGTATTTATTATAACACCTCATGGTAAAAAATACGAAGATTTATGTGAGGCTGTATTATGAATATACTTTATATAGATACTTCATCTAGTTATCTATATACTGGTATAGTTTCTAATAATAAATTATTATGTTCTATAAAAGATAATCTTGGGCAAGATTTATCTCGTGATGCAATGCCAAAAATTGCCTCTATGTTTGAAAAAACAAAATTACAACCAAATGAAATTGATAAAATTATTGTAGTAAATGGACCAGGATCATTTACAGGAATACGTGTTGGATTAACGATTGCTAAGGTATATGCCTGGAGTTTAAAAATACCAATTACAACAATAACAAGTTTAGAAGCTATGAAAGATTCATGTGATTTAAATGGAATAGTTATACCTATAATTGATGCTAGAAGAAATTATTCATATGCTGCGATTTACGATGGTGATAAATGTTTATTGAAACCTCAGTATATTAAAAATGAAGAATTAACTTCTATATTAGATACATTAGATTCATACGTTATAGTGACAAATGATGACATTTCTTTAAAAGGGAAAAAATGTGAATATAATCCAAATATTTTAACTATTGTTAAAAAATATGTTGAAAAAGAAAATATAAATCCCCATTTAATAAATCCTGAATATTTAAAATTAACGGAAGCTGAGGAAAATAAAATTAGTGATACAGGAAATTAATAAAGAAGATTTGGCGGTATTAAAATCTTCTTTCTTATCGTTAGAAATAGTAAGAAAAGATTTAAATGAAAATCCTTTTGGTCACTATTTGGCATATATAGAAAATAATAATATTCTTGGATTTTTATATTATAGTGATATTTATGAGCGAGCTGAAATAAATCAACTTGAAGTGTGTGCTTCTTATAGAAATCAAAAAATAGCTTCTAAACTTTTAGAAATAATGATAACAACAGTTCAAAAAAATATAACATTAGAAGTCAAAATAGATAATGTTATAGCAATTCATTTATATCAAAAATTTAAATTTAAACAAATAGGAATTAGAAAAGGATATTACAATGGGATTGATGCGGTATTAATGGAAAGGAAAAATTAAAATAGGAAGTGTTATATTAATGAAAGATGTATATATATTAGGAATTGAAAGTAGCTGTGACGAAACAAGTGTGTCTATTGTAAAAAATGGTAAAGAAGATATTGCTACTGTAGTTTCTTCTCAAATTGATATTCATAAATCTTATGGTGGAGTTGTTCCAGAAATAGCTAGTAGAGAACATGTAAAAAATATTACATTTGTTATGGAAGAATGTATAAGAAAAGCTAAAATGAAAATTGATGATATTGATGCGATTGCTATTACGTATGGTCCAGGATTAATTGGTTCTTTATTAATTGGCTTAGAAGCAGCAAAGACAATATCATTTATTTATAATAAGCCTTTAATTCCTATTCATCATATAGCAGGTCATATTTATGCTAATAGCTTAGAAAAAGAAATGAAATTTCCATTACTTGCTTTAGTAGTAAGTGGTGGACATACAGAACTGGTAGTAATGAAGGACCATTTTAAATTTGAAAAATTAGGAGGAACATTAGATGATGCAATTGGAGAATGTTATGATAAAGTTGCTAGAGTTCTTGATTTAGAATATCCAGGAGGACCAAAATTGGATGCTTTGGCTCATGAAGGTAATGCTATATATTCATTACCAATTCCTTTGCAAGATCAAAGTTATAATTTTTCTTTTAGTGGTTTAAAAAGTGCTGTAATTAATTTGAATCATAAATATAGTCAACGAAATGAATCACTAAATAAAAAAGATTTGGCAGCTTCATTTCAAAAAGTTGCAATTGCTTCAATAATAAGTAAGACAAAAAAAGCATTAATTGATTATAATATTAAAAACTTGATTATTGCTGGTGGTGTTGCAGCAAATAGGGGATTAAGAGAAGAAATAGAAAAACTTAGTAATGAACTTACTTTAAATATTACTATTCCTTCCATTAAATATTGTACTGATAATGCCACTATGATAGCGGCAGCAGGATATTATGCTTATAAATTAGGAAGAAATGCAGATTTATATCTAAATAGCAAATCAAATGACACATTAAATTAAAAAAAGAAATCATTTATGAAGATTTCTTTTTTTATTAAAATGATTTAATCGAGAAACTGTAAAGTACATTAAGAGTGAAAGTAATCCAAGAATAATTACAGAGGTGATGACTAGATTTATATTAAATACTTGAGATCCATACATAATTAAATAACCAAGTCCACTCTTTGATACTAATAATTCTCCCATAATAACTCCAATTAAACTCATACTGACATTAATTTTTAATGTATTAATAATATTTGAATAATTGCTTGGTAAAATAACTTTAAAAAAAATCTGAAATTTAGTAGCTTTAAATGATTTTAATAGAGTTATATAATTTTCTTCGGTTGAATTAAATCCATTATATGTATTAATAATTGCCACAAATACAGTAATTAACAGTGCCATAAAAATTATAGAATTTGTACTAGCTCCTACCCAAATAATTATAAGTGGTCCTAAAGCGACTTTTGGTAAGGAATTTAATACCGTAATATATGGATCCATAATTCTTGCAAGGAGCTTATTCCACCATAAAATAGCCCCAAATGTTAATCCTATAATAGATGCAATGAGAAAACTAACTATAGTTTCATAAGTAGTAATCCAAATATGGTGAAAAAGTGAATTGTCTTTTAATAAAGAAATAATTGTTTCAAATACTTGACTAGGCGATGAAGATAAAAATGTATTAATAAGTTTATATTTTACAAGTAATTCCCAAATAATGAGAAAACTTGCAATTATCAAAATTTGAAAAAATAGTACAATTATTTTATCTTTTCTAATTTTCTTTAAAAATTGTTGATGTTCTTTACTATATGTGGACATCTAAATCACTCCAAATTTCATCATAATATTCAGAAAATTCTTTACACTTACGGTTATTGATTGGTGTTGATTTGTTTGTTAATTTAATTTCATATATATTTTTAATTTTAGCAGGTCTTTTAGTTAATACAATAATACGATCTGATAAGCTAATAGCTTCGCTAATAAAGAAAATAGGCATGATTGTTAAAATCGTTGATTTATAAGGAAAAAATATAATTTATGTGAGAAATTAGGTTGTGAAGTTACGTATGTTGGATAATTTACTTATTGATGAGAAAAATAATAGTTCCGTTAAAGAAATAAAAAATATTTTCGTAAATTTAATAAAAAAGAACCTAATTTTATGATAAGAATTATACTAGTAGCTATGAAGGTCAAAATTACTATAAAAATGCATCTAATTATGACGCTTTTTTAATGCAATAAAATAGAAAGTAATGTAAATATGTATGAACATGAGAGACAAGTGCAAATACAAAAAAATGATGGTTTTACAATTTTAAATAATGGATTTATTAGAGATAAAAATTAGTATTAATAAAACAATATTTAGATTTAGGTTATTATATTACAGTAGAATTTCTTGGAGATATTCCAGGAAGTCAATATTGGGTTGCAGATACTAAAGTTGAAAGTATTAGGAAATGATAAAACCTAAATTAATCTTGACTTTATCAGACATATTTGATATATTCAAGGTGTTAGTTGGGTAGTATAGAAGTATAATTGATACAGTATGACATTTGCTGATATAGGAATGTCTTTTATACTGTTGTAAAAAAGTATTATTATGTTGGTAATTGGAGGAGTATTACACATATAAATTATAATAAAATGAATTATTTCTATTTGATTATAATTTATATATAGAGATATATTTTTCTCTTTTTTTTTGTTATTATATAGCATATTAAAAAGGGAGCGTAAAGTACGACAAAATCATACTTAAAATTATATGAATAAAATAAATAATATTAGTAATTTAGAAACAATTGATAATATAAGATTAAAACCTGAAATATTTGATAAATATTATAATAAAATCATGATTATATGTAATGATTTACCTTATAATTTTAGAAGAAAATTAAGATATTTAAGAGAATGTTCTGGTAAGACAAGAGAAAAATTAGAAGAAAATTCCCATATTAGTGTTCAAACAATTAAGGAAATTGAAACAAATAATAATAGAGGATATTCGCTAGAAACAATCATTGCTTTATGTATTGGTATGAACTTACCACCAGAATTTAGTTTTGAATTATTAAGTAGTGCCGGTTTCAATATAGAAAATAATAGCACAGAAAAAAATTGTATTTATTGCTTTATTTTAAGAAATATGTATAATTGTGATATTGATGAAATAAATGATTTTTTATTAGCAAATAATATTCAACCAGTATCAATAGATAAGTAAATGGTACATTGGACATACTGTTAGTACCTTTTTTTTTATGAGAAATTATTCATAGAAACGGAGGTGTTATATGATATGGATTTTTCACATTTACTATTATAAATTCAATTATTTTTTAACATTTTAATTTGAGAGAAGGGATTTTTATGAGTGTTAATTATTCATTAATTATATCTATTATTTGTACATTAATCACTTGCATTATAGCAGTCTTGACATATAAAAATTGTATAAGTAATAAAAATAATGAAGAAATAAAGGATAGAGTAAAAAGAGATACAACGATATCAACAAAATTAGATATGGTAATTACTGGAAATATAGAGTTAAAAAACGATATTAAAAATATTGATGATAAGTTTGATTCTATGAGTGAACGTGTTGCAAGATGTGAAGAAAATACTAATTATGCGCACGAAAGAATTGATAAAATTGAAAATAAATTTAAGTAGAGGTGATTTTATGAGTTATAAACTATATAAAATAAATTTTTTTTTAAAAAATGATATTGTTCAAAGGATGATAATAACGTTTATTGAAGGATTTTTAACAAGTATAATAGTTAGATTAAATTCTACTACCAGTTATGATGTTACATTAATAAAAAGTGTATTTTTTGGTGCTATTGCAAGTGGAATTAGTGCAGTATTGAATTTAGCTTTAAAGCTTATTAATGAATGGAAAAAGAAATGATTAAAGGTCAAAAGTCTGTTAAAAATGGGATAGAAAATTTTTTATGTCCATTTACTGATATGTATATTTCTCAGGGTTCTAATGGATCTTATTCTCATAAAGGAATAATGGCTAATGATGTTAGAGGTAAAGTAGCAGGAATAAGGTATCCATATTATGCTCCTTGCACATGTAAGTGCTTAAAATTATATCCAAAAACAGGTCAAGTGATGTGGCAATCAGTTAATAAAGTAAGATTTGCTAATGGAAGAATTGATTATGCTACATTTATGACAGCACATGATAATACGATGGATGCTACAGTAGGATTAATTGTACCTCAGGGTAATAAATTAGGAAATATGGGAAATAAGGGTTTTTCTAATATTACAGGTATCCATTGCCACATAGAAGTATCTCAATCAAATGACTCAACATGGACAAAAAACAAATATGGAAACTATCACTTTAATAATGAATATGATTTAGATGACTGTTATTTTGTAGATAATACTAACATTTTAAAAGGAATGAGTGGAAATTGGAAAATTACAGGATCAACAAACATTGAAATTAATAATAATGTTTCTAATGAAAGTGTTGATCAAATATTACATATAGGATCCAAAGTTAAATTTGATGGTATTTTTAAAGTTGATATATTAAAAAGTCCAATTTCTAGTAATTTATTTGGCTGTTGCCAATTGACAGGATGTACTTTAAACGATTATAAAAGTGAAAATGTTAAAAGTTATCATTGGATTCCTTTAGATGATTTCATTGAAGTTGATAAATTTGGTTCTTCCATAAATCAAGACGATATTATATTGGGAGGAGAGTCTTATGTTTTAAACAAGAATATCTATGAAGTTAAAGCAATTGATGTAAAAACTAATTCTGCCAAATTGATTTTAAATGGAAAAGATATATGGATATATAGTACATTTCTATATGAGACATAATTATAAAAAATAATATTAATGAAATTTTAATATTTTTATATAATAATGTATATTTTGATAATGAAGAATGTAGAAATGAATATAATAACTCCTATCCTGAATTTGATAATATAAGTGTAAATTTCAAGAAAAAAATTTATATATCAAGTGATTCTAAAATATAATTGATGAACAATAATACAATAAAATACAGTGTGTAAAGAAATATACACTGTATTTTATTGTATTTTGAAAAATTTAGATATAAATTTTTTTTCAAATAGTACGTTTGATGTACTATTTTTTTGATGATTATATAATAAAGACTTAAATTCAGTAAGCTAAATTCTTTATATATTAATTGTACAGTTATAGTACTCCTAATATACTGTTAAATGTTCATTTTCTATGAGAAATTATTTTTAGAAAGTGAGATGGTTACTATGATTGATTAAAGAAGGAAAACGTAGCAAATATATAATACTCACTTAAAATGGCGTTTTCCATACAAAAAATTGAAAATAATTAAAGAAAGAAGGAAATAAAAATGAATGAATATGACTATATAATAGATGCCTTCACAAAGGAAGGAGAAAATACAAACCTAGAAGTAAACAATTTAAATGTATCTTGTATTACTTCGAAAGAAAATAAATTTGAATTAGATAGTAATGGAAATTTAACAGTACAAAGTTTAACAGTAAAAAATAATAATAATATTGATAAAGAAACTATGCTAAATTTTGTATATCCAGTAGGATCTATCTACATGTCTGTAAATGAAACAAATCCAAGTACATTATTTGGAGGTACATGGGTACAACTTAAAGACAGATTTTTACTTGGTGCTGGTTCTACATACGTTAATGGTAAAACTGGTGGCGAAGCTACACATAAGTTAACGGTTGATGAAATGCCAAAACACCGACATACTGTTAATACAATTTACCCATTTGTAGCTGGTGCAGATTATACAGGAGTACCTAATTCAAATGCTAAATCATATCATAGTACAAATACTAAGGATGTTGTTAATTTTACTGGTGGAGATGGTGCTCATAATAATATGCCACCATACTTAGTTGTTTATATGTGGAAAAGAACTAGTTAGAGGAGGAAAAAATTATTATGAAACAAGTTGAATTAATAGCAAAAAGAAAACCCAGAGAAAAACATTTCTTACAAGAAGATGGTACTATTGTTGCAAAAATTTATGATACAGATGTGCATTATTTAAAAAATGGTAAATATGAAGATATTGATAATACCCTTATAAGAGTAAACAATTCTTTAGTCAATAAAAGTAATGATTATAAAGCAGAATTTAATGATGATTTTCAGAATTCATTATTAAAGATGATAAAAGATAATCATTATCTTAATTTTAAACTTAGAAACTTTAAATTTAATAGTACTAAGTTCCAGGAAAGAATGATATCTAAAGAATTGAAAAATGTTACTTATAATAGTATTACAGATGATATTAAAATTGAATACCAGACATTAGCAAATAAGGTAAAAGAAACTATAATTTTACAAAATGCTAATTATTCTGAGTTTAGTTTTGAAGTTAATACGGATCTAAAATTAATAGAAGAAAATGGAGAAATAATTTGTAAAGATAACAATCATAAAATTATATTTAGACTTGAGAAACCTTTTATGGTAGATTCTAATAATCAAAGAAATGATACTATTTATTATTCTCTTGATAGTTTTAGTGATGGATATATATTAACATTACTATTAGATGACGAGTGGCTTAATTCTATAGAAAGAGTTTTCCCTGTATATGTTGATCCGACAATTACAAATGAAAATCAAAATGTAAATTTATATGATACTTATATTTATCCAGATGATACAGGTTCAAATAATGGTACTAAGGATATTTTAAAAGTGGGAGCAGAAAAAGTTAATGGTAATTCTAGAATTAATAGGGCATTGATAAAATTTGATTTACCAGAAATTGGTACAGGAAGTGAAATAATTTATGCTGAATTAAATTTAATCCCATACATATCTCCAAGCAATAATAAAAGTCCAAAAACTTACTATATTACAGCTCACCGTATTACACAAGATTGGAATGAATCAACTGCAAATTGGAACCAAATGAACGATAAATATGATAAACGCGTTGAAGCAATTTCAGATTTTGAAAGAAGTTATGTGTCAGGTTCATCTATAGTATATAGAATATTTGGTTTTAGGATTACTGAGTTAGTAAAAAAGTGGTATAAAGATACTAAAAATTATGGTATAATGCTTAAATCTACAAAAGAAAATTATATTGATGATGATTTTCCTGCGTTTTATTCAAAAAATAATACTGTTGCTGGGAATAGCAATCCTAAACCAATTTTTTCAGTGACATATAGAAACCAAAATGGTTTAGAATATTATTTAAATTATAAATCACAGAAATTTGAAATAGGTTCAACATATGTTAATACATATAATGGTAATTTGGTAGGGATATTTAATATTGGTAATACAGTATGTAGTCAATTACCTGCAGAGGTGTCTTTAATATATAATACAAATGATGTTATATTGAAAAAATCGACTTTTTTTGGTGAAGGTTTTAAATTAAATTTAGAACAAACTATTAAAACAATTACTATTAATAATATAGATTATTTAGAATACGAAGATGATGATGGTACTATACATTATTTTTATAAAAAAAGTTATCAATATCCATTACAAGATATACCTGATAATTTATATTGTGATGAAGATGGATTAGGTCTAGAAATTGAAATACAAGATAATCAATATATAATGACTGATAAAGAACATAATAAAAAAGTATTTTCAAAAATTGGAAATGAATATCATTTAACTAAAATTTGTGACAGTATTAATAATGAAATAAATATACAATTAGATTCTAATAATAGAATAATTAAAGTAATAGATTCTAATAATAAAGAAATATCATTAATTTATAATGATTCTACTATAATTATAGAAAGTCCTAGTGAAAGTATAGTATTAGATATTTCTGAAAATTCAATAAATCAGATTCAAACTTTTAAAGGCAATATGGTATTTAAATACAATAATAAATTAATTTCTTCTATTGTTGATATTAATAAATTAAAAATGGAATATGAGTACTACGAAAATAGTCCATATAAAATAAAGAAAGTAATTCAATATGGATTAAATAATACTTTAGGAAGATATATTACATTTGAATATGGCCATGGAGCAACAACAATTGTTGACAATAATAATAGAAAGCGAACTCTATTATTTAACGAAAGTGGAAATTTACTTTCTATAAGTACATTAGGCGATGATGATGATATTAGTGAGGCTTACTCTCTAACTAATGAGTACGGTATGGGATATTATGGAATGGATCAAAATAAAATTACTTCAAATACTATTCCTATGAAATATGTAAAAAATTATTTAAAAAATACAAGCTTTGAAAATGATGAAGATTATTTTAAATATGACTATAATGAAACAAATAATTTAGTTAAATCTTTTTCTGAAGAATCAGCAAACTTAGGAAATCGTTCATTAAAAATTTCTACAACAGATACTAATCAATCAATATATCAGTTAATATCAGTTCCAAAAGGAAATTACTATACTTTTAGTTGTTATTTGAAAAATAATATTCCTGTTATAATTTCATTAAGTTATTCAAAAGAAGATGGAACAAATGTATATGAAAGCCAAACAGTAGATATTTCTGAAACATTTGGAAGAAATGATGTTACAATCTATTATGATGAAAATGCTAAAACTGATTTAAAAATAAAATTAGAACTTTGTTTATCAGGTGTTGTTTATATAGATGATATTCAATTGGAAAAAGGTAAAGTAGTTAATTCATATAATATAATAGAAAATTCTGATTTTTCTGATGGTTTTAAGGATTGGGAATTTAAAGTATTCAATATTGATGATGATACTGAAGTATCGGATATATCTAAATTTTTTGAAATTGTAAAATTAAATAATGATAAAAATATTGCATTAAAAGTAAATATGAATCCTAATTATACTACGAGATTTGGTAAAAAATATCAAATTAAAGGTAAAAAAGATGAACTTTTCACATTATCATTTTGGTATAAAAATGAAGGAGTAGAAGGTTGCTTACCTCATGCAGGTAATAATATGAGTTTATTTTTCTATCCAAGTGAAGGATGTATTCCAGAAATTCAATTAAATTATGATTCTGATAAATGGCAATTTTTTTCATATAGAGGTAGAGCACTTGAAGATTTTACATCTATTTACCTAGATTTCTCTCAATATCTTAATGCTAATACTTTTTATATAACTAATATATCATTTTATAAAAATGTAACAAGTGGTGAGTATGAATATGATAATAATGGGAATCTTGTATCTATAAAAAGTGAGTCTGATATTGAAAGTGTGTTTAAATTTGATGATAAAAATCAATTACTTTCTGCAACTACTCCAGTTGGAAGAAAATTTAGATTTGAATATGATAACGAAATTTCTACTCGATTAATAAATGCTATATCATATGATGGAATATCTAATACGATAGACTATGATGAAAAAGGAAATCCTATAAGGACAAATATTTATCGTAGTAGGAATAAGGAAATAGGAAATGGAAAATATAGAATAAGATGTAAAGGTACAAAAAAATTTATAAAAGCAAAATATAGGGAAATAGTAGTTGAAGAAAATGCATGTAGTAATACTGTTTGGGATATTAAAAAAACGAATGAAAGTTTCAAATTTATTCATTCTATAATACCAGATTTTTCATTAGCATATAAAAATAATGTTATTGTTATGACAGATGATGATTCTTCTAATGTATTTACACTCGAACAAAATGAAAATGGAAGCTATTATATAAAAACATCTACAGAATATTTAAAAGCTGATAATGATGGTATTAGTATATGCCCACTTGAAAAAGATAATCCTGCATTTGAATTTTATTTTGAAACTATAATAGATGAATTTTTTGAAAATGATGCAGAATATGATATAAATAATAATTTTGTTAACAAAATTACTAAATCAAGCCTAGGTACAATTTCATATGATACTGACCCTGTAACTGGTTTAATAAAATCTATTACTGATAATAATGGCAATAAAGTAGTATATAATTACAATGATAAAAATCAATTATTATCCATTTCAAGAGGTAATAGAACAGTTGAATATAGCTATAATGATAATAATTTATTATACAAAGTATCACAAAATAATCTTGACTATAAATATACATATGATGATTTTTTTAATGTATCATCAGTTAAAATTGGTGATAGTATTAATAATTATATTAGTAATAAGTATGATTATAATACTGGTAATTTAATTAAAACAATATTTGGTAATAATCAAGAAATCACATATGAATATGATATATTTAACCGTTTAGTATCAGCCAATTTTGTTGATGATTTATTTCAATATAATTATGATAATAATGGTAATATAGCAAAAATAATTTCTAATGACCATATACTAAAAAATGAATTTGATATGGCAAATAGATTAATTAACTATACATATGATGAATTTAAGATAAATTATACTTATGATAATGATAATAATCTTGTATATCAAAAATATAAGCTAAATGAAAATTATAATTATATACAAAATAATATTGATGATAATGATTGCATTAGTAAAATATTATTTGATAATAATGAGATAAATTATGAATATGATAGTTTAAATAGAGTATCTTCAATTTTATTACCAAATAATTATGTTACAAAATTTACATATGTTTTGAATGGAAAAAGAACAACTGATTTAATAAAAAGTATAGAAAATAATGGTAATATATTTAACTATAAATATGATGAATTAGAAAATCTTTCAGAAGTATATTATAATAATAATATAACTAATAAATACTATTATGATGATTTAAATCAGTTAGTCAAAGAAGAAAATTATAGTTTAAATCAAAGAATAGAATATTTATATGATAATTCAGGAAATATTTTATCTAAAACAATTAGAAATTTGATTGATAATTCTATAATTAAAACAGATTCATATCAATACAATGATTTAAGTTGGAACAATTTGTTAACTCAATATAATGATATTAATATAGCATATGATGAAATTGGCAATCCTATATCTATTGGTAATGATATTAATCTTACTTGGACTTCAGGAAGAAATTTAAAAACTTATTCAAATACTTCAAAGAATTTAAATATTGATTATAAATATAATCACGAAGGAATAAGAACTACTAAAATTGTTAATGATACTAAAATAGATTACTTTCTTGAAGGTAATCAAATTATATATGAAAATAGGAAAAATGATTTGATTTATTATTTATATGATTCATCAGAATTGATTGGTTTAAAATATAAAAACAGTTATTATTATTATGTTAAAAATATGCAAGATGATATAATTGGAATTTTAGATAGTACTGGTAAGCAGATTGTTTCATATGAATATGATAGTTGGGGAAAATTATTGAGTGTAAAAGATGAAAATGGTAATGCTATTACTGATAATAATAATATTGGATATATAAATCCTTTTAGATATAGAAGTTATTACTATGATATAGAAACAGGACTATATTATCTTAATTATAGGTATTATAATCCAGATTGGTCAAGGTTTATTAATCCAGATATGTTAATATGTTCAAATCAAGATGTATTATCTTTCAATCTATTTACTTACGTTAGTAACAATCCAATAATGTATGCAGATCCATTAGGGCAAGGATTTTTATCTAATTTAGTAAAAAAAGCTAAAAAATTAGTAAAGCAAGCAAAGAAAGCAATAACAAATTTTGTTAATGATGTAGTAACTGCTGTTAGGGAAAAAGTATCTTCATTATTTAGTTATAATGTTAATTCTTCAAAAGATATTTATAAGTCTTTTACTGGTAATGGTATCTTTAATTATGAGCATGCTACTTCATCTAATTATAGTGAACCTGTAGTCGGAAGTAGTGATAGTTTTATTAAATATTCATCTGTGCAAAATCAACAAATAGAATTTAATACACCATATACTAATTCAAAGATTGAGTTTGGTGGAGCTAAATTTAAAGCCTCTAGTGGAATTAATATAAATAATTATACATATAGTATTATAAGTGGTTTAGATGGAATATTTTTATATTTTGGTTTTGAAGTTAAAGATTCAATTAATGAAAATGTTGACATTAGTGATACTCATAAATTTAATGTTAATTCACTACCAGTATTAGCTATTGTTGTTATGGCTACAGTTCATGTGCCTGTCCCAGCTGCAGTAACTTCTGCTGCAAGCACTGTTGCAGGCGCTGCTTCAGGTGCTTTAAATGCTATAGGTTCATTTGCTTTTGTATAAAAACTAAAATAATATTGACATTATTTATAAATAAAAGAGAAAAAGATTTAATATTTGATCTTTCTTCTCTTTTTATATATTTATGTTTGATAAAAATAATAAAAAATGATATAGTGTTGGTGTAAAGGAGTATAATTTATGAAAAAGCAAAATAAAAATATAAAAAAAAGTATTAAGTTTATTATTATTACTATTTTAGTATTAGTTATTATGTTTATAGGGTTTATCTTTATGTTAGTTATTGATGATTTAAAACAGGAAGAAAAATTGAAAACAGAAATATTAGATTATTACAATAAAGATTTAAGAAATGATGATTTTTCTATAAAGATTAAAACAAAAGGTGATTATGCTTATGTAGAACAAGCAATAAAACAGTATTATAAAGGTTTATCAGATAATTTAAAATTAATATACACTGCATTAAATAATGAAAAAATTGTCACAATTTTTTCAACAGTAAATTTAGAAAGTGACAGACCTGATTTTATATTTAATCATACTACTATCAAGAATACTAGAAATGATGTTAGTAAAGCAATTAAAAATATTAATAAACTATGTGAAGAAAAAACAATAAAAGGTTTATTGGATAAAGAAAGATTTGATGATGGGGATGATGCTGAATACTATTATGATTTTTATTTGAAATTAATATATACAAAAGATGATAAAAAGGATATAAAAAAATTAAAAGAACAAGCAAATTCACTTGAAACACAAATAAATACTTACTTAGATAAATTAGATCAAATGTTACTTTTCTTACAAGAAAATGATAAATCAATAACATATGATCAAAATAATCAAGTGATAATTTTCAAAAATACATCATTAGCTACTGAATGGAAAAAATTAACCGTAGAATTAAGTGAAATAGCTAATAATGTTGGTAAAGAAACTACAACTACATAATATTTATAATTAAGCTTTAATTTAAAGAAAAGAACTTTTTCTTTTTTTTGTGTTAATACCTAATATCTTGTATTTTTATGATATTATATTTGAAAAAAGAAATAATGATATTATATACTATATATATGATATTGATGGGGTACTAGGATTCAAATATAATGAAAATGTATATTTTTATTTAAAAAATATGCAAGATGATGTAATAGGAATATTGAATGAAAATGGAGAAAAGATAGTAACTTATGAATATGACAGTTGGGGTGACTTAATTTCAATAAAAGATTCAAATGGTAGTGAAATTATTGACAATAACCATATAGGTAAAATAAATCCAATTAGATATAGAAGTTATTATTATGATGAAGAAACAGGATTATATTATTTGAACAATAGATAGTATAATCCTAAATAGGGCAGATTTATTAGTCCAGATGTTATATTAGGTTCAAATCAAGATATAATGTCATGTAATTTGTATGCATATGTAAGTAATAATCCTATTAATAATTATGACAATAATGGTGCTAGTTTAAAATCAATACTTAAAAAAGTAAAATCTGTTGTTAAAAAAGTTGTAAAGAAAATTGCTAAAGTGGTAAGCAACATTACCAATAAAAATAAAACCACAAAAACTACTAAAAAAACAACCAGTAATAATTTGCCCGATTATAGTAACGAACTGAATAAAGTATTACATCAAAATGCTACTGAAGCTAGTTATTATAGTAGAACTTTGAGTGAGTCTGCAGCATTAGATTATTTTAAAAATCAAGTTAATCATAAGCAAGAATGGGATTATAAATGGGAAGAAATATGGGAGAAAGAGTTTGATGTTCCATATTTAGGAGTAAAAGGAAAATTTATATTTAATGGTGAAGTTATTACTACAGAAGATTTTGGCAATATACATTATGGTTATGTTGGAAAAGCAATGGGATTTTCTGATGAATTATTATATATGGGTGGAGGATATGCTCATTGTGGTAAGAATCTTAAGGTTTTAATAGGACCATACTAATAAGGCAATTAAAAAAGGAATAGAAATGTGGCAAAGACAATAATTTTAGTTATATGAGGTGTTAGTTTATGAAAAAAAATTTTTTATTAACTCTATTTGCTGTTATATTTAGTATTATTATAATTATTATGCTTCTTCCCTCAGCAAAAGAAAATTCTTTTAAAATTATGATGTATTATTATATGAATCAAAATGAATTTAATAATTTAAAAGATGAATTATTAAATCAAGATTATAAGTCTATAATTTTAAGAAATAATAATTCTCTATATGAACTGGATATTAATAAAGACCACTCTGTTATCAGTGCTAATGAATTTAAGAAAAACTATAAAAATATTGCCATTTTCATAGAAAAATTTGATGTAGAATATATTCAGAAGGAAAAAAATAATATAATAATAAATTTTAATTCCCAAATTAATTTTGCACAGAATATAGCATATTTAAATAATTATGATGATTATGAATTTAGACATAGAGTAGATAAAAAAAAGAAGTTGAAAGATAAATGGTATTATACTGAAGAAGAATAATCCTACTATTTACTGTTATATTTGATGTGGAAATGTGAATTGATAGGTTAGTGAAAAAATTATCAACATACATTTAGTTAATGTTAGGAGTTTTAGTTTTTTCCTTAAAACATGACAAAGATGTTGATAAAATAATTCGAAAAATTATTTAAAGAATAACTGAAAATAATTTAGAAGAAATTACTAATGCTTCGTTAGAATGTTGAAGATAAACTATTCAATAATTATAGTATGTATTACAAAATGTATTATCAAAATAAAGTAAAATTTTGTGATATTATAGACATTACAAAAAAACCAAAGTTTCTAATTTAAAAAAAAATTAGAAATAATGTGTTAATTTGATATATAATTAAAATGTAGTATAATAATATAAATGATATATATTAATACTAAAATTATTATATAATAAAGCAGTACGTAACATATGTTTGTATTGCTTTTTTTGTTAAGGGATTGATAAATAGTATGAAACAAGAAAAATTTGTATATGATAAAATCTATAAGAATTATGGAAAAATAGTGTTTACTCTAGATGATATTTTGAAAAAAAAGAAAAATGAATATATATAGATTAAGTGTATTAACGGGTATTAATTGGAGTGTTATCAAGAAATATGTAAAAGGCAGTTTGTATAGGACTGACTTAGATATATTATCTAGAATATGTTTTGTATTAAATTGTAAATTAGAAGATATAATACATTATGAAAATAACAGTGAAAATAAAATGGATAGTAAAAATATAATAAAATAAATAAAGCAAGATTGATAAATTTTTCATTTTGATATAGTAATTACTTTTATCCTTTGATGATAAAAAATAAAAAAGAAAAAAAATTATAATTTTAGGTATACATATAAAATAGGATATTGAAAATTTATGTAATGAAATTTATAAAGTATATGGAGGAAAATTATAAAAAGTAAGTAAGTGATTTATTATCGTAGATTTTGTATATAAATATTATCAAAGACAAAATGATTATATAAGAAAGAACGCAATATTACATTGCTTCTTTTTTAGAATATAACTAATAAATTTATCTTTATATTTGTGATTTAATTTTTTTTATAGCCTTTTCAATAAGCTTTATATATAACAGATTATTTAACATTATCTAAAACATCCGTGTAGTTATTATTGCAATAAATATTAACATTGGTGGAAATATATGATATAATATGCGCCAATAAATCAATGCTTACTGGGGTCTAATTATTTGTTTTAACAAGTTTTATTTTACAATTAATTATTCCTCAGTATATATAAGTTAGATATTAAACAGTACCATTCTAACAATTGTGCATTGTATAGACTGGTGCGATGTTAATGAGATATTTAGTATCTAATTGCGAATTATTAAATTTAATTTATAAGACTAAATATATTAATTATATATATAGACAAGTACGTTCAACTTATGAATTTACTTGTCTTTTTTTTTATTTGAAAAATGTAGGTCACCACCCATTCAATCTTTTTCTTGAAAGATTGGATGTAAATTTGTGGATAGACCAAAGAGACGAAAACATAGGGATAATCCTTATACTTTAATATGTACTATTGATAATAAATATATTATTTTATTTAGAGATGGAAATAATATCCTTAGAGAGATAGAAGTAAACAAAAAAAATATATGCGGCTTTTAATTCTTTTGAATTAAGAGATTTATCTGAATTGAATGAATATGACAATCATATTGAACATTCTAAAATTTGTTAGAAAACTTTATATAGAAAATCAATAAATAAGCCAAAAAGCATAGATGACTATATAATTAGAAAAGAGAATTATAATAAATTGATGAATACTATTAAGATACTTTCAGAAGTGTAGCAAAGAAGAATAAAAAAATACTATTTTAATGAAAAAAACGAATATCAAATTGCACTAGAAAAAAACGCAAGTCATCAAGAAGTGCACAAGCCGTTAGTATCAGCAAAGATTAAATTAAAAAATATTTTAGAAAAAGTTTATAAATAGGGTTGCTATTTTGTTCATAACTTAGGAAATAGTTGAGAGGATAATTTTCTTCTCAACTGTTTTTGTTTAAAACAGAATGTTCTTTGAAATTTATATATAAATTTATCAAATACATTCTTATTATTTTGAGCACGTTAGTAGATACGCATGTGAATAATATCTGACTATAAATATTGAATTGCTTTCAATATTGCGATGATTAGTAATGAGGATAATGATACTTCTGCTTAGCCACAGACTAAAGCAATGGGAACAGTTTTGTGAGAACCACAAAAAGGTGAAATTCCTATGGAACTATTTAGCAAATAGTCGTTTGATAAAAGATTAAAGTTTTTTATAAATTGGAGGAAGAAGATGAAAAAATATTTAGTTACAGTTAAAAGACAACAAATAATAAGTATGATGGTAGACGGTAAAAATAAAGATGATGTTATAGCAAAGGTAGATGATTTGATGAAAAAATGTGAAAAAAACAAAGTTAGTTTTGAAAAAATTTTTAATCAAGATACTTTTTTTAAATACAGTGTTGAATTTATTAAAAAAAATAAAAGTCAAGTATGTAATATTAAAATTTGCAGAATCGTAAAAATATAGAAATATATGTAGTATGAAGTTGTTATATTTCTAATTTATTTTTATGGTTTTGTAATTTTATTAATTTGGTTTAATAAAATTAAATAGGAGGTATAGCAATGAATAATACAAATAAAATTGTACTTCCAAAAAAAATACAACAGAAGATGGTAGCATTTTTTTGGAAGACATCAATACCTAGAATGCTAAAAGAAAAATAAATAATAGAGGAGGGATAATTTGCAAAATGTTAAAGTTATTAATGCAGCATTATATGTACGTGTTTCTACTGAAAAACAAGTTTTACAAGGTTTTTCATTAGAGGCTCAAAAAGAAAATCTAGCTAATTTTGCATTATCTCAAGGGTGGAATATATTTGATAGTTATGCTGATGAAGGAATAAGTGGTAAAAATGTTGAAAACAGACCTGAGGTTAAACGGTTAATAGAAGATATAAAATTAAAAAAGATTGATGTTGTAGTTTTATACAAGTTTGATAGATTGACAAGAGATTCTAGAGATACAGAAGATTTTATTGAATTGATACAAGAATATGGAATTATGGTTTATACATTATCTGGTGGTATGGTTGATGTATCCACACCTTCAGGAAGATTTAATACAAGAATTTTAGGAGCAGCTGCACAATTCGAAAGAGAAACGACAATAGATAGGGTAGTAGATGGATTTATTAAAAAAGTAAAAAAAGGATACTCTTTATGTAGCTCTACCCCTTCTTATGGATATGACAGGCCAAAGCATCAAGAAATACAAACTATTAATGAAGCAGAGGCAAAGGTTGTAAGAAGGATATTTTCTTTATATAATAATGGAAAAAACCTTACAGAAATATGTAATATTTTAAATACTGAAAATATTCCAACTAAAAATCATGGAAAAAAATTAAAGAAAAGAGGTAGTAATGAATATTATACAGTAAATAGTATTTGGATGCCAAAAACGATAAGACTTATTTTATCTAATGTAAATTATATAGGTAATGTCAGATATGGAATGAATAGAGAGCAAGTAACTATAGAAGAAGCTGCAGACTATAATAATAGGAAAAAAGGATTTATTACAAAAGGATTACATGAGGCTATAATAGATATAAAAACATGGGATAAAGCTCAAAAAAGACTTAGTAAAATAAAAAGAACACATAGAACTAATCTACCTAAAGAAGATGTATATTATTGTGGTAAATTAATTTGTGGATTATGTAGTAATACCTTAACAACAAATCGAACTATTAAAAAAAACAAAGATGGTAATACATTAGTTCATAATGGATATAGATGTATTAATAGAGAAAAAAAATTATGTACAGCTTTAGGAATGAGTCATAAAAAAGTTGAAAAGGCTTTTTTAGATTATATAGAAAGAATAGAAGACTTTACAGATATTGATGAGCCAGCTAATGAAGAATCAAATGAAAATAATTTAGAATTGATAAGTTTAAAAAAAAGGGCAGCTCAAAAAAATAATAAATTAAGAGAAATAATGAAATTGTTTATGGATGATAAGTTAGAATATAGTGATTATATTATAATGAAAGAAAATTTAGAAAAAGATTATAAAGGATTGGAAAAAGAAATAAAAAAATTTGAATTACTTACTATTCAAAAAAACATAAAAAAAACAAAATCAAAAATTACTAAAAGTATCAAAGAACACTGGTCATATTTAACTAATAAAGAAAAATTTGAATTTTTAACAGAATTTGTAGAGAAAATTATAATAGTAAATAAAGATAAAGATAAAGTTAATGGAAAACCAGAGATAATTGATATTAAATTTTATGAAGATTAGAAAGATATATACTTTCTTTTTTTATATAATTTTTAAGCAAAAAATCTAGTTATATTTATTAAACTAATTAATTTCATTACTATAATTTCTTTATATTACAATATTTTTAAAATTTTCATGTTTATTAAACTGATTGCTTCTGCTAGATCATGTGTTACCATAATGGCAGTTTTACCTTCTTTTTTTATAATTTTATATATATCATCACTTAATGCAAGTTTAGTTTGATAATCAAGAGCAGAAAAGGCTTCATCTAATAATAAAATATCAGGTTTGATTGCTAAGGTTCTAATTAAAGCAACACGCTGACGCATTCCTCCTGATAAACTAGAAGGATATTTATTTTTAAAATCACCTAATCCGTAAGTATCTAGTAAATGAATTACATAATTTTTATTTTCTTCAGTCAAATTATTAGTAATTTCTAAACCTATTAAACAATTATCTAAAATAGTTCTCCATGGAAAAAGAGAATCTTTTTGTAACATATATCCTAAAACACAATTTTCTTTATTAAATTTGATATATCCGCCCGAAGAATTTATTAAACATGAAAGAATGGAAAGTATTGTTGACTTTCCACAACCACTTGGTCCAACAATTGATAAAAACTCTTGATTGTATACATCAAATGAAATATCATCTAATGCTTTTACTTCACCTGTTTTATCATGATATGTTTTTTTTAAGTGGGTAATTTCTAATATTTTATCTTTCATACATTAAATCTTTAAATGGAACTTTTTTATCTAATTGATTAGAATTTTGCATAATCTCTTGTAAGTGATTAAATGATTCTTCTGTAAAATCAGTTGTTTTTGGCCATGCATCTATTTCACGGTATCTTTTTACTAATTTTTCTAGATCATTTAAAGAAGTATCAGGAAATTGATTTAAAATAGTTTTAGCTACTTCTTTATCACTATGATTATGCACATAATCTAGTCCTTTTTGAATTGCTTTTGTAAAGTTTTCAATTAAATCTTTATGATCATTAATATAACTTTTTCTTGCAGAATATGAAGTATATGGAACAACTCCACCTAATTTTCCTACACTTTCTACTACATATCCATAACCTTGTTGTTCTATTTCTAAAGCACTAGGTTCAAATAAGGTAACAAAGTCACTATCTCCACCAATAAAGGCACCACCCATGGCAGCAAATGCAACACTAGTATCAATATTTAAATCTTTAGTTGGATCAATTCCATGTTCCTTTAATACCCATTCGAACACCATTTCAGGCATACCACCAGCACGCCCTCCAATTACAGTTTTTCCCTTTAAATCATCTAAAGTAAAGTTTTCGATTTTTTTTCTTGATACAATAAAGGCACCATCTTTTTGAGTTAATTGAGCAAAAGTTTTCAAATAATCTTTTTCACCATTATTATAAACATAAATTGTAGCTTCACTTCCACAAAAACCTATATCAGCATCTTTTGATAACACAGCAGCTGTTACTTTATCAGCTCCAGCTGTAAGAGTTAATTCAAGATTAATTCCATAATCTTCAAAGTATCCTTTTTCAATTGCTACATATTGAGGTGCATAAAAGATAGTATGAGCTACTTCTGCTAAAGTAACTTTTTCTAGACTTTTATTAGTTTTTTTATTGCTATTAAAGTCAAATAAAACCATACAAGCTAGAAATAAAATAATAAGTCCACTTACTATATAAGTAATAATTTTTTTCATATATTCTCCTTTCAATCAAAATATTATATGTAATAATTTTTATTCGTGTTAATTAATTGTCATTATACAAGTCTTATTTTTTGATATTAATGAATATCTAATTAAAAATAGTCATAATATGAAAGCAAAATGTATTGAAAAATTTTTGATTTGTAGTATAATAATTAACTGTATTTGTACAAATTTTTAGGAGTCTTTGTTTTTTCTTGCAAAAAATAGAAAAATATGGTACAATATAGAAACAAGTTTGGAGGGGGAATCTATATGAAACAAACAATTGTTAAATTAAAGAAAATTTTATCTATTATTGTAGTAGCTGCATTGGTTCTTTTTGCAGATTTAAGTAGTGTTAATGCAGATGCTAAATCATCTATAAAGTTAGGTGATGCAACTTTATTACCTGGATATATTTCAGGAACTAAGTACAATATTAAGACTGTAAAAAGTGGAGGATATGCATATTGTACAAATATTCATAAATCAACTGCTAAAAATGTAACTGCTAATTTAGTAGGAACAATGGATGCAGGAGTTGCTTATATTTTAGAAAATGGTTATCCTAACAAATCTTTTACAGGAAATAAAAAGAAAGATTATTATATTACACAAGGGGCACTATTTTGGTATTTAGATGATACACAAGGTGGTAGTAACTTAGGAAATGGATATAAATCAACAGGAACAGATAGTTATAAGTTAAGATCATATGTTAAAAAATTAGTAAGCGATGCTAAAAAGGCAAAAGAAAAAGGTTATTATAAACCTAAATTAAATGTCAAAGTATCAGATTCTAAAATGGATTTATCAAGTGATGGAACATATTATGTTTCTAAAAAAATTGATGCTAATGCTAAAAATATTACTGATAAATATACAGTAAAACTAGTATCTGCTCCAACAGGAACTATTATTACTGATATAAATGGAAATGCTCAAACTAAATTTGCAAGTAATGAAAAATTTTTAATAAAAGTTCCAGCTAATAGTATTTCAGAAGGTCAAACTGTAACAGTTAAGGCTAAGGTTGGAGCTTATCGTAAACTTAATAAAGCATATAAATATCAACCAACAAACGAATCTATGCAACCAGTAACTGTTTTAGCACCATTTAATTATGTTGTAGAAGATAATATTAAATTAACAGCAACTAAGCCAAATTCACCAAAACCATCTGTTAATATTATTAAAGTTGATAAAGCTACAAATCTAGCAGTATCAGGAGCAACTTTAGTTATTAAAAATGCAAGTGGTCAAGTAGTAAAAACATTTACATCATCTGTATCAGGTAATAAGTTTACTGATTTGGCACCAGGTACTTATACAGTAGAAGAAACTGTAGCACCTGCAGGATATAAATTAAATAGTGAAAAAGTTACTTTCACGTTACCAAATGATAATTCTACACAAGAAGTAAAAGTATATAATGAAAGAACTGAAACAGGAGTTATTATTAATAAAATAGATAAAGTGACTGGAAACAATATAGCAGGAGCAAAATTAGTAGTAAAAGATGCTAATAAAAATATAATTAAGTCATTTACTTCTACAGTTAATGGTTATGAAATTAAAAATCTATCAAATGGTACTTACACAGTAGAAGAAGTAGAAGCACCTGCAGGATATAAATTAAATAGTGAACCAGTATCATTTACAATTTCTGATAATCAAACAAGTGCAACAGTTAGTATTTATAATGAACCTATTAGTCCAGTTGTTATTATCAATAAAATAGATAGTGTAACATTAAAAAATATTTCAGGAGCAGAAATTTTAGTAACTAATGAAAATGGTTCAGAAGTAGCTAGATTTACATCTACAACTGATAGTTATACATTAAAAGATTTAACTCCAGGAACTTATACAGTAGAAGAAATATCTGCACCAGAAGGTTATTTCTTAAATGAAGAAAAACAAACATTTACTATTGATTCAGAACATTTATCAGCTCAAGTAACTATTAAAAATATTCCTAAAACATGTGAAAACGGTGGATTAGATGAAGATGAATGTTCAGTAGATGTTCCTAATACAGGAACAAATCCTACATTATTATCTTTATTAGGAATTGCTGTTATGGCATCAGGTATATTCTATGTTTATGCAAATAATAAAAAGGAAAATAAATAATAAAAATAAAAAAAGAATCTCTCCTAGTGTTGTTGCTTTTATAGGAACCGCTATCATATTAGTAGGGGGATTCTTTCTTTCATATAATTATATTATGTCTAAGAAAGTTATGACTTATGATTATATGAATAATGTTTTTAATAGTACTGGAGAAAGTGTTCAAACAGAAGTAACAGAAAATTTAATTTCAGAAAATCAAGATGAAGCAAAAGAAGCAACTTATGATCCAAATAAATATGTAGGATACTTAGAAATTCCAAAAATTGATTTTAATAAGGGATTTTATCCAAAAGATTCAAAACAAAATGATGTAGATAAAAACTTATTACTTGTTAAAGAAGCAAGTTATCCTAATATTGCTAAAGGAAATTTAATTATTGCTGGACATTCAGGAGATGCTTGGAATTCTTTCTTTGATAATTTATATAAATTAGCAGTTGGTGATATTGCTAAAGTAAAATTTCAAGGAAAAACATATACTTATAAATTCGTTAATATTTATAAAGTATCTAAAACAGGTACAATTGCAATTTATCGTAATTCTAATAGAACTACTTTAACACTTGTAACCTGTACTAATCATGATAGTAAAACACAAACAATTTACATAGGTGAGTTAGACTCGGTTGAATAAAATTTATAAGGGGGTTGAAGATAATGATACAGACATCATTTTCTGAAAAACTAAAGATTCTTGTAGATGTATCATCATCTTCAGGAATTTGTATTGCATCAATATTCTTACTTATATTTATGGCTTACTTATTTATAACGACTAATAAGAAAAATGCAGTAAGTAGTAAAAAATTATATATAAGTATATATATAATCTTATTAATTATTATAGTAATACAATATTATTCTTCATTATCTAATATGTTTGATTATATGATGAATAATTTCTTTATTGGATTTTATTTCCCAAATTTAGCTATTTATTTAGCAGCAATTATTATAACAAATATTATTCTTTGGAAAACTATTTTTAATTTTAAAATAGATAAGATATTAAAGTATATAAATACAATTATTTATTGTATATTACATTATTTATTAATTTTAATATTAAATATAGTAGCTAAAAATAATATTGATGTTTTTGATCAAATTTCAGTTTATAAAAATACAAATATCGCTGCTTTAATAGGATTATCTAGTACAATTTTTATTGTTTGGATTATATTTATAACAGTTTATAATATAATTAGAAAAAACCAGAAAAAACATCAAAAAGTAAAAGTACCAATAAGGCGAGTAATTAGATATAAGAAAAAACTTCCAGAAAATTATAAGTCTAAAGAAGTTCCTAAAACATTAATAGGTATTCCTGGTAAAGTACAGGGTACTTATATTGAATCTAATTTGCTTGATTTTTATAAAATTAATGAGCAACAAGATGAGTTAAGTAAATATGAATCTATGTTTACTTTAGATGATTATAAAAGAATGGTTAAAATTTTAAAATCTTCTGAACAACAAGATTTTTATGAAACAGAATGTGATAATAAAAAAGCTGATATTATTGAATCAAGTAGTCAAGAAGATAATCTAGAAGTAAAAGATAAAGATGAAGAAATTCCTCAACCAAAATTAGAAGAATTACTAAATTTATATAAAAGTATTTAATGTTATGAAAAATAGAATTTGGTTTCTATTTTTTTCTTTACATACACCCCCTGGGGGTGTATAATATGTTTGGTGATTTAGATGAAAATGAACTGTGATCAATGTATTCATTCAAAACATAGAAATCAAAAAGAAAAAAAAGATTTAATGAAAAGATTAAATATAATTGAAGGTCAAATCAAAGGGATTAAGCAAATGATAGAAGATGATCGTTATTGTGATGATGTATTAATTCAGGTTTCAGCCGCTACTAAATCCTTAAAAAGTTTTGGAAATTTTATGTTAAAAAATCATTTGTCTACATGTGTTGTTAAAGATATTAAACACGATAATTTAGAAGTAATAGATGATGTGATGGATTTATTTCGTAGATTGGATTAGTTAATTTAGTTTCTATTAAATACGAGGTGAATAATATGAATACAATTATACTAAAAATTGAAGGAATGAGCTGTAGTGCTTGTTCTTTAAGTCTTGAAAAATATTTAAATAAACAAGCTGGTATTTGTCAGGCTAATGTAAATCTTGTTCTTGCTCAAGCTTATATTGAATATAATGATACCTTATCAATAAAAGATTTAGAAGAATTTATAAAAGAAGCAGGTTTTAAAAGCTTAGGTGTATATGATGGAAAAGAAGAACAACAAAATAAAAAAATAGAATCTATAAAATTAACTATTTTTGGAATATTATTAGTTTTTATACTTTACATTTCCATGGGACATATGTTAAATTTACCACCAATCTTCTTTTTAAATATGGCAAAATATCCAATTACATATACAATATGCTTATTTATTTTAACTACTATATTTTTAATATATGGTTTAAATATAATTAAATCGGGTATTAAAAATTTACTTCATAAAAGTCCTAATATGGATACTTTAGTAACTATAGGTGTTTTTTCAAGCTATTTATATAGTATCTTTCATATGATTTTAATTATTTTAGGAAATACTAAATATGTAAATCATTTATATTTTGAAAGTTGTGCAACTATTATTTATTTTATTAGTGTAGGTAGATATATTGATTCTAGAAGTAAAGAAAAAACAAAAGAGGCAATAAAAGAATTAGTACAGATTACTCCTAGTACGGCTTTTTTAAAGATAAAAAATAATATAAAAGAGGTTTCTATTGATTCTATAAAAACAAATGATATATTGATTGCTAAACCAGGTATGAAAATTGCAGTTGATGGTAAGATTGTAGAGGGAACAACACACCTTGATGAATCTTTTATTACTGGTGAAGCTATTCCTATTAAAAAAACAGTTAATGATAAAGTAGTAGCAGGAAGTATTAATCAAGATGGATATATTGAATATAAAGCAGAAAAAATTGGGAAAAATTCAACAATTTCTGAAATTGTTAGGTTAGTGGTGGAAGCTACAAATACTAAAGCTCCTATTGCTAAGATAGCAGATAAAGTATGTGAATATTTTGTACCAAGTATTATGATAATTGCTGTTATAACTTTTATTTCTTATTTGATACTTGGGTTTAGTTTTAAAGATGCATTAGTATCATTTATTACAGTACTTGTAGTAGCATGTCCATGTGCTTTAGGTCTTGCAACCCCTCTTGCTATAGTTATTAGTGAAGGAATATGTGCTAAAAAAGGTATCTTAGTAAAAAGTTCAGAAATTTTAGAAAAAGCTCATACAGTAGATACAATTATATTTGATAAAACAGGAACTATTACTTATGGTAATTTAAAAATATCAAAAATTTTTAATTATAGTAATTATCAAGATCAAGAATTAATTACATTAGCTGCTAGTGTTGAGAAAAAATCATCACATCCAATTAGTAATGCTTTTAATTTATATGTAGCTGATCATAAATTGAAACTAAAAGATACACAAGATTTTAAAAATATTGAAGGAATAGGATTAAAAGCAAAAATAGATAATTTAACTATTTATATTGGAAATAATAAATTATTAACAAAATTAAATATACGTAATTCTTATCAACAAGATGAAGACTATTTAACTAAAACTGGTCATAGTATTGTTTATGTTATAGGAAATAAAAAAGTACTAGGTTTAATAGGTGTAAAGGATGTTATCAGAAATAATGCATATACAACTATTTTAAAATTAAAAACCATGGGTATAAATATGATTTTATTAACAGGCGATAATAGAGAAACAGCTCATATTATTGCAAATTCAGTAGGAATAAATGAAGTTATAGCTAATGTTTTACCTCAGGAAAAAACAAAAATAATAAAAGAGTTAATGGCAAAAGGAAATACTACTATGATGGTAGGTGATGGAATTAATGATGCCCCAAGTTTAGCAACTGCAGATATTGGAGTGGGCATAAATAGTGGTACAGATATAGCTTTAAATTCTGCGGATGTTATTTTACTACATGATAATTTAGAAAAAATTATAGATTTAATTTATATAAGTAAAAAAACAATTACAAATATTAAGCAAAATTTATTTTGGGCATTTTTTTATAATATTTGTATGATTCCCATTTCAATTGGATTTTTAAAACCATTTAATATTTCAATGAATCCAATGCTTGCTAGTATAGCAATGACTATTAGTAGTTTAACAGTTGCATTTAATGCTTTAAGATTAAAGAAAATAAAGTAAAGGAAAGGTGATAAAATGAAATTATTTCATAATACAAAAATTCAAGTAAAAATAGAAGGTATGAGTTGTAATCATTGTGCAAAAAAAGTTGAAAGTAGTTTATTAGAATTAGATAATATAAAAAAAGTAAAAGTAAACTTAACTAAGAAAATAGCAATTATTTATTCTAATAGTAAGTTAGATGATAATTTATTAAAAGAGAAAATTGAAAGTTTAGGTTATCAAGTCCAAGAAATAAAAGAAATATAATAAAAAATTAGAGTATTTGGTTATTACAAGGAGTGTTTAATAATGCAAAAATATAAAGAAATAGAAAAAAGCATTATAAAAAAATATAGAAAAAAAATTTGGTCAAAATTTGTAAAAGCAGTTCAAGAATATCAATTAGTAGAGGAAAACGATAAAATTATGGTTTGCATTAGTGGAGGTAAAGATTCATTTTTACTAGCTAAATGTATGGAAGAATTGAAACGTCATGGTAAGTTTTATTTTGATTTAGAATATGTTGTTATGAATCCTGGCTATAGTGAAGAACATTTAAATATGATTATTGAAAACGCTAAAATTTTGAATTTGCCCATAAAAATATTTGAAACTAATATTTTTGATGTTGTAGAAACTGTTGAAAAAAGTCCATGTTATTTGTGCGCAAGAATGCGCAGAGGCTGTTTATATAAACAAGCCCAAGAATTAGGGTGCAATAAAATAGCTTTAGGTCATCATTTCGATGATGTTATTGAAACAACATTATTATCAATATTTTATGGAGCTGAAACCAAAACTATGATGCCTAAATTACATAGTGAAAATTTTGAAAATATGCAATTAATAAGACCAATGTATTTGATTAAAGAAGAAGATATTATTTCTTGGAAAGATTATAATGATATGACATTTATAAATTGTGCTTGTCGTTTAACAAAACAAACATTATTAAAAAATGATATTAGTAAAAGAAACCAAATAAAAGATTTAATCAAAAAATTAAGAACATTAAATTCTAGAATAGATGATAATATTTTTAAAAGCATGGATAATATTAATTTAGATTGTGTTTTAGGATATAAAAAAAATAATAAAAAATATAATTTTTTAGATGAATATAATTTATAAAATTATTAAACTAATAAAAGTATTTTGAAGGGAGTTCTAATATTTATGAAAACAATCGTAATTAGTGATACTGCACTTATTGGTATAGATTATCAAGATACATTAGAAGGTTTAAATTACTTAAAATATAGACAAAATAAAGGAGATAAGTTAATTATCTTATCAGATAAACCAGAATATTATTTGCATCAAGTAGGAATATATGTACCTTTAAAAACAAAAACATATTATCGTTCCTTAGATTTTTTAGAAGGAACAAATTATGGTATAAATTATATTTTATATGATAATAAAATATTAAATACAATTAATATAACTCCAAATTTTATTATTTTAGGAAATGGAATTTCTATATTAGATTCTAAAAATAATTCAATTTATCAAGGACCATTTATAGAAAAATCAATTTTAGAAAATATAATAAAAACATTAAAAGAACATGGTTATATATCATATAATGATCCTATTCCTTTAATAGATAGAATAAATAATAATAGTAATTATACTTTAAATGATCTGTATAAATTTTATACACCAAAAACAATTACTACTGAAATTAATGATCAAGTATATGGAATACAATGTGGTAGTAGAAAATCTTATTTTAATGATTTAGTTATTAAAGAAGTTGAACAAAAAAATCCATCTATTATTGGATATACACAAAATAAAAGTCCTTGTTTTTATCAAAGAGAAATAAATAAATTAACAGCTTTTAAAAATATTTTAGAAAATAATAAAGACATTGATATTGAAAAAACAGTATTTATTTTAAAAGATGAAACTGATGAAATTTTATTTAAAGCTTATCCTGAATTATCATATTGTCTTGATTCTAATTTTATGAAATATAAAAATATTAATAAAAGTAAATCATTAGTAAAAATGTTAAATAAAGCAATTTCTAATTAATTAGTAGTTTCAAAAACTAGCAAATTTTTTATAAATTATAGTATATATTAAGTCTGGAGGTAGAAATATGTTAGAATTAAAAAATATTTATGTTAAGGTAAAAGATACAGATAAAGAAATTATTAAAAATTTATCTCTTAAAATTGGTAAGGGAGAAGTCCATGCTATCATGGGACCAAATGGTACTGGTAAATCTACATTATCAAAAACACTCATGGGTTATTATAAATATGAATTAACAAAGGGAGATATTTTATTTAATGGTAAATCTATAAAAAATTTAGAAGTTGATGAGCGAGCTAAATGTGGTATATTTTTAGCAATGCAAGATCCTACTGTTATTAATGGTGTTACAAATAGTGAATTTTTAAAAACAGCAAAAAGAGAATTAACTAATGAACCTCTAGATTATTTTGATTTTATTAAAAGCATTGAAAAATCATTAGATTCTTTAAATTTTGATTATAGTATGATTCATCGCCATGTTAATAAAAACTTTTCTGGTGGTGAAAAGAAAAAAAATGAAATATTACAAATTCAAATATTAAAACCAAAATTTATTATTTTAGATGAAATTGATTCTGGTTTAGACGTTGATAGTTTAAAAATTGTATGTAAAAATATTTCTTCTTACTTAAAAGAAAATAAAGATACTTCTATTCTGATAATTACTCACTATCCAAGAATTTTAGAATACATTAAACCAGACTATGTCCATATTATGAATAATGGAAAAATAGAAAAAACAGGTGATATTACTTTAGCTTTAGAAACAGAAAAAAGTGGATATAATAGTATAAATAAAATGAATGGGAAAGAAAAAAATGAATAAAATAGAAAGAAAAGAAAAATTTATAACTATTTCTAAAAACCAAGAAATAGAATTACACCTTTTTGATAAAGAAAATAAAAATATTATATATTCATTAGAAAAAAACTCTAAGCTTATAGTTTATCAATATGGTTTTGATATTAATAATAATATAGAAATTCAATTAAATGGAGAAAATTCTGAAGTAGAGTATCATTATAGTTTAATAGGTCATCAAAATACACAATATAATATTTTAGTATTACATAATGCAAATAATACTAAGAGTAATATTTATAATCATGGACTTAATGTTTTAAATAATAAAATGGATTTTAATATAGTAGGTAAAGTTCCAAAAAAAAGTAAAAATTGTATTTGTAATCAAGAAAATCAAATTATTAATTTAAAAAATGGAAATAGTACTATTTTACCTAATTTATTAATTGATCAATATGAAGTAGTATCTAATCATTCTGCATATATTGGTAAATTTAAAGATGATATATTATTTTATTTAATGAGTAGAGGAATTTCAAAGAAAAGAGGATATGAATTATTAATAAAAAGCTTTTTAATTAATAATTCAAATAAACAAGAAGATTTAATTAATTTAGAAAAAGAAATTAGTAAAATATAGAGGTGAGAAATATGAATCGTGATGACTTTATGATTTTGAAAAATAATCTAATTTATTTTGATAATGGCGCAACTACTTTAAAACCAAAATGTGTTATAGATAAAATGGTCGATTATTATACTAATTATACGTCAAATATTCATAGAGGAGATTATAGTAATGCGATTATTACTAATAAGGAATATGATCAAGTAAGAACTTTAGTTAAAAATTTTATTCATGCTGAAAAGGAAGAAGAAATTGTTTATACTAGTGGTGCTACTGAATCTTTAAATATGATTGCATTTGGTTTTTTTAAAGAAATACTAGGAAAAGATGATGAGATTTTAATTAGTAAAGCAGAACATGCATCTAATGTTTTACCATGGTTAGTATTAGAAAAAGAAGGACATGGTAAAGTAAAATATATAGATTTAGATGAAAATCATGAATTAGTAGTAGAAAATGTAAAAAAAGCAATTACGTCTAAAACAAAAGTCATTTCTATTGCTCATATTTCAAATGTAATAGGTGATATTAGAGATATTGAAGCAATTGGTAAAATCTGTGCTGAATCTAATATTTATTTTGTTGTTGATGCTTCACAAAGTGTTTCACATATTGAGGTTAATGTTTTAAAAAGTAATGTTTCATTTTTAGCCTTTTCTGCTCATAAAATGCTTGGTCCAACTGGAGTAGGAATATTATATGGTAAAGAAGAATTATTAAATCAAATGAAACCATTAAAATATGGTGGAGGAATGAATCAAAGTTTTGAAATAGATGGTAATTACATTTTAAAAGAAATTCCTATTAAATTTGAAGCTGGAACACCACCAATTGCTGAAGTTATTGGGTTAGGAGAAGCTATTCGTTATATTGAAAAAATCGGAGTTTCTAAAATTCATGAACATGAATATGAATTAAAAAAATATTTAATTTCTAAATTAGAAAAAATACCAAATATTATTTTATATAATAAAAATAGTAAAAGCGGGATAATATCTTTTAATATAAAAGATGTTTTTCCTCAAGATACTTCAATTTATCTAAATACTTATAATATTGCAATACGTGCAGGTAATCATTGTGCTAAGATTTTAAAAGATGAACTAAATATTAAAAATACTTGTCGAATTAGTCTTCATTTATATAATACAAAAGAAGAAATAGACGTTTTAATAGATGCTTTAGAAAAAAGCGAAGATATATTTAAAGTGGTGATATAAATGGATAAAGAAATTAGGAGAGAAATTATATTAGATAATTATCAAAATCCAATTAATAGAGGATTAGTAGATGATGATAGCTATATCTTAAAAAATACAAATAATGAATCTTGTATTGATAATATTGATATGATGATGAAAATAGAAAATGATATAGTAAAAAATATTGTCTTTGATGGAGAAGCATGTGCTATTTGTACATCGGCTACTAGTGTTTTAATTAAAACTTTAATTGGAAAAAACATAAAAGAAGTAGAAAATATTATAAGAAATTATCAGAATATGATTAATGAAAAACCATATGATAAAGATTTATTAGGACAATTAAATGTATATGATGAAATTTATATGCAGCCAAATCGTAAAACTTGTGCTTTACTTCCAAGTAATGCAGTAATTAATATTATTAAAGAATATAATGAAAAATAGAAAATGGTGAAAAAATGGAAATAGTAGGAATAACTAAAGAAAATGTAGAAAAAATTTCCAAAATTAAACAAGAAGATTCTTGGATAAAAAATTTTAGACTAAAAGCATATCAATCATTTATAAATCAAGAAATGCCAAAATTTGGGCCTAAGATTGATTTAAATTTCAATGATATTATTTATTATAAGAGTAATGAAGTTGATCAAAAAATAGAAAATGATTGGAATAATGTTTTAAAACCAGTCGTAGATGAATTAGATGATTTAGGTGTTCTAGAAAGTGAAAAACATCTAGGTGGTATGGGAGTTCAATATGAAAGTGAAGTTATTTATCATAATATGTTAGAAGAATTAGAAAAGAAAAAAGTAATATTTACTTCTATTGAACAAGCAATGAAAAATCATAAAGATATAGTGGAAAAATATTTTGGAAAGATTGTAAATATGAATGAAAATAAATTTGCAGCTTTAAATTCTGCTGTTTTTAGTGGTGGTAGTTTTATTTATGTTCCACCTAATACAACTTTAGAACGACCTTTACAAAGCTATTTTAGAATTAATAGTAAAAACATGGGGCAATTTGAAAGAACTTTAATTATTGTCGATGATAATTCTTCTTTACATTATGTAGAAGGTTGTACAGCTCCTACTTATAGTGAATCTTCGTTACATGCTGCTGTTGTTGAAATATATGTTGGTAAAAATAGTAAGTGTAGATATTCTACAATTCAAAATTGGGCAACAAATGTATATAATTTAGTAACTAAAAGAAGTTTAGTAGAAGAAAATGGTCAAATGGAATGGATTGATGGAAATATTGGTTCAAAGATAACTATGAAATATCCTTGTTGCATTTTAAAAGGCGATAATGCTAAGGGAACTTGTGTCACAATTAGTGTTGCAAAAAGAAATCAAATTCAAGATACGGGAGCAAGAATGATTCATTTAGGTAAAAATACTAAAAGTAATATAATTTCAAAAAGTATTTCTCAACATGGTGGAAATGCTACTTATCGTGGAAAAGTAGATATAAAAGAAAGTGCTACTTCTAGTGAAGCTATAGTTAAATGTGATACTCTAATATTAGATCAAGATTCAAAAAGCGATACTATTCCTGTTAATATATGTAGAAATATTTCTAGTAATATTGAACATGAAGCAACAGTTTCTAAAATAAGTGAAGAAACTTTATTCTATCTTATGAGTAGAGGAATTAGCAAAGAACAAGCAACAGAACTAATTGTTTTAGGTTTCTTAGATAAATTTAGAGAAGAATTACCAATGGAATATGCAGTTGAATTAAATCAGTTAATTAAAAGAAACTTATAAACTAAATTTTTCAAAGAAAAAAAATTCTAAAAAAAATAATTTCACTTAGTGAATTATTTTTTTTGAAAATTAATGTTAAAAGAAAAAGAAAAAACTATTATTTGCCATATTTAAAAAGACTAGGTAATATACCTCAATAGAAAGGAGGTATATTATGCTAAATCAGATTATATTAGTGGGAAGATTAACACGAGATGTTAAAATTAATAAAACAGAAAGTGGTAAAAAAATTGCAACTTTAAGTTTAGCTATTCCAAGAAGTTTTAAAAATATGGATGGTATATATGATACTGATTTTGTTGATTGTATTTTATGGGAAACAACAGCAACTAATACATCAGAATATTGTCATAAGGGTGACATTGTAGGAATTAAAGGTCGAGTACAATCACGTGCAATTGAAGAAGAAAATAAGAAAAATATTTTAGAAGTAGTAGCAGAAAAAGTAACATTTTTAACTTCAAAAGGAATTCAAAAAGAAACGTAAGTTTATTATTAGTTAACTTTCACCAAAAAAATAATCGTAATAATTATAATTAGACTAACAAATACTATTTGTAAAGATTAGAGGTGAAGTAATGCTTTTAGGAAAAAGAATTAAATCTTTACGAAAACAAAACGGTATGACTCAACAGGAATTAGGAAATTTAATTAATGTTACAAAAGTAAGTATTTGCTGCTACGAAAAAGAAACAAGAATCCCTACTTTAGAAACTTTATTAGCTTTAGCTGACATTTTTAAAGTAGATATTAACTATTTCTTAGGAAGTGATGAATATTTAGTATCTGAAAATAATGAAAAATATGGTATTTCAGTAGCTCAAGAAGAAATAGATTTTATTAAAGAAATTAGAAAACATACTGCTCTTTATAAAAGAATGATTGAAAATCCTAAAAGATTTGTAGAGTTAATTGATATGAAAATGCGTTAAGAAAATTGCACTTCGGTGTAATTTTTTCTTGCAAAAATACAAACGGGGGGGGGTATAATAATCTTAGATAAATAAAAATAGGTGAGTGATCTAAGATGATAAAGCGAAATTATAAATTTATGTTAGGAATAATAGTTGGACTTTTAATAGCAGGAACAACAGTATATGCAGCAACTATAATATCAAGTATAAATGTAGGATATAGTAATGAGAGTTCTAAATTAGTAGCAGATAATGTTCAAGCTGCGATAGATGAAGTATATGATAAAAGTTTTTCAAAATCTTCAATAGTAGCATATGAATATCACGAACAAGAACCAAATAAATGTATAAATGGCGAAGAAAAGACGTGTGTAAAAACAGATTGTTACAAAAAGGGTAAAACATGTAAACAAGGAACAGTAATAAAATATTATGTCAATAATCATGAATTCTATTATTTTTATGTATTAAGAGATGATGGCACAAAGATAACAATGCAACAAAGAGAAAATACAATAAGAAATATAGCATGGCATGCAGGGAAAAATGATAATAGTGAAGGTCCAACTACAGTATTACCAGCTTTAGAACAAGCAACTTCAACGTGGGTAAATGTAAATGTCTTAGAGTATGAACCTGGAGTAACAACATTATATGAAAATGCATATACAGGTTGTTCAACAACAGAAGACTATAAAATAAAATGCGAAACAAATACATATACAAGTTCAGTATTAGGAACAAGAAAAGCACGCGCCAGAATGATAACAGCATTAGAAGCATCATCAACAGGATGCTTAGTATATAAAGACGGAGAAAAAGATAAAAAAATTATTCCTCCAAGCATAAATGCTTACAACCAAGGATCATGCCCAGATTGGATGCATAACTACTTATATCTATCAAAAAGTTTTGGTGGTAGTTATAATAATAATACAGTAAATGAAAGTGGACTAAATGACCATTGTTACTGGACCATGTCTGCATTCCCATCTTCTCCTTTTGCATGGTATGTAAAGGAAGATGGAAATTTACGTCAGGATTCAACTACTAATAATAATACGGGTGTGCGAGCAGTTGTAGAAATAACTAAACCATAAATTACATTTCGGTGTAATTTTTTCTTGCAAAAATACAAACGGGGGGGGGTATAATAAATCTTAGATAAATAAAAATAGGTGATCTAAGATGATAAAGAGAAATTATAAATTGATAGTAGGAATAATGGTTGGACTTTTAATAGCAGGAACAACAGTATATGCGGCAGCTATAATATCAAGTATAAATGTAGGTTATAGTAATGAAAACTCCAAGTTAGTAGCAGATAATGTTCAAGATGCAATAGATGAAGTATATGATAAAAGTTTTAATAAAGACTTAATAACAGCCTATGAATATAGTGAACAAGAACCAAAATGTATAAATGGAGAAGAAAAAAACTGTGTAAAAACAGATTGCTACAAAAAAGGAAAAACATGTAAACAAGGAACAGTTATAAAATATTATGTCAAAGAAAATGAATATCATTATTTCTATGTTTTACGAGATGATGGAACTAAGATAACGATGCAGCAACGAGAAAATACAATAAGAAATATAGCATGGCATGCAGGAACACTAGATAACAGCAAAGGACCAGATACAATCTTGCCACAACTAGAAGCAGCAACTTCAACTTGGGTAAATGTAAATGTCTTAGAGTATACACCAGGAGTAACAACACTATATGAAAATGCCTATACAGGTTGTACATATACAGAAAGTACAACTTCTGATTATAAGGTAAGATGCGAAACAAATACCTATACAAGTACAGTATTAGGAACAAGAAAAGCAAGAGCAAGAATGATAACAGCACTAGAAGCAAGTAATACTGGATGCTTAGTATATAAAGACGGAGATACTGATAATAGAGTTCTCGGAACAAGTATAAATGCATATAACCAAGGTTCCTGTCCAGATTGGATGCATAATTATTTATGGCAATCTACAAGTCATGGAGGAAGTTATAATAACTACACAGTAAATGAAAATGGAGTATATGATCGTTGTTATTGGACAATGTCGGCTTACTCTGATAACACTGCTCGTGCTTGGGGTGTGCACGGTGTAGGTCACTTGCACTTCTACAACACTACTGATATTGGAGTTGGTGCACGAGCAGTCGTAGAAATAAACAAATCATAAATTGCACTTCGGTGTAATTTTTTCTTGCAAAATCACAAACGGGGGGGGGTATAATAATCTTAGATAAATAAA
>CANRPE010000010.1 GCA_947632405.1 uncultured Bacilli bacterium | reverse complement strand
TTTTTCTTGCAAAAATACAAACGGGGGGGGGTATAATAATCTTAGATAAATAAAAATAGGTGATCTAGGATGAAAGAGAAAATAAAAATAATAGTAGCTTTTATATTGGGTGTAATACTAACTGGAACAACAGTATACGCAGCAACCATAATCTCAAGTATAAATGTCGGATATAGTAATGAAAGTTCCAAGTTAGTAGCTGATAATGTTCAAGATGCCATAGATGAAGTATATGATAAAAGTTTTTCAAAAACTCCAATAGCTGCTTATGAATATAGTGAAGAAGATCCAAAATGTATAAATGGCGAAGAAAAGACATGTGTAAAAACAGATTGTTATAAAAAAGGAAAAACATGTAAACAAGGAACAGTTATAAAGTATTATGTAAATGATAGTGAATTTCATTATTTTTATGTACTAAGAGATGATGGAACAACAATAACGATGCAACAAAGAGAAAATACAATAAGAAATATACCATGGCATGCAGGAGAAAAAGATAATAGTAAAGGACCAACCACTGTTTTACCAGCCTTAGAGCAAGCAACATCCACTTGGGTAAATGTAAATGTTATAGAATATGAACCTGGAGTAACAACATTATATGAAAATGCCTACACAGGTTGTTCAACAACAGAAGATTATAAAATAACATGTGATACAAATACATATACAAGTTCAATCCTAGGAAAAAGAAAGGCAAGAGCCAGAATGATAACAGTATTAGAAGCATCATCAACAGGTTGTTCAGTAAATAAAGAAGGTTCCTGTCCAGACTGGATGCATAATTACTTAAATCTATCAAAAAACTATGGTGGTAGTTATAATAATGATACAGTAAATGAAAATGGAGTATATGATTATCATTATTGGACCATGTCAGCTATCTCTAGTAATCCTGTTAAGGCATGGTATGTAAGTACTAGTGGTAGTATAGGCTATGGTAACGACTACTTCAGTATTACTGAAAATCACAATGGTGCGCGAGCAGTTGTCGAAATAACAAAATCATAAATTACACTTCGGTGTAAATTTTTCTTGCAAAAATACAAACGGGGGGGGGTATAATAATCTTAGATAAATAAAAATAGGTGAGTGATCTAAGATGAAAGAAAGAATAAAAATGTTAATTATTTTTGTATTAGGAGGAATAACTCTAGGAGGAATTGGAGTATATGCAGCAACTATCATATCAAGTATAAATGTAGAGTATAATAATGAAAACTCCAAGTTAGTAGCTAATAATGTTCAAGAAGCAATAGACGAAGTGTATGATAAAAGTTTTAATAAAGAATTAATAACAGCGTATGAATATAGTGAACAAGATCCAAAATGTATAAATGGCGAAGAAAAAACATGCGTAAAAACAGATTGTTATAAAAAAGGAAAAACATGTAAACAAGGAACAGTAATAAAGTACTATGTAAATGATAGTGAATTTCATTATTTCTATGTATTACATGATGATGGCACAAAGATAACCATGCAACAAAGAGAAAATACCATAAGGAATATAGCATGGCATGCAGGAGCAAATGATAACAGCAAAGGACCAGATACAGTATTACCAGTCTTAGAAAAAGCAACTTCAACTTGGGTAAATGTAAATGTACTAGAATATGAACCTGGAGTAACAACATTATATGAAAATGCAAATACAGGTTGTTCAACAACAGAAGACTATAAAATAAGATGCGAAAAGAACACATATACAAGTTCGGTATTAGGAACAAGAAAAGCACGTGCCAGAATGATAACAGCATTAGAAGCCTCAGCAGCAGGTTGTTTAGTATGGAAAGATGGTTCAAAAGATAGTAATGTTATTCCACCAAGCATAAGTGCTTATAATAATGGTTCCTGTCCAGACTGGATGTATAATTATCTATATCAATCAAAAAATTGGGGAGGAAGTTATAATAACGATACAGTAAACGAGGATGGAAAATATGATTATAATTATTGGACCATGTCGGCTGACTCAAATAACACTATTGTTGCGTGGATTGTTGACCGTGGGGGTCACTTGTACGACGTTCATGGAACTGTTGATATTAACCAAGGAGCACGAGCAGTAGTAGAAATAACCAAGCCATAAATTGCACTTCGGTGTAAATTTTTCTTGCAAAAATATAAACGGGGGGGGGTATAATAATTTTAGATAAATAAAAATAGGTGATCTAGGATGCTAAAGAAAAATTATAAATTTATGTTAGGAATAATAATAGGAGCAATATTAACAGGAACAACAGTATATGCGGCAACTATAATATCAAGTATAAATGTTGGTTATAGTAATGAAAATTCAAAACTAATAGCAGATAATGTTCAAGATGCAATAGACGAAGTATATGATAAAAGTTTTTCAAAAACTCCAATAGCTGCTTATGAATATAGTGAACAAGATCCAAAATGTATAAATGGCGAAGAAAAAAACTGTGTAAAAACAGATTGTTATAAAAAAGGTAAAACATGTGAACAAGGAACAGTTATAAAGTATTATGTAAATGATAGTGAATTTCATTATTTTTATGTACTAAGAGATGATGGAATAAAGATAACCATGCAACAAAGAGAAAATACAATAAGGAATATAGCATGGCATGCAGGAGAAAATAATAACAGTAAAGGACCAGATACAATATTACCACAATTAGAAGCAGCAACTTCAACATGGGTAAATGTAAATGTACTAGAATATGAACTTGGAGTAACCACATTATATGACAATGCTTACACAGGTTGTACATATACAGCTGATTATAAAATAAAGTGCGAAACAAATACCTATACAAATTCAGTATTAGGAACAAGAAAAGCACGAGCCAGAATGATCACAGCATTAGAAGCTTCAGCAACAGGATGCTTAGTATGGAAAGATGAAAAAATAAATCCTAATATTATACCACCAAGTATAGATGCAAATAATCGGGGTTCCTGCCCAAGATGGATGTATAACTACTTATATCAATCTACAAGTTATGGAGGAAATTATAATAGCGATATAGTAAATGAAAATGGAGTATATGATGGTGGTTATTGGACTATGTCAGCTAATTTTGACATCGTTACTTTTGCGTGGCGTGTACTTAATTCCGGTTACCTAGACAACACTGGTAATACTACTACTAATGCCGATGGTGCGCGTGCCGTCGTAGAAATAAACAAACCCTAAATTACACTTCGGTGTAATTTTTTTCTTGCAAAAATATAAACGGGGGGGGGTATAATAATCTTAGATAAATAAAATAGGTGATCTAAGATGAAAGAAAGAATAAAAATGTTAATTATGTTTGTATTAGGAGCAATACTGACAGGAACAACAGTATACGCAGCAACTATAATATCAAGTATAAATGTTGGATATAATAATGCAAGTTCAAAACTAGTAGCAACTAATGTTCAAGATGCAATAGATGAAGTGTATAAAAAAGCTAGTGAAAGTAAAGCTCCTCAACCAAAAAATGAAAATATAAAAGCAATGTATTATTATGATGAAAATAAGGAATCAGAAGACTTTTGTGTAACAGGCGATGAAAAAACATGTAAAGTTAATACTTGTTATTTAAATAATACAGAAGGAAGTTGTTCACCAGGAACAATAGTAGAATATATGGTAAATGAAAAAGAAAAAATAAGATTTCATGTAGTGCATGATGATGGAGAAAAATTAACATTACAAAGTCAAAAAAATATTGAATATAATATACCATGGAATTTAAATGAAGATAGTAATACGAATATAAATAACGTATTAAATATTCTAGAAAATAAAACTTCAACTTGGACAAATGTAAATAAATTTAATTATTCAATAGGGAGAGAAAATTCAACATTAGGTTATTCAGGTTGTTTTTATTCTAACTGTAATATTAATATCTATGAATTAGATAAAAAAGAAGTAAATGTAAGAATGATTACAGTTCAAGAGGCTACAATATTAGGTTGCAAATTTAGTGATGGTACTAATATCCCAACATGTCCAATATGGTTATATAATTATTTACAAAGGTCAATGACTTATGAGGGAACAGTTAATGATTATCAAGCTTATCTTGGTTATTATACTATGACGATTTCTTCTGGCATTGCTGTTCATATTAGAGCAAATGGAGTCATGTATGTTGACAAAATTGAAGCTAATATAAATAGATATGGTGGTCGTGCTGTTGTTGAAATAACCAAATCATAAATTGCACTTCGGTGTAATTTTTTCTTGCAAAAATATAAACGGGGGGGGGTATAATAATCTTAGATAAATAAAAATAGGTGATCTAGGATGATAAAGAAAAATTATAAATTGATAGTAGGAATAATAATAGGATTTTTAATAGCAGGAACAACAGTATATGCCGCAACTATAATATCAAGTATAAATGTTGGTTATAGTAATGAAAATTCAAAACTAGTAGCAGATAATGTTCAAGAAGCAATAGATGAAGTATATGATAAAAGTTTTAATAAAGAATTAATAACTGCATATGAATATCATGAACAAGAACCAAATAAATGTATAAACGGTGAAGAAAAGACATGTGTAAAAACAGATTGTTATAAAAAAGGGCAAACATGTAAACAAGGAACAGTTATAAAGTATTATGTTAATAATCATGAATTCTATTATTTCTATGTATTACATGACAATGGAACAACAATAACAATGCAACAAAGAGAAAATACAATAAGAAATATAGCATGGCATGCAGGAGTAAATGATAATAGTAAAGGACCAGATACAATCTTACCACAATTAGAAGCAGCAACTTCAACGTGGGTAAATGTAAATGTACTAGAATATGAACCTGGAGTAACCACATTATATGAAAATGCTTACACAGGTTGTACATATAATGAAGGTACTTCAGGAGATTATAAAATAAGATGTGAGAAGAACACATATACAAGTACAGTCTTAGGAACAAGAAAAGCACGAGCAAGAATGATAACAGCACTTGAAGCTTCATCAACAGGTTGTCTGGTATACAAAGATGGAGAAAAATATCCTAATATTATTCTACCTAGTATAGATGCATATAATAGAGGATCCTGTCCAGATTGGATGCATAATTACTTATGGCAATCTACAGATTGTGGAGGAAGTTATAATAATAATACAGTAAATGAAAATGGAGTATATGACTATGAATATTGGACTATGTCGGCTTTCTCTCGTAACACTACTGATGCGTGGTATGTGCATCGTGCAGGTCATTTGCACAACTACACCGGCGGCACTACTACTACTAGTTTTGGTGCTCGTGCTGTTGTTGAAATTACTAAAAAATAAAAACAATGTTATGTAAAGTCTTAAAATAGACTTTTTCTTTTTATTGAGTTAAATTAATGGTATACTAATAGTAGGTGATTTTAATGAAAAAAATATCTATTTTATCACTTCATTTAGGATATGGTGGAATTGAAAAAAGTATTTGTGCTTTAGCTAATCTTTTAGTAGATAAATATAAAGTAGAAATAGCATGTACATATAAATTATATGAGAAACCAGTATTTGATTTAAATAAAAAAGTAAAAGTAAAATATTTAACAGATATTAAACCAAATCATAATGAATTAAAACAAGCATGGAATAAAAAGAAGTTTTTAAGTTTATTTAAAGAAGTAATTAAAGGAGTTAAATGTTTAATAAAAAGAAGAAAAACGATGATTAATTATATTACTCATACTGATAGTGATATTGTTATTGCGACTCGTGATATATTTGATGATTGGTTAGGTGAATATGGTTCTAATAATATTTTAAAAATAGGTTGGGAACATAATCATTATCATGATAATTTAAAATATGCTGGAGAGGTAACTAGGGCTGCTTCTAAGTTAGATTATTTAGTACTAGTATCAAAAAATCTTGAGGAGTTTTATAAAAAAGAATTAGAAAAAACAAAATGTAAGTGTATTTATATTCCCAATATTGTAGATAAAATACCATTAAGGGTAGCATCTTTAAAGGAAGAAAGATTAGTATCTGTCGGTAGGCTTTCTCCAGAAAAAGGTTTTTTAGATTTACTTTTTATTTATACTAAAATTATTGAAAAGTATCCTAATTGGACTTTAGATATTATTGGAGATGGTTCTCAAAGATCAGCATTAGAAAAATATATTAAAGATCATCATTTAGAAGAAAAGGTAACTTTGCATGGTTTTCAAAATAAAGATTATATTGATAAATTATTACATAAATCATCTATTTATTTAATGACATCTTATACAGAGAGTTTTGGGATTGTTTTAATTGAGGCTATGAGTCATGGACTTCCTTGTATAGCATTTTCTTCAGCTGAAGGAGCTAGAGAATTAATCGATAGTGGAAGAAATGGTTATTTAATTAAGAATCGCAATTTTGATGTTTATATAAAAAAGGTAGAAGATTTAATAGAAAATAGAAATATTAGAAAAAAAATTGGTAATGAAAGTAGAAAAAGTATTAAAAAATATAGTGGAGAAGAAGTTATAAAATATTGGTATAATTTAATAGAAAGAAAGTGATAATATGAAAAAAATTTTATTTATTTCATCTACTGGTGGTCATTTATCTGAAATGATGCAGTTAAAAAGTATGTTTAAACATTATGATTATTATATTATTACAGAAAAAACAAAATCTAATTTAAATTTGAAAGAACAATATAAAAATAAGATAAGTTATTTAATATATGGAACAAAAGATCATTTACTTTCTTATCCATTTAAATTATTATTTAATTGTTTTAAAAGTTTATTTTTATATTTTAGGATTCATCCAGATTATATTATTACAACTGGTGCTCATACTGCAGGACCAATGTGTATAATTGGAAAAATATTTGGAAGTAGAGTTATTTATATTGAAACTTTTGCAAACATGATATCAAAAACAATAACGGGTAAACTTTTATATCCTATTTCTGATAAATTTATTGTTCAGTGGAGTAGTATGAAAAAGATATATCCAAAAGCAATAGATGGGGGATGGATTTATTAATGATTTTAGTTACATTGGGAACACAAGATAAAGAGTTTAAGCGTTTATTAAAAGCTATTGATACAGAAATAAAAAATAATAATATTAAAGAAAAAGTAATTGTTCAAGCAGGATATACAAAATATAAATCAAAAAATATGGAAATTTTTGATTTGATTTCTCAAGAAGAATTAGAAAAATTAGTTAAAGAATGTAGAATTTTAATTACTCATGGAGGAGTAGGCTCTATTTTAATGGGATTACAAAATAATAAACCAATTATTGCAGCAGCTCGTCTAAAAAAATATAAAGAACATACTAATAATCACCAAAAACAAATTATTAATGAATTTAAAAATAGAGGTTATCTTTTAGAATTAGAAGATTTTAATAAACTTGGAGAATTATTAAAAGAAATTGAAAATTTTAAACCTAATAAATTTATTAGTAATACAAAAAAATTTACAAATAATATTGAGAAATATATAAATGAAGATAATCATACTAGTTGGTTTAATAAATATAGAGAATTAACTACTCATGGATATAGAGGTTTTTTAATAACACTTATTAATATTATAATTTTTAATATACTTATTTCTAAATATACTTTAATTAATAGTATATTAATATCTTTTTTTACTACTATATTTATTAATTTACTTATTAATTTCTTAAATGATATAAAATATAATATAGTTGATTATATTATTGTTAATAGTTGTTCTTTATTATTAGAAATAGTATTTATGTACATTGCATATCAGAAATTAAATTTTAATTTGTTATTTTCTAAAGTTATAATATCTTTTCTAATTATGATTTTTAATTATATTATTATTAAATATTGTTTTAAAAGGAAAAAAAATTAATTTACAATAGAAGGTAATTTTGTTAGAATAAAGTAGTAGGAGAATAGATAGTATGGATGAGAAAAAAAGTAAAAAAATTAAAATATTAGTTTTAATTGGTATTACTTGTGTTATTTGGGGATTTATAACTATGTTTATTAGTAGTGTTAAAAAAGATCAAAAAGAGATGAATTCAAGGATGGACACTATTGTTAAATCTTATAATAATTTTAGTAAAAAGATGGAAGAATTTAATACAATGAGAGATCAATTACATACAGAGTTTTTGGATAAAGTTTATTATGATACTCTAGAAACACAAGATGCAGAATTTAAAAATAAATTAAAATCATATGAAGAACTAGTTTCTAAAATTAGTTTGAGTACTAAAAATAATTTAAGAAAATATTGTACTGATGATATATATTATTCATCTTCTGATGTTAATAGTAAGTGTGCAGCTTATAAGCAAGGTTATGAAGAAATGGTTAATTATTTTGTAGATGATATTAATAGCTATAATAATAATTTACAACAATATAATGCTTGGTTAGATAGTGAAAATAAGCAAGATAGTATTCATTTAGAAAATTACGAAACTAAAAAGAAATATATTGATTACAATAAAGATGGACAATATTCTGGTAGAGAAGAAACAAAATAATTAAAGAGGAAAGTGATAAAGATGAAAGAAGATGAAGTAATAGAATTATTAACTTTAGAAGAAAAAGTTGAATCTGATGATACTTCTAAAAGACAAAAAAAGAAACCTAAAAAAAAGAGAAAAAAATTAATACTTGGGCTTAGTAGTATAGTAGGAGTATTTGGAATTGGACTTTTCTTATTATATGGTCCTTGGCCAACATTTAGAAATTTTTGGATTACAACTGCGATGACAACAATGAATCATCGCTATTTAGCAACCTCTTTATATAGTGATAAAACAATACAGGAAGTATTAAGAAATAATTCAATTATTGAACCAGAAGGAAAGACTAATACTTCTTTAATTAAATTTAGTAAATATAAAAAGTCTAGTTCTTATAAAAATAAATTTGAGGAACAAATTTTAGATCGTGATGAAAAAGATTTATATAAAGTCATTAATATTGAAGGAAAAAATTATCAAGGTTTTTTAGTGGCTATTTATGATCCTTCTAGAATTTCTATTGCAACTTCTAAATATCTTGGAAAACGTGGGGAAGCAATAACAACTGTTGCTAAAGAAAATAATGCTATCATTGCAATGAATGCAGGCGGTTTTTATGATCCAGACTGGAACAGTAATGGAGCAATTCCACATGGAACAGTCATTTCGAATGGAAAAGTAGTAAGTGATTATGCTGATGCTAACATGGGTGGAGGCTTTATTGGATTTGATAAAAGTAATAAATTGATTTTAGGAAAATATACTAAGAATCAAGCTATTGAAATGGGAATTCGTGATGCTGTTGAATTTGGACCATTCTTAATTATTAATGGTAAAAGTGCTTTTGTTAAAGGTAATGGTGGTTGGGGAATTGCACCTCGTACTGCTATTGGTCAAAGAAAAGATGGAATTGCCTTATTTTTAGTTATTAATGGACGTCTTGCTACTAGTCTTGGTGCAGACATGGGTGATTTAACAGAAATTATGGAAAACTATGGAGCAATAAATGCAGCTAATTTAGATGGAGGAAGTTCTTCTGAATTAGTAATTAATAATAAAATCATAAATACTCCTGTGGCAGGAGGAAAAAATGGTTTACGTGATATGTCAACTTTTTGGATTGTAAAATAAACACTTTAATAGTGTTTTTTTATTAAAGATATGATATAATAACTTATTAATCAGGGAGGTTAGCTATGAAAAAGAAAGAAACAGATAAAAAAATCTTTATATCAAAACCATCTATTTTATTAATAATATGTATTTTATTATTTATTCTTTTAGTTAGCGAATTTATATTTTTTCAATATAGTATTAAGTCAAGTGCTAATAATCCATATCAATTAAAGGCATCCCCTAGAGATAATTTTATTTTCTTAGGTGATTCTTTAACAGCATATTATCCTTTGAATGAATTATATGATGATATTGCTGTTGTTAATAGTGGAGTACCAGGTTATACAACTGATGATATTTTAAATAATATAGATTCTATGGTATCTGTATATAATCCTACTAAAGTATTTCTTTTAATTGGTACTAATGATATTAAAATTGGAAAAACAACTGAAGAAATTGTAGATAATATTGATAAGATAGTAAATAATATATTAATAAAAAGACCTAAAACAAAAATATATATAGAATCTATTTATCCAATTAATGATACAAATGATGAAAAAATAAATCATGAATCAGTTAGTAATAGAACAAATGAACAAATTAGAGAAATTAATAAAAAACTAAAAAAATATTGTAAAGATAATAATTATACATATATTGATATGTATAGTGAATTAGTGGATAATGAAGGTAATCTTAGTTTGAAATATACAACAGAAGGTATTCATATTAGTGATTTAGGATATTTGAAGATAACGAAAGTGTTGTATCAATATATTAATGATTAAGTGAGCTTAAAATTTTGAAAAGGTTCACTTTTTTTTTTATTTAGTATATAATTATATTGTTAGTAAAAATAGTGGAGGAGGATCATAATGAAAAAAATTATAGATGGTAATGAGGCTTGTGCCTTATCTGCTTATAACTTTACAGAAGTAGCTGGGATATATCCAATTACTCCTGCATCTTATATGGCTGAAATAACAGATAAATGGTCAAATAGTGGGAAACTTAATTTTTTTGGTACTCCTGTAAAAATAGTAGAAATGGAAAGTGAAGCAGGAGCAGCTGGGATGATTCATGGTTCGTTACAATTAGGTTGTTTGACATCTACTTATACAGCTAGCCAAGGACTTTTATTGATGTTACCAAATATGTATAAAATTGCAGGTGAAATGTTGCCTTGTGTTATTAATGTTGCTGCGAGAAGTTTAGCTACTCATGCTTTGTCAATTTTTGGTGATCATCAAGATATTTATGCAGCAAGAACAACTGGCTTTGCTTTTCTTGCTTCATCTTCTGTTCAACAAGTTCACGATTTAACAAACGTTAGTTATTTAGCAGCAATTAAAGGTAGTATTCCATTTCTTAATTTCTTTGATGGATTTAGAACTTCCCATGAGTTACAAAAGATTGATGTTATTGATTTTGAAAAAGTAAAGGAATTAATAGACCAAAAAAAATTAAAAGAATTTCGTAACAGAGCACTAAATCCTTCAAAACCAGTAATTAAAGGAACTAATCAAAATGAAGATATTTATTTTCAAGCGACTGAAGTTAGAAATGAATATTATGATAAGCTACCAGATATTGTAAATGAATATATGGAAAAAATAAATGAAATTACAGGAAAAAATTATGCTCCTTTTCAATATTATGGTCATAAAGATGCTACTAAAGTTATTGTAGCCATGGGATCTGTATGTGAAACAATTAAAGAAACAATTGATTATCTTGTTGAAGAAAAAAACCAAACAATTGGGTTAATAGAAGTTCATTTATATAGGCCATTTAGTACAAAATATTTTTTAAGTGCTCTACCTAAAACTGTTAAAAAAATAGCTGTTTTAGATCGTACTAAAGAGGCAGGTAGTAATGGTGAACCACTTTATTTAGATGTTGTTAGAGTCTTAAAAGAAAAAGATGCTAAAGTAACAGTAGTTGGAGGAAGATATGGTCTTGCTAGTAAAAATACAACTCCAGCAATGATAAAAGGTGTATATGATTTTTTAGATAGTCGAGAATGTCATTCTAATTTTACAGTAGGAATTGTAGATGATATTACAAAATTATCAATTTCATATGATGAATCATTTACCTTACCTACAACTAGTACAGAATTTTTAGTTTATGGATATGGTTCTGATGGAATGGTATCAGCAACTAAAGATTTAATGAAAATAACAGGAGAAGCTACTAGAGCGTATGTTCAAGGCTATTTTCAATATGATTCTAAAAAATCTGGTGGTGTTACAGTTAGTCATATGCGTTTTGATAAAAAAACAATTAGATCTACATACTATATTGAAAAAGCTTCATTAATTGTATGTACTAAAGATAGATATTTATCTAGACTTAGAATGTTAGATAAAATTAAACAAAATGGAATTTTCTTATTAAATACTAGTATGACTCCTGATGAAGTTTTAAAAAATATGTCTTCAAAAGATAAAAAGATTTTACAACGTAGAAACATTAGATTTTATATTGTAGATGCTAGTAAAATTGCACGAGAAAATAAAATTCCTGGAAAAATTAGTGCAATGATGGAAATATTAATCTTTAAATTAGGAAAAGTTATTGATTTTAATTATGCTAAAGAAGAAATTAAAAGAAGTATTGAAAAAAGATTTCAAAATAAGGGTGGCGATGTTACTGCTAAAAATTTAAAAGCTATTGATGAAGTATTAGATAATATTATTCAAGTAAAAATTCCGGATGTTGATTTTACTGAAGAAATTGAAAAGAAAAAAACAACTTTTGAGATTATTAATTCAATGGAGGGCGACAAGTTAAAAGTATCTGATTTTATTAAAAATCCAGATGGTTCTTTTGAAATAGCAACAACAAAATTAGAAAAGCGCAATATTAGTGAAAGTTTACCTTGTTTTAATAGTGAAAACTGTATTACATGTAATTTATGCTCATTAGTTTGTCCACATGCAGTTATTAGACCATTTTTATTAGATGAAAAAGAAGTTATTGATGCTCCAGATATTGTTCAAAAACAATTAATAGATGCCAATATTAAAGATAAAAACTATAAATATACAATTGGTATTAGTCCAAAAGATTGTACAGGTTGTTCATTATGTAGTAGTATTTGTCCTGGTAAAAAACAACAAAAAGCTATTGTTATGAAAGATAAAAATGAAGAATTAGAACAAGAATTAGATGAAATTCATAATTATTTATTTAATGATGTAAAAGAAAAAGAAGTATTTCCTTTAAATACAGTTAAAAATAGTCAATTTAAAACTCCTAAATTTGAATATAGTGGAGCATGTGCTGGTTGTGGAGAAACTGCATATTTAAAGTTATTAACTCAGTTATTTGGTGAACGTTTAATTATCGCTAATGCAACAGGTTGTTCTTCTATTTATGGAGCGAGTGCACCTAATATGCCATATTCTGTTCCTTGGGCCAATTCGTTATTTGAAGATAATGCTGAATATGGTTATGGTATGAAAATTGCTGATATTTCTATGAAAAATAGAATTGTTACTCTAATTAAAAATAATTTAAATTTAGTTAAGAAAAGTGAACAAAAAATATATAAAAATTATTGTGCTGATATTACTTTAGAAACAGCAGATGAATTATTAAAAATTATTGATGAAACAAAAATAGATGAATTGTTAGAATTAAAAGATTTTATTAGACCACGTTCTTTTTGGATTATTGGTGGCGATGGTTGGGCTTATGATATTGGTTATAATGGAATTGATCATATTCTAGCAAATCATGAAAATGTTAATATTTTAGTTCTTGATACAGAAGTATATTCTAATACAGGTGGTCAAGCTTCTAAGTCAACAAGAAAAGGAGCTGTTGCTAAATTTGCTTCTAGTGGTAAAAGTGCTGAAAAAAAAGATTTATTAAAAATTGCACTTACTTATTCTCATGTATATGTAGGAGCTATTTCGCTTGGAGCTAATCCTAATCAAGCTATAAAAGTATTAGAAGAAGCAGAACAATATGATGGTCCATCTATTATTGTTTGCTATGCTCCATGTATTGCTCAAGGAATCATAAAAGGAATGAATAATAGCATATTAGAAGAAAAATTAGCTACAGAATCAGGATATTTTCCAATATTTCATTATAATCCAGAAACTAAGAAATTTAAAATGGATGCTAAAGCAGATTTTTCTAAATATTATGAATTTATTGGTGGTGAAGATAGATATCGTTCTCTAAAGAAAATTTCCAAAGATTATAAAGATAAATTAGAACAAAATAAAATTAATGCTGAAGAAAGATATGAATTTTATGAGAGTTTAGAAAAAAAATAAAAAAATGATAAAAAAAATGATAAAAAAAATTATCATTTTTTTATATTAAAATTTTATATAATTAAAAAAATAAGAGACTGCACCCCCTGAGGGCAGTCTCCAAAAAGAATAAAAAGGGGTTGGCTAGTGTGATACTAGCGACCAATTCGCCTAATGCCGAATTGGTGATTATTATACTAACCGAAAGTAAATAATTTGTCAACAAAAAAATACAATTTTTTTAAAAAAAATTTGATTTAATTTTCTATATGATATAATGAATAAAAAAGGAGATGAAAATAATGGCAGTACTTGAAATAAAAGAAGCAGATTTTGAAGAAAAAGTTTTAAATTCTAAGGAAAAAGTAGTAGTAGATTTTTATGCAGATTGGTGTGGTCCATGTAAAATGTTAAGTCCAATTATAGATAAACTTTCAACGGAAACAACTAAATATAATTTTGTTAAATTAAATGTTGATAATGCTGAAAAAATTGCTAAAACTTATGGTATTATGTCTATTCCTGCTTTATTTGTTTTTGAAAATAAAGAAGTAATCAAAAGCTCAATTGGTTTTAAAAGTATGGATGAATTAAAGGAGTTTTTAGAAATATAATGTACGATATTATTATTGTTGGTGCAGGTATTGCAGGACTTACTAGTGCTATTTATGCACTTCAAGCAAATAAAAAAGTTCTTATTTTAGAAAAAGATAACTATGGAGGACAAATTATTAAATCTTCTTCAGTTAATAATTATCCTGGTTTTTTAAATATAAGTGGCTATGATTTAGCTACTAATATTTATCAACAAGTAAAAGAATTTAATGGAGAAATTAAATATGAAGAAGTAAAAGATATTACAGAAAATAAAGAAGTAATTACTAATAAAGCAAAATATCAAGCAAAAGCAATTATTATTGCAACAGGCTTAATACCTAGAAATTTAGAAATAAATGGTGAAAAGCAATTTTTAGGAAAAGGAGTTTCTTATTGCGCTACTTGCGATGGTAATTTCTATAAAAATAAAGATGTTATGGTAGTAGGTGGAGGAAATACTGCTATTGAAGAAGCTCTCTATTTATCTAATCTTTGTCATAAAGTATATTTAATTCATCGTAGAGATGAATTTAGAGCAGCAGAATCTTCATTAGAACAGTTAAAAACTAAAGAAAATGTAGAAATTATTTGTAATTCTAAGGTTAATAAAATTTATGGTAATGAATTTTTAGAAGGAGTAGAAATTATTGATAAAGAAAATAATATTAAAGATATTTCTATTTCTGGATTATTTATTGCTATAGGAAAAAATCCTAATAATTATAGTTTAGCTAAAGTTTTAGAATTAACTGATGATGGTTATATTTCTTCTAGTGAAAATTGTCATACTAATATTGAAGGTGTGTTTGTAGCAGGAGATATTAGACAAAAAAAATTACGACAATTAGTTACAGCTGCCTCAGATGGTGCTATCGCGGCAACTGAAGCTATTTTCTATATAAACAAAAATAAAAAATAAAAAAAGTCAATACTTTTTATTGATTTTTTATTTTGGTATGATAAGAACGAGGTGTAGTTTATGAATGAGTTTATTATTAAGGAAATTAGTGAAGATTTAAATATTACACAAAAGCAAGTAGTAACAGTATTAACTTTACTTAGTGAAGGAAATACAGTTCCTTTTATTGCAAGATATAGAAAAGAAGCAACTAATGCTTTAGATGAGGAAATGATAAGAAAAATTAATGAAGTATATCTTTATCAAGAAAATTTATTAAAACGTAAAGAAGATGTTATTAGATTAATAGATGAAAAAAATCTTTTAACAGATGAATTAAAAATGGCTATTTTAAATTGTTCTAAATTAGTAGAAGTAGAAGATATATATCGTCCATATAAAGAGAAGAAAAAAACTAAGGCTACTGAAGCCATAGCTTTAGGTTTAGAACCACTAGCTAAGATGATGATGTCATATCCTTTAACAGGAACTATTGAGGAGTTATCAGCTAAGTTTATAAAAGAAGATTTACCTCTTTCTAAATGTATAGAAGGAGCAAAATATATTATTGCAGAATGGATTAGTGATAATGCTAGTTATCGAAAATGGATTCGTAATTATTTTTATAAAAATGGGGTTATCACATCTAGTAAAAAAGCTAAAGCAAATGATGAAGGTAAAATTTATGAAATGTACTATTCTTATCAAGAACCTATAAAGTGGATTAAGGCTCATAGAATACTTGCTTTAAATCGTGGTGAAAATGAAAAAGTATTAACAGTTTCTTTAAATGTAGAAAAACAAGAAATTATTACTTTTTTAGAAAAAAAATTAATTAAAAATGAAAATAGTTTTGTCGTTAACTATATTAAAGAAGCTATTGAAGATTCTTATAAAAGATTAATTGCGCCATCTATTGAAAGAGAAATTCGTAGTGATTTAACTGAAAAAGGTGAAGAAGCGGCTATTGAAAATTTTGGTAAAAATTTAGAGGCATTACTTTTAACGCCACCACTTAAAGAAAAAGTTGTTTTAGCTTTTGATCCAGGTTTTGTCAATGGTTGTAAATTAGCTGTTATTGACAAAACAGGTAAATATTTAGATTCAACAGTAATTAAACCATTTTTAAATAATATTCCTTTAGAAAAGTTAAATAAAGAAATGGAAAATGTTGTAGCTTTAATTAATAAATATAATGTAGATGTTATTGCTATTGGAAATGGTACTGCTTCTCGTGAATCAGAAAAATTTTGTATAAATATGATAAAGAAATATAATTTATCATGTAAATATGTCATTGTTTCAGAAGCAGGAGCATCTATTTATAGTGCTTCTAAAGTAGCTATTGAAGAATTTCCTAATTTAGCTGTTGAAAAACGTAGTGCAGTAAGCATTGGTCGAAGATTACAAGATCCTTTAGCTGAGCTTGTTAAAATTCCACCAGAAGGAATTGGTGTAGGATTATATCAACATGATGTTAGTCAAAAAAAACTATCAAATTTGTTAGATTTTGTTGTAGAAAAATGTGTTAATAGTGTGGGAGTTAATATTAATACTGCATCACCATCTTTATTGAAATATGTTTCAGGTCTTACAAAAAAAGCAATTGACAAGATAATAGCTTATCGTGAACAAAAAGGAAAAATAACTTCAAGATTAGAAATCAAAAAACAAAAATTATTAACAGACAAAGCCTATCTTCAAGCAATTGGATTTTTAAGAATTACTGATGGAATAGATGTTTTAGATGCAACAGCAATTCATCCTGAAAGTTATGAAATCGTACTAAAATTATTAGAAGAAATAAACTGTACAAAAGAAGATATTGGAACTGATAAATTAATAAAAAAATTAGATGAAATTTCAATTGAAACGATGACTAAAAAATTACAAACAGATAGTTATACTTTAGAAGATGTTATTTCTTCTTTGAAAAAACCAAATTTAGATCCACGAGATGAAATGCCACAACCTATCCTCAAAAGTGATATTTTAGAAATTAAAGATTTAGCAGTAGGTATGAAATTACAAGGAACAGTTAGAAATGTAGTTGACTTTGGTTTATTTATTGATATTGGTCTTCATAATGATGGACTTGCCCATATTTCTAAATTAAGTAAAAACTTTATAAAACATCCATCTGATTTATTTAGTGTTGGTGATATTGTTGATTGTTATGTCGATGATATTTCATTAGAAAAAGAAAAAGTAAGTTTAAGCTTACTTGAAAGATAAATTAATATAAAATAGTAATTTTTTTATTAGTATCTGTAATTAAATTATCATCTTTTAAATTCTTTAATTCTCTCATCATGGCACTACGATCTACTGATAAATAATCAGCTAAATCTGTATATGAATATTCTAAATTAAAAGATTTAGAATTATTTTTCTTAGCTTGTAATTCAAAATAATTTAGTAATTTATTTCGAATACTTCTAGTTGTTAGTAATTCAATTCTTTCATTTCTTTTTACTAATTTATTTGCCATTAATTGAATTAAATTATTAATAACAAGTAAAGCAGTATGAGATTTTTTAGCTTCTTCAATTAATTCAGGATATTCAATAAAAGTAACTTTACAATCAGTTGTTGAAATTACTGATAATTCTCCATTATCGGTAGAAATAAATAAATCTGAAAAAATATCTCCTTCATTCATTTCTTCTAAAATAGTTCGTTTTCCATCATAGTCAAATCTAACTAAATTTGCTTTTCCTTCTTCAATAATTCCTATAATTTCTCTATTACCAATAGAGTAGGCAATAGTTTGATTATTTTTGTAAAAAAGTGTATTTGACTGTAAACTGTTTAATAATTTTTTTAAATTTTTTTGTTCAATATTTTGATAAATTCTAGGTTTTTCAAGCATTTTGAACACCTCCTAAATCCTTAATAAAATTATAATGTAAAATTGTTGCAATTGCAACAGTATTTTTTCAAAATTAGAAATATGATGAATTTGTAAATAGAAAGAGAGGTACACATTATGAAAGTTGTAAAACGTGATGGTAAAAGTGTTGATTTCGATCGTGAGAAAATTAGAATCGCTATTAGAAAGGCAAATGATTGCGTTAGTGATGATGACAAAGTAACTGATCGTCAAATAGAAAATATAGTAAAATATATTGAAGGATTAAAAAAGAAAAGAATGCTTGTTGAAGATATTCAAGATATAATTGAAGAAAAAATTATGAATCTTGGAAAATATGCTTTAGCAAAAGAATATATTACATATCGTTATACAAGAGCACTAGTTAGAAAAAGTAATACAACAGATGAATCAATTCTTAGTTTAATAAAAAATACAAATAAAGAATTGGCTGAAGAAAATTCTAATAAAAGTACAGTATTAGCTTCTACACAAAGAGATTATATTGCAGGAGAAGTTTCACGTGATTTAACTCGTAGAATTTTATTGCCAGAAAAAATTAGTAAAGCACATGATGATGCTGTATTACATTTCCATGATTCTGATTATTTTGTACAACCAATATTTAATTGTTGTCTAATTAATATTAAAGATATGCTAGAAAATGGAACTGTTATGAATGGAAAAATGATTGAACCACCAAAAAGTTTTCAAGTAGCATGTACTGTTATGACTCAGATTATCGCAGCTGTTGCATCTAATCAATATGGAGGACAATCTGTTGATCTTTCTCATTTAGGAAAATTTGTTAAAATCAGTAAAAATAAATTTATTAAAAGTATTAAGAAAAATCATAAAGATTTAAAAGAAGATGTTATAGAATCTATTGCTTTAGAGCGTTTAAAAGACGAAGTAAAAGCAGGAGTTCAAACTATTCAATATCAAATTAATACATTAATGACAACAAATGGTCAATCTCCTTTTGTAACTTTATTTATGCATTTAAAAGATGATGATCCATATATAGAAGAAAATGCTATGTTATTTGAAGAAGTTATTAGACAAAGATATGAAGGAATTAAAAATGAAAAAGGTGTATATATTACTCCAGCTTTTCCAAAGTTAGTTTATGTTTTAGATGAGAATAATTGCTTAAAAGGTGGAAAATATGATTATTTAACACGTTTAGCTGTAAAATGTTCTGCAAGAAGAATGTATCCTGATTATATTAGTGCTAAAGAAATGCGTAAAAATTATAAAGGAAATGTCTTTAGTCCCATGGGTTGTAGAAGTTTCTTATCACCATGGAAAGATGAAGATGGAAATTATAAATTTGAAGGAAGATTTAATCAAGGTGTTGTTTCAATTAACTTACCTCAAATTGGTATCATTGCTGAAGGTGATGAAGAAAAATTTTGGAAATTATTTGATGAAAGACTTGAACTTTGTCGTGAAGCATTAATGTGTAGACATGAAGCTTTACTTGGAACTTTAAGTGATACTTCTCCAATACATTGGCAATATGGTGCAATTTCACGACTTGGAAAAGGTGAAAAAATAGATAAATACTTAAAAGGTGGTTATTCAACATTATCTTTAGGTTATATAGGAATTTATGAATTAACAATGTTAATGAAAGGGGTTCCACAAACTGAACCAGAAGGAGAACAATTCGCTATAGAAGTTATGAAATATATGCGTAAAAAATGTGATGAATGGAAAAAAGAAACTGGTTTAGGCTTTGCTTTATATGGAACACCAGCAGAAAGTTTATGTTATCGTTTTGCTAGAATTGATAAGGAAAAATTTGGAACAATTAAGAATGTAACAGATAAAGGATATTATACAAATAGTTATCATGTAGATGTTAGACAAAAAATTGATGCTTTTTCTAAATTTAAATTTGAAAGTCAATTTCAACCAATTTCATCTGGTGGATGTATTTCTTATGTCGAAGTTCCAAATATGGAAAAAAATCTAAAAGCTATGGAAGAAATTGTTAAATTTATTTATGATAATATTCAATATGCTGAATTTAATACAAAATCTGATTATTGCCATGTTTGTGGTTATACTGGAGAGATTAAGATAAATGATAATTTTGAATGGGAATGTCCAGAATGTGGAAATAAAGATAAAAATAAAATGAATGTTGCAAGAAGAACTTGTGGTTATTTAGGAGAAAATTTTTGGAATGTTGGTAAAACAAAAGAAATAAAATCTAGAGTAACACATATTTAGGAGGAAACAATATGAATTATGCATCCATAAAAAAATTTGATATTGCAAATGGAGAAGGAATTAGAATTTCTCTTTTTGTTAGTGGATGTCCTCATCATTGTAAAAATTGTTTTAATCAAGAAGCTTGGGATTTTCAATATGGTCAAGAATTTACAGAAAAAGAAGAACAAGATATTTTAGATTTTTTAGGTCAAGATTTTATTCAAGGCCTTTCTTTATTAGGCGGAGAACCTATGTGGCCAGCTCATCAACAAAGATTAATTCCTTTTCTTCATAAAGTTAAAGAAAAGTATCCTAATAAAACAATTTGGTGTTATACAGGGTATTTATTTGATAAAGAAATTGTAGATCAAATGATGCTTGAAAATGATTTTACAAAAGAATTTTTATCTTATATAGACGTTTTAGTTGATGGAAGATTTATTGAAAGTTTATTGAATCGAACACTTTATTTTAGAGGAAGTTCTAATCAAAGAATTATCGATGTTCAAAAAAGTTTAAAATCAAAAAAAGTTGTTGAATATAAATTAAAAAAAGAAGGAGAAAAAATAAAATGAGAAAAAGAGGATTTGAAGTAATTTCAGAATATAAAGATAAAGATATTCATCTTCCTGTTCGTAAAACAAGATTTTCAGCAGGTTATGATGTTGAAGCTGCTGAAGATATTATTATTCCAGCTTATAAATTTGGAACTAAACCAACATTAATTCCAACAGGATTAAAAGCATATTGTCCAGAAGATGAATTTTATATATTAGTTAATCGAAGTAGTGGTCCTAAAAAAGGTTTTGTTATGGCAAATAGTATTGGAATTGTAGATAGTGATTATTATAATAATGAATCAAATGAAGGACATTTCTATTTTCAATATTTTAATTTTTCTGATCATGACTTAGAAGTAAAAAAAGGTGATGTCATAGGTCAAGTTATTTTTCAAAAATATTTGACAGTTGATGATGATACTGCAGAAGGAATTCGTCAAGGAGGTTTTGGTTCTACAGATCAAAAATAGGCTACTAATAGTAGTTTTTTTTTAGCTTTTATGTTAAAATTAACAATAAGGGTTCAGAAGGAGCTAATATGGCAAAGAAAAATTATCGGAATAAGAAAATAATTTTAATTAAATTAATTCTATCAGTTATATATCTTTCTGTGATAGCAATACTTCTATATTCGTCTTTTAAAATTTTTACAGAAGATAAAAAAATAGTAGAATGGAAAAATATTGAAAAAACAAATCAATATGCTTATTTAGAAATTAATCAAATGAGTGAAGCTTTTGCTAAAATAGGAAATAAACAAATTCATTTTGTAATGGAAAAAGAAGTTTCAGGAGCATGGCATACTTATTTAATTGCGATAAATTCTAAAGATTATTCCAAATACAAGCAAATTATTGATTATACTTATGAACGAGTTAAAGTATCTCCTAAAACTATTAAAGTTTATGGTTATCCTGTAGAAATTCCAAAAAAAATTAAAACTTTAGCTATTAAAAATATCAAAAATTTTGTACCTGTTGAAAATGAAGTTATTATAAATGATGATAATTTTGAAAAATATTTAACTAATACATATTTAGATACTACCCAAGAAAAATTAGATACCTTAAATTATCGAGTTTTAATTTTATTAATTAGTGCACTAATAATTTTTTTGATTTTAATTTATACTATTTTTGACAAAAGCACTAAATTAGAAAAGAATGAGAAAACTAAAAAAACTACTAAAAAAGCATCATCTAAAAAGAATGCTTCAAAACAAAAAGCCAAAAAGGAAGAAAAAACTACTAAAAAAGATACTAAGAAGAAAGACCAAAGTAATGAAACTAAAAAAACAGGTCAAACTAAAACTAAAGAAAAAGAAGAAGATATTGAAATAATTTAAGAGAAAGAGGTGTTTGGATGAAGTTTATTGAACTAGATGAAAAAAAATATACTGACTTTTGGATGAATCATCCATTAAAGACATTTTTATCAAGCAAAGAGATTGGTAAATTAAGACAAGAAAGTAAATGGGATGTTGATTATGTTGGAGTTGAATTAAATAAAAAACTTATTGCGGCTACTATGTTAGTTTCTAAAGTTAGGAAATTTGGTAAAAGAGAATTTTATTCACCTCGTGGTTATTTAATTGATTTTGAAAATAATGATGTAGTTACATTTTTTACTGAAGAATTAAAAAAGTTTATTAAAAAGAAAAATGGTTATGTTTTAAGAATAGATCCTTATTTAATATATAAACAACGAGATATTGATGGAGAAATTGTTGAAGGTGGAATTGATCATAGTCAAGTTGTTAAACATTTATACCAATTAGGTTTTAAAAAAGTAGAAACTTCTAATATGGAACAAGTAGGTTGGATGTTTTCTCTTGACTTAGTAGGAAAAAGTGAAGAAGAAATTTTAAATGAAATGAAACCAAATACAAGAAATACTATTCGAAAAGCTTCTAAGTTAGGTATTACTATTAGAGAATTAACTTATGATGAATTAGATCAATTTCAAGATATTATGATTGAAACAGGTGAAAGAAAAAAATTTTCAGTTAGAAAACTTTCTTACTATCAACAAATGTATAAATTATTTCATGATAAAAATCAAATTAAATATTTAGTAACAGAATTAAATTTAAAAGATTATTTAAAAAATCTAAAAGCAGAAAAACAACAAAGAAAAAAAGAATTAGAAAAATTAAATAATGCAAAATATAATGAAGGAAAAAGAAAATCATTAAATCAAGAAATAGAGTCTTTTACTAAAAAAATAAATCAAACTCAGGAGATGATTGAAAAAGCTGGTAAAAATAAAATAGTTTTATCAGGATCAATGTTTATTATGATACAGCCTGAAATTATTTATTTATCTAGTGGAAATTATAAAGAGTATTTGCATTTTAATTCTCAGTATTTAATTCAGTGGGAAATGATAAAATATGGAATTAAGCATCATTTTAAGAAATACAATTTTTATGGAATTCCAGAAAATATTAATCAAAAACCAAAAGATTATGGTATTTATGAATTTAAAAGAGGTTTTAATGGTTATGTTGAAGAACTTATTGGAGAGTTTGAATTACCAATTCAAAAAATGTATTATGTTATGAAATTAATTCATAATATCAGAAAATAGAGGGAGTAGGTATAAATTAGTATGACAGAAAAAAGAATTTCAAATTTAATTTGGGGGATTATTTTCTTAGGATTAGGTATTATCTTACTAGGAAATAATTTAAATTTTTGGAATATAGAAACTTTCTTTGATGGTTGGTGGACTCTTTTTATAATTATTCCATTTTTTTTAAGACTTTTTAAAAAAAAGAAAATACTTTTTTCAATTTTTGGTTTAAGTATTGGAATTTTATTACTATTAGGTTTTCAAAAAATTATAAATTTTTCTTTAATTGGAAAATTAATTATATTAGATTGTTGTATTTTTATTAGTATTAATCTTATTTTTAAAGCAAGAAAAATACTAACAAATAATAATAAAATTAAAAAATGACTTTTTTTATTGTAAAAACAAAATTTATAAGTTATAATTATAGTAGTATATTAAGGTGCGAAAGGTGCTGGTTGTAATGGGGAAAAAAGGTAAGATAGGAAATCGTTTTAGAAAAGTAAAAATTTCTCATGAATCATTAAAAAAACAAAATAAAAGACAATATGCTAAAATAATTACATTAGCAATTTTTCTTTTGATAATAACAATAGGAGGAAGTTATGCATTATTTTCAACTGTGGCTAATGGTCATAAAAAAGTTGAAATAGTTTCTGGTACTTTAGAAATAGAGTATAAAGATAATAATGTAATTAATTTAAGTAAAGCAGTTCCTCTTAGTAATGAAGAAGGATTAAAGACTGTTCCATATACTTTCAATATTCATAATGTTGGTACATTAGATGGAAAATATACAATTAGTTTGGAAGAAAAAGATGGAAATACTTTAAATAAAGAAAATATTAAGTATTCTATTAAAGAAGGCGATGGTGAGTGGAGTGAACCTACATTACTATCAAGTGGTTTAGTTTTAGTAGAAGATAGAATTCTAGAAAGTGAAAAAGATATTACATATCAAATTAAAATGTGGCTAAAAGAAGATGCCCCTAATGAGGTTCAAGGCCAAAGCTATAGTGCTAAAATTGTTGTAGATACAGTACAATCTAATGCTACTCCAATTGTAACAACAAATCCAATTATTAAACTACAAGGAGAAAGTGTTGTTAAAGTAGAATTAGGTAGTGAATACGTTGATGCTGGAGTTAGTTCAATCGATTCTAGTGAAGATTTAAAAATAGAAAATGTTCAAAAAAAATATGAGTATTACAATGGTAGTACAACTGAAACTGTAGATAAAATTGATACAAATAAAGCTGGAATTTATTACATATATTATGAAATTTCAGATAGTAAAGGAAATAAGGGTGTTGCAACAAGAGTAGTAAATGTTTATAAGACTGATACTAATAATCCAACTATTAGTTTAAGAGGAAATCGTATTATTACATTAGAATATGGTCAAGAATATGAAGAACCTGGCTATGATGCATCAGATGTAGAAGATGGTGATTTAACTTCTAAAGTAGTTGTTATTGGAACAGTAAATGAAAAAGTAGCAGGAACATATATTATAAAATATTTAGTAGAAGATTCTAGTGGTAATACTGCTAGTGATACTAGACAAGTAATTGTTAATAAAAAAGAATCATTAGAAATATCAGTTACTCAAGAAGAAAATAAAAATATTAATAGTAAAATTAAAATTTCAGCAACAACAACATCTGATAAAGTATTTTACGCTATAAAAACAACTAATGAAAAACCAAATGAAGATGAGTACAAAGAAATGAGTCCTCTTGAAGAATTTACAGGCTCATATTATAATGAAGAAACAATTGTAAAAAATGGAACATACTATATCTTTATTAAAGATAGTGAAGGTAATGAAAAAAGTGAAGAAATAACAGTATCAAATATTGATCAAACAAAACCAACTTGTAGATTTGAAGATGGTGGTTATCTAGAAGTAAATGAAGAAAAACAAATTAATTTAACTTGTACAGATCCTGCTGATATTGCTATTAACAGTATTACAACTAAAGATATAGAAATTAGTAATGATACTGGTAGTATAAAAGAAATTAAAGAAGCAGTAAAAGTTCAAGATGGATATCAATATCCAATTGTAGTAAAAGCAAATAAAGCTGGAACCTTTACTTTAAAATTACTAAGTAATAAAATTAGTGACTTTGCTGGAAACTTAAATGATGAAGTAACATCAGAAAGTATTCAAGTTGTAGAAATGAATATAAGTAATAAGCAAATAAAACTAGATATTAATGGTAAAACAGAAGAACAAATTGAAGTAACAGGAGAAAATTTAGGTACAATTAGTTATGATTCTAATAATGGAGCTGTAGCAACAGTTACAACTACTGGTGTTGTAAAAGCTGTATCTCCTGGAGTTGCTACTATTAGTGTAACTGAATCAAATAAAGGAATCAAACAAGAAGTAGAAGTAACAGTTGTTAAAACAATTACAGCATATTTTACTAAAAATGGTAGTGGAGTTATTCGTTCTGAAAAAGATAGAGAAACTTGTGAAATTATAGATGATACAGGAAAATGTAAAGTAACACTTCCAAATATTATTGTATCAGAGGGATATAATGCTATTGGTTGGAATGAAAATAAAGAAGCTCATGATGGTCATGAGATAGGTACGCAAGTTGATATTAGTGATAATACAGTATTCTATTCAATTAGTGCTAAACCAATTAAAATTAAATTTGAATTAAATGGTGCTATTAAACAAACTAATGAAGCAGGAATAGAAGTAGAAGAAAATGTAGAAAGAAACTGTAATATTTATAATGATGAAGCTAATTGTTCAGTAAAATCACCAGTTATTACTCCAAGTGAAGCAACCCCAAATGTTTTAGGATATAATGAACAAGCAGATGCTAAAGAAAGTAGTTGGGCACAAGATACTGTGAAAACAGTAACAACAAATGGTACATATTATGCAATTACAACAAATGAAGATGTTACAAAAACAGCAAATTTTGAACAAAGTGGTTTAGGAGTAACAGGAATAGGTGATAAGACATTAAATTGTGTAATCAAGGCAACTTATAATGGAAATTCTCAAGCAGAATATTGTAAAGTTACTGCTCCAACTATTGATGTAAAAGATGGATATGTTGCTATTGGTTGGAATGAGGAAGAAGATGAAAAAACAGGAATTGCTCCAGGTGATGAAATAACTTTAACTAAAGAAATTACTACTTTTTATTCAATTAGTAAGAAAAAAGAAGTTACTTTAACAGCTAAATTTTATAAGAATGGAGCAACTTCATTAGATAATCAAGACATAGATCCAGTAGTAAAAACATGTAAGCTAAAAGAAGTATTTAATAATGAACCACCAGAAACAGAGTGTAGTATAACAACTCCTTCTATTCAAGCAAGTGACCTTACTCCAAATGTCTTAGGATTTAGTGAAGATGCTGAAGCTATTTCTGCAAGTATTGGAGCAGAAGAAGAATTAACATTGAAATCTGATAAAAATTACTATGCTATTACAAAACAAGATATTAAAGAAATAGAAGTAAGATTCCATTTAAATAATGCAAAGACTTTGGATGGAGAAGCTGAAGAAGTAGTTACTAAAAAATGTAATATAGAGCCAAGTTATAATGGGGAAGAACAAGCTAAAGGATGTGATATTACTGCTCCTGTAATTGTAGGAAGTGATGAAACACCTGATGTAATAGGATATTCAACTTCAAGTGATGACTATATTAGTACATGGGAAAGTGGTGCTAAACAAAACGTTAGTTCTAATGGTGATTACTATGCTCAAACTATGCATAAAGCTACAGAAAAAAGCGTTGATTTTAAAATAGGTAAAAATTCACATGTATCAAAAATAGAAAATGATTCAAAAATAGTTAATGATACAGATGATAAAATCACAGTAAAATGTACTATAGAAGCTACTCATAATGGTGAGGAACAAGCTGATAATTGTTCAGTAAAATCACCAAAAATCTATGAAGAAACAGGTTATAAAAATGGATTTTGGGGTGATAGTGAACTTGCAGAAAGTGGTATTTCTTCAGAAGAAGAAGTTTCTAGTTCAGTTGCTACTTATTATGCTAGAGCTTTAACTGGAAATACTTATACAATTAATTATTATGATGATACTGAGTTAAAATCTAGTCAGCAAGCAACAGTAGGACAATCTGTAAAATTGCAAACAGCAGAAAGTATGGATTTTAGTAAAGAAGGTTATACATTTACTGGATGGTCTACTGAAAATGGTTCTGATAAAAAATATTCAAATGGTGATACTGTAACTGATTTTGTTACTGAAGATGGTGGAAATATATCTTTGTATGCAGTTTGGAAAGACCAAACAGCACCTGTATGTAGTTGGACAAGTCCAGTTCCTATTACAACAGGTGATACGACTACTTTAACTTTATCTTGTACAGATTTAGGAAGTGGAGTAGCTAGTCAAAATTTATCAAATACTGATTTTACAGTATCTTCTGAAAATGGAGAAGTAACAAATGTTGAAAATCCAGTTGCTATTTCAAAAGGATTTAAATATACTGTTACAGTTAAAGGTTTATCTGTTGGAACATTTACTGTAAGTTTAAATGCAGACGTTATAAAAGATAATGATAATAATCTAAATAAAGGACAAACTAGTGAAAATATAACTGTAAATGGAAAAACATATACTGTTAGATATACAAGTGGAAGCAATATATCTAACATTGGAAAAAATCAAGATAGCTGTGTAACAGAAGGAAGTAGTTTAAGTTGTAATATTAATTTACCAACAATTACTGCTGAAACTGGATATGATGTCTTAGGTTGGTATGAAGATGAATCACATGTTGGTGATGCGGAACAAACTATATCAATTTCACAAAGTAAAGATTATGTTGCTAAAGCTAAGGCTACTACTTATACAGTTTCATATAATAATAATGGTGGAGAAGGAAGTATTGATTCTCAAACAGCAACGTATGGTCAAGAATTTACAGTAGCAAGTAATACTTTCACAAAAACAGGTCATACATATAAAGGCTGGACAACTGATGCAAATGGTAATGATGATAGCTTTGGATGGACTAATTTCTCAGGAACATGGACTTTTATAAATGGACAAAAAGGTATTGCTAATAATAAATTAAGTTTATATGCAAGATGGCAGATAGATTCACATACAGTTACATATAATTATGAAAGAAATGGTGGAACAGATTCTACAGTTAAAACTGCAACTGTAAATTATAATGATCCAATTAGTTTAACTCCAGTTGCTACTCCTAGAGCTGGTTATACATTTGTTGGTTGGAATACTAATCCTGATGAGACTAAAGCTATGCAACCTATGAATATGGGAACAACAGATGTTACTTTATATGCAATTTATAAAAAGAATATAACAATTACTTTCCATTTGAATGGAGCAGCTAGTCAAACTCCAAATGGAAAAGCTGCATCAACAGAAGAAAAAGTAACAGAAAGTTGTACTGTTTATAATTTAACAGATTCTTGTAATATAAAATCACCAACGATAAAAGGAACAGATGCAACTCCAACCGTAAGAGGTTATTCTACAGGAAGTACTAGATATGAAAATGATTGGGCAAGTAATTTTGAAAAAACAGTTAGTGCTTCTGATGATTATTATGCACAAACATATAAAGCAGCTGTAACTAGATCAGCAACATTTACAGCAGGAGCAAATATTAAACAAATTGGTTCTCAAAAGCAATCATGTACTATAGATGAAATAAGGAATGGCAATGGTGGTAAAGTACAATCTACAGAATGTGATATAACAGCACCATCAATAACAGCTTCAGAAGGTTATGTAGTGCTAGGATGGTTTATTTCAACTAATTCAGGAAATAATCCTGATGCCCAAGCAAATGCTAAAATCACTTTAAAAGCCGATGCATCATATACAGCTAAATCAAGAATTGCTATAGCTGCAGAGTTAGGCTATGATAATACTGCTACAGGATTAACAGATAGTAGTGGTAATAAATGTACTGATGTACAATGTGCAATTGACGCATTAAATCGACTTATTAGTTAAGAATAGAAATTCCTATATGGAATTTTTATTTTTTATAACTACTAATCGATTAAAGTTTTAATGTGTAAGTGATTGAAAACTGAGGTGAATAGTGTTATAATATTAAAAGATGAGGTTAGAGTTAAAATGAAAAAGAAAATACATAATTATAAAGAAAAAATAGTTAAATTTTGTAAAAAGGTAAAAAAAGAACATTTAATTAAAAAGTATATAAATAATAATGTTTTATTTATTACTTTTGTTTTAACATGCTTATTAAATTCAACATTACTTCGTTTTTTTACAATGCATACCTTAGAAAATTATTTAGCAATTAAACCAATATTAGCTGATGCTGTAATTTTAATATTAGTAGGTGCCTTTGGTTATCTTATCAAAGGTAAAAATAGATTTATATACTATATGATTTGGGAAATCTTTTTTACAGCAATCTGTACAATAAATTCAGTATATTACACGTTTTATACATCTTTTGCTTCTGTATCAATGTTATCTTTAACTCAATATATTACTTCAGTGGGTGATGCAGTTGTTGAAAATGTTTTGCAATTAAAAGATTTAATTTATATTATTGGTCCAATTATATTAATTTTAGTTCATAATAAATTAAAAAAACAAAATTATTATAAAAAAATTGAATTAAAAACAGAGCGAAAGAAAAAAACACTAAAGACATTAACAGCTGCAGGTATTTTAGCCGTAATATTTACTGTAACTTTAACACCACTAGATGTAAGTCGTTTTGCAAAACAATGGAATCGTGAATATATTGTTATGCGTTTTGGAATTTTTATTTATCAATTTAATGATGTAATTACATCAATTCAACCTAAAATTAATTCTTTATTTGGTTATGATCAAGCAATGAAAGAATTTAAAGAATATTATGATAATGTTAGTTCAACACCAGAAAAGACAAATGATTATACTAATATCTTTGAAGGAAAAAATGTCTTAGTTATTCATGCTGAAAGTATGCAAAATAATTTATTAAATTTAGAGTTTAATGGACAAGCAGTTGTACCAAATTTAAAAAGATTATCTGAAGAAGGAATGTATTTTTCTAATTTTTATTCTCAAGTTAGTGTAGGTACTAGTAGTGATTCGGAACTTACATTTAATACATCATTAATGCCAACTCAAAGTGGAACTGCTTTTGTTTCTTACTTTGATAGAACTTATAATGCTATTCCAAAATTAATGCATGAAAAAGGTTATTATACATTTAGTATGCATGCTAATAATGCTGATTTTTGGAATCGTAGAAGTATGTATGAACATTTAGGATATGATAAATTTTATAGTAAAGAAACTTATAAAGTTCAAAAAGAAGATATTGTTGGTTTAGGTCTTAGTGATAAAGAATTTTTCAAACAATCAGTAGAAAAATTAAAAAAGATTACTCAAAAACATGATAAATGGTATGGAGTAATGATTATGCTTTCTAACCATACACCATTTTCTGATGTTGAAAAATATGGTGAATTTGATGTTGATATGAAAGAAACTATTACTAATGAAGATGGTACAACAGAAGAAATATCACATCCATATATGGAAGGAAGAAAATTAGGAAATTACTTTAAATCAGCTCATTATGCAGATGAAGCTTTAGGAGAATTATTTGATAATTTAGATAAAAATGGTTTCTTAGATAATACTGTTGTAGTTATATATGGAGATCATGATGCTAGACTTCCTAGAAGTGATTATAACTATCTATATAACTATAATAAAGAAACTGAAAAAATGTATGATAAAGATGATGCTAATTACAAAGAATATGATTCATATCAATACGAATTAGGTCGAAAAGTTCCATTTATTATATGGACTAAAGATATGAAAGATTCACAACTTAATATGGAAGTTAAAGATGTTATGGGAATGTATGATGTTATGCCTACTTTAGGAAATATGTTTGGCTTCTACAACAAATATCAATTAGGTCATGATATCTTTAATATTAAGTCTGATAATATCGTAGTATTTCCAACAGGAAATTGGGTGACTAATACAGTTTATTATAATAGTCAAAAAGAAGAATATTTATCATTAGATGGTAGTGCTATTAGTGAAGAAGAAATTAAGAAAAATAATGAATATGCATCTAAATTACTTAGTGTATCTAACAATGTTATTGTTTATGATTTAATTCAAAAAAGTAAAGAAGAAAAGCAGTTATTAAATTATAAGGAGGATGCCAAAAAGTGAAAATGAAAAAATTAAAAAAGAGACCAAAAAGAATCCTTATTATTTTACTGTTAATAATAATATTAATAGTTAGTGGTATTATTTCATATAAATCTTTTATTCAAAATAATAAAGTAAAAGAAGCAAAAGTAGTATCAAAAATAAATAACTATGGATATTCATTAAAAAGTAATAAGAGTAGTGCTTATAAAAAATTATTTAATAATTTAAAAGAAGTATTAAGTGCCAAAAAAGTAAATGAAAAAGAATATGCAAAGATAATTACCAAAATGTTTATTGTAGATTTTTACTCATTAAATGATAAAACTGCAAAAACAGATGTTGGTGGAGTTGAGTTTATTCATAAAGATGCTTTAGATAATTTTATTTTAAAAGCAGAAGATACATTATATAAATATATTGAAAGTGATATTTATGGTCAAAGAAAACAAAAATTACCTATTGTTGATAAAATAACAATAGAAAGTATTGAAAAAACTGAATTTTCTTATTTAGAAGAAATTGATGAAGAAGCATATAAAGTTAAAGCTAGTTGGACATATAAAAACCCTACAATTGCTAATGACTATCAAACAGAAAATACATTTATTTTTGTTCATGATGGTAAAAAATTAGTTTTAGTAGAAATAACAGATGACGATCAAGAATAAGATTTTGATCGTTTTTTTTAATAATTATATATAAAATTTAAATTTTATAGTATAATGAATAAAAGGAGGAAGAAGTAGTGGGAAACTCATACGATTATAGTGCTGCATTAGGTCAAGGAATAGCAACATCAACACTAGTTGTATTTGCAATTGTTGGTATTTTATCAATAGTAGCAATGTGGAAAGTATTTGTAAAAGCTGGTAAACCAGGTTGGGCTTCTATTATACCTATTTATAATATGGTAGTATTATTCCAAATTATTGGTTTAAGTCCATGGTTACTACTTTTATATATTGTTCCACTAGTTAATTATATTGCTATATTTGTAATATCAATTATTCAAGCTAGTAGACTTGCTAAAGCATTTGGTAAGGGAACAGGTTTTGCAGTAGGTTTATATTTCTTAAATCCAATATTTATGTTAATATTAGGATTTGGAGATTCAAATTATGTAGGAATATCTAAATAAAAAAAACTTCAATTTGAAGTTTTTTTTATTTATTCAGTGTTATTAGTTGTGTCAGATTCAGAATTAGTACCTCCATTAGTTGTATCATTTTCTTTACTATTAGAATCACCAGTAGTAGTGCCAGCACTATTATTATCCTTTTCTTCACCAGTAATGTTATCATCGGTATTATCACTAGTTGTATCATTATCAGTATCTTTATCATCAGTTATTATATTCTTATCTTTGGTAGTTTTGTTATTATCAGTAGTAGTAGTGTCCTTTTTCTCATTTGTTTCGTCGGCATCTTCTTCAATTTCTTCTGCAGGAGCTTTTGGATATTTTGAAGGATCAAATGTTGATTTATATGGACCTTGTCCAACTATTTCTTTCTCATATGGTTCATTGATAGAGAAACTAAACTTTTTAGTTTCATTATGATCAAGTAATTCTAGATTTATTTTCATAGCTTTTGTAATATCATCACGGCTATATGTATTAGGAACATAATTATATAAAACCATTCTCATACTAGTATCATAAATCATTGCACTTTGTCCATATAAATATAATTGATCAATTGTAACAATATTAGAATGATTACTACTTAAACCTGTTTTTACAATATCTTTAGCAATGCTATAGAAAGATAAAATTTGTTTAGTAGTAAGATTAGTATCAATACTATTAGATACAGTATTAAATATTTCTGTAAATTTATTTACACTATTAATAGATTTAATTTTTTCAAGCATAGCTTGAATTACTAATTGTTGATTTTGTCCACGCCCAAAGTCACCATTGACTAATTGTTTTCGATTTCGAGAAAGAACTAAAGCTCCTTCACCATCTAAATGTTGTCTTCCTTCTTTAATACATACAACTTCTTCACGATTGGAATTATCTGTACATAAATCTTGAGGAACATCTACATCAATACCTCCTAAAGCATTGATTAATCTAACTAATCCTTTAAAATTAATTTTGGCATAATAATCAATATCAACATCAAAGAATTCTTCAATTGTATTAATCATACAATCATTTCCATAAGCAGCCGCATGAGTTATTTTATTTTCTTTTTTACCAGGCCAACATGAAATAGGAACATAACTATCTCTTGGAATAGATAACATTGTTGCATTTAATGTTTTAGGATTAAATGTAATTAAAATTAAGGAATCACCATTAGCAACAGCATTCTTTGTTAAAACTTCATCTGTAGAATCAATTCCCATTAAAAGAATTGTAAAAGGTTCTTTTATTGATTTACCAGTAGAAGAATTTTCTTTTTGAGATATTTCTGACTTTAACATTTTTTGACTTTTACTAATTATAATTTTAGTTTCATCACCAATATTTTCATATCCAGCAATACTACTATATATACTTGGATATTCACTTGATAAAAATATTGCATCTAAATCATTTGTATATAAATCAGCAATCATTTCTGTATAACTTTCATATTCAATAATATCATTTTCATCATGTAATTTGTTTTCTTTTATAATTTTCTGAGGAATAATATATCCCTCAGGAGAATTTTTATCCTTTAATATTGCAATCTTATAATCTTTTATATCAGAAATTTTATCAGCAGCATTATCTTTTAAAACAACTAAACTAGATGAATATGTAATATACTTCTTATTAATATTATTAATCGATCCATATAAATAATTAATTAAATAACCAATTATAAATCCTAGTAATGAATAAATTATTAAGAAAATAATAAATCCAATTCTCTTTGATGGTTTTTTCTTCTTTTTCGTAGGAACTTTATTTTTCCATATATTTAGAACTTTGAAAAAACAAATACAATCTGTAATTATAAAAATTCCAATTCCTAAATATCTAATTAAATTTTCAATACCACTTAAAAGTAAAACATTATAAATACAATAAATACTACAACAAAGTGATATTATAAATAATAATAAAATAAAAATCTTTAATCCTTTTTTTATTTGAATTTCATTATTACTTTGTTCTTCTATATCTACACTATTTCTTTTCATATAACAGCCTCCAATATTCTTTTGTAACTATCTAATATTATACCTAAGATTTTATAATTTTTCAACCTATTCATGAAGATATATACAACTGTAAAAAAATGTAAATAGAAATATAAAAAAGTGTAAAATGTGTATATTGTTAAATTAATTCTTGTTATAATAAAACCAAAGATAATGGGAGTGGTAGTATGAGAAAAAAAATAAGTTATATTATAATTTTTCTTGTTGGTGTATTTATTTTTCCTAAATATACTTATGCTGCTACATCTTATGATAATAGACATACATGTCCTAATTTTGAAGTCGCTGTAGCAAATGCAAATGGTTCCATTACTTCAATTAGTTGTCATAATACATATCAAGAAGCAAAAAATAAAATGAATAGTTATAGTTCTGATAATACAATAATTTTAGATGAAAGATCAACAGTAAAAATTATAGGAGCAAAATATGCTTTAGTTGATTTAACTGTAAACTCATTAACATACTTTTATGAATCACCATCATTAACAACAAGACAATACATGGGTATAAATACAAATGCATCTTATGGTGGAGTAGATGCAGCATTAATAGATATAGATCCAAATAATTATGCAGCTAAAGTAAAAATTGCTAACTTTACAGGGTGGATAGAAAAAAATAATTATGAAATTGTACCACTCCCATGGGTAAAAGCAAGTAGTAGTTATACAGTAACCTCAACAGAAATCAAACATAATTATATTACTAATGTAAAAACTGCTAGTAGTGGTAATATAAGAACAATAGGACCTAAACCAGAAATGTTAAATGAAGGAACTTATTATAGTTATGATGGTCACTATTTTTATACCTCCCTTCTTAAAATGCTTAAAGATTATAAAAATGATACATTTACTAATTCAGTTAATAATAATTCTGCTTATTATAATTACTATATGTATTTATCAAATCATACAAAAACAACATATTCAAGTTTAAATATCGATGAATATACAAAATCACTTGGCTATACAAAAAATGTTTATGGAGATACAGCTAAGACAGGAACTTCAAGACTTTATGGTGAAGGACCAATTTTTTATAATAGTCAACAAAAATATGGAATTAATGCAATATTATCATATAGTTTAAGTCGTAATGAAACTGGAAATGGACGTAGTAATTTAGCTATTAATAAAAATAATGGTTTTGGATTAGATGCAGTTGATTCAAATCCATATGAAGGTGCTAGTTACTATGCAACATTTTCATCTAGTATTTTAGGATATGCTTCTAAATGGAATTCATATGGTTATAGTTATGCTACTGATTGGCGTTATTTTGGTCCAGCTTTTGGAGATAAATTAAATGGAATGAATGTAAAATATGCAACAGATGCTTATTGGAGTGAAAAAATGGCTTCTAATTATTATTATCTTGATAAATACTTTGGTTTCAATGATTATAATTATTATCAATTAGGAGTAGTTACAAAGCCAACTGAAGCTCATTTCTCTCCAAATTCTTCTTCAAAAGTTATCTATACCTATCCTGAAAAAGAAGACCAAGTAGTAATTGTTGAAGAAGTTGGTAATTATTATAAAGTTGTTAGTGATATAAATATAGATATTAATGGTAACATAGTTGGTAGTAAAACAGATTATACTAAACCATATAATTGGGATAGTAGTTATGTCTATGTATTAAAATCAGATATAAAAAAGATTAATAAAGGTAAAAAAGGATATGTTTATCCAACTAGTGTTACTAATTATCAAGATTCTAATTTTAATTATGATTTATATGTAGAACAAACTACTTTAAAACCAAAAGTAGCTAAGATAATAAATAATACGGCATATTATCAAGATCCTACACTTACATCTAAAATAAATAAAAATGTCTTAAAAGATAAATTAGTAATGGTTTATGCAGCAGCTTATAATAGTAATCAACAAATAATTTCATATCTTGTAACTTCAGATTACTTTTATGATCAAAAATCTTGGGTAGCAGCAAATAATATTCAATTTATTACTAGTGATTATGGTAAACAAAAAGTAAATTTATCTGGACAATATGAATGGGTATGTAGTAGTCCAATTGATAAAGAAAATTATAAAATTTCAGGTCAATATACTAACTCTTATTTCCCAATATTAGAAGAAGTATATAATGATAATGCTTATTGGTATAAAATTCCTGTATCATTAGATTCTAATACAAACTCATATGGTTATATTTTAAAAACAGAAAAAAATGCTTCTATTACAAAATATAATTATAAAGCAACTAATACTCCTCCAGTAATAAATGTATCTAATAAACGAATTCTTCAAAATCAAAAAATAGATCTTTTAAGTATAGTAGAAGCAATAGATAATGAAGATGGTAATATTACAAGTAAAATAAAAATAAATGGTACTGTAGATACCTCTAAAATTGGTAATTATAAAATTACATATAGTGTAACAGATAGTGGTAATCTAACAACAACAAAAACAATTACAATAGAGGTAGTAGAAGATAAAGCACCAGTAATTGAAGCATCTAATAGAACAATTAGTTTAAATACTGAATTTAATGCTTTATATCAAGTAAAAGCCATAGATGAAGAAGATGGAGATATTACTAAAAATATTAAAGTAATAAAAAATACAGTTAATTCAAAACAATTAGGTAATTATGAAGTAACTTATCAAGTAAATGATAGTTTTGGTCATATAGTTACTAAAAATATTAAAATAGAAGTAGTAGAAAAAGTAAAAGAACAAAGAGAAGGTTTATTCTATTTTAATTATTTAAAAGTTATAAATAACAAATTACAAATAAAAGGATATCATGCTATAAAAGGTGTTAATCATACTATTAATTCAGAAATAACTTATCACTTAATCTTTGTTAATATTTCAACTAAAGAAGAATATATTCAACCAGTAGAAAAAATTACTAATAAAGATGAATTTGAACGTCCAGTGTATTCTAATGATTCTTATGATTATACTTATTCTTGGTTTAAAGCAAATATAGATATTAATAATCTTCCAGATGGTGATTATCAAGCTTATATTGTAACAGAAAATAGTGATTATATTGCTAAGACAATTATTAGTAATAAAGTATTAAAAGAACAAGTTTCTACTTATCAAGATAAAAAAGTATTAACAACTAGAAATAATTATAGAGATAGTAAAATTCCTATTGAATTTATTATTCGTAGTGAAGAAATAGCTAAGAAAACAGCAAATTCTACTTTTAATTCATATAATCAATTCCGTGAATTTAAATTTGAAGATAATAAATTAAGAATTATGGGAACATCTTATTCTATAGGAATGAATCTTTCTAAAGAAACTAATGTAAGTAGAAAAATAATTTTTGAGAATACAGAAAATTATAAAAAATATAAATATGATATTGGAAGTATTACAGATGGTTTATATAAAGTAGGTACAACTTTAGAAGATGGTTTTGATAAAACAAGAGCTTGGTTTGATACGAAGTTAGATTTATCTAATATGGAAAAGGGTATATATGCAATTTATATTAGTACAGAAAGTAATATCAGTGATTATGGAGAATTAACAGAATTATTATTTAGATCACTAGATGATGTTAAATTAGAACAAAATGGTAAAAAATATTCATTCAAAATAAATAATAATTTAAGATATAGAATAGAATTAATTATAGAGTAAAAAGTTACACTTCGGTGTAATTTTTTCTTGCAAAAATGTAAACGGGGGGGGGTATAATAATCTTAGATAAATAAAAATAGGTGATCTAGGATGAAAGAAAGAATAAAAATGTTAATTATGTTTGTATTAGGAGCAATACTGACAGGAACAACAGTGTATGCGGCAACTATCATATCAAGTATAAATGTTGAATATAGTAATGAAAATTCTAAATTAATAGCAGATAATGTTCAAGATGCAATAGACGAAGTATATGATAAAAGTTTTTTAAAACCTTCAATAGTAGCCTATGAATATAGTGAACAAGATCCAAAATGTATAAATGGAGAAGAAAAAACATGTGTAAAGACAGATTGTTATAAAAAAGGAAAAACATGTAAACAAGGAACAGTTATCAAATATTATGTCAAAGAAAACGAATATCA
>CANRPE010000009.1 GCA_947632405.1 uncultured Bacilli bacterium | reverse complement strand
TGGAAACTTCCAACTGAATTAGATTTAGCTAATTTTACTATTTCTACTTCATCTGCATGAGAAAGTACTTCCTCATTATTTTTATTGTCATTATCAAAAACATTATGTTTCATTTTATCTTCTCCTCCATCTTCTTTATTTTTATCATCTTCTTTATTGTCATCATCTTTTGAATTTTCTTCAAGTGCTTGGCCTATTAAACCATAAACAACTTCTTTTTGTTCGTCATTTAAAGTATCGAAAACATCTTTAACTGTTTTTTCATTGTTGTCTGTTCCTTCTTCTTTCTTTTTGTCCTCGTCCATTTTTTTAGAACCCTCCTTCTTTTCTTCCGGTTCGCTATAATCATGATCATCTCCATGTTCTAATTCTTTATTATCAGATTCAGGAGTTTCATCATTTTGATTATCTTTACCGTCATCATCCATAGATATTTGTTCTTCTGTATAGATAATAACTTCTTCCTCTTTATCTGCTCCCTCTCCATGTGAAATTATAGTATCTATAAATGCACCTGGATTAGCGCCAGCAAGAACTAAACTTACTTCTCTAATACAACCATGAATGACATTATTTGCTTGACTTTTTAATTTATTGGCATATATTGATAATTTGTCAACATCTCCATTAGATACTAATTCTTTTGCTGTTCTACCAGATTCAGTGTCATTAAATTTGCAATATGCATATACACCTTCATCACGATTTTCAAGCAAAGCATGACCTAATACTTCATTTGGATCATTATGTTGATGATTCCAAACTAGTGGAACTTTTTGACCGTCATTATCTTTAAATGCATCTTTCATTATTGTTCTTCCATCAGAACATAAAATATTATTTCTTGTTGCCCATCCACCAAAGTCATAATTATTCTTCACTGTTATTTCCTCCTTCCTTAATTATTTCATTATTGTTATTACCATATAGTTGTTTATCGACTTCACTAGATTGATTAATATTACTATTTCTAAGTTGATCAGCTTTAGGATCTTTAGAAGGCTTTCTTCCAATAACCTGTCTAACCTCATTAGAAGATAATATTTCATTTCTTGTAAATTTATCAGCAAGATCACCCATTTGACTAACTGGAACCAATTTAAATGGATCCCTAAAGAATATTATTGATTGTTTTTGTGTTCTAGCAGTTTTAGTTAAGAATTTTCTTTTAAATTCATCAACTAATATAGAAGCTATAGGTTCTATGGTTCTAGAATAATAATTAATCATAGTTTTCTCATCAGCTGTACCATCCATGACTGCCTGCGTTATACCTAACTGGCCATATAGCATACTCGTTAAATATTCGATTTGTTTCATTAGATTGTTTTCAACTGGACGATTTAACTGTGTAATCTTTTCTGTACCATCTGTATAAGCTATTCCATATTTACTACCAGATAACTGTTTTTCAATATCTCTTCTTCTTTGTTCAGCCTGTTGTTTTCTTAGTTCTGATTTTACAATATATGGTAATTGAATAATAAGATCTAATTTGCCAGAACCAGATTGTTCATCTATACTATCTAATAATACTAATTTTCTTATTAGACGTTGTAAAGTTGAATTAGGTTCATTCATTATTGAATACAAAGGATTTTCTATTATTGCTATAAAACTTTTTGGTAAAGTTATTTGTTCTTTTCTACCAATTCTATCATTGTATACTTCTACAGTAACAGAATTAGGATACCAAGTAATAATTTTACCTGTTCTCATAGTAATAATATCAGTAGAACCTGGTTCATTAGGATCGCTAGTAGTATCTACTGGTACTACAGCAACACAACCTTCATCAAACATAGATAATACAATATCTTGATAAAAAGCTCTAGAAGATTGATCTATATTTGCTTCTAGTGTAAGACAATTATTTAATCCAGAATTAATTGTATCTTCAAATCTACCGTTATCATCTAATCTGCAATGGCATATGTCTAATGAAGCTACATCTAAAGCAATTCTATTAAATATAGAAGTTACTATAGATCTTTCATTACCTCTAGTTAATCTTACTCTATCAGGTCTATAATATGAACCAGCAAAATAATTATCACTATTAGCGATAGGATTCTTATTTAAAAATGTATTCCAAGCATTCTTAACTCTAGTAGTTAAAGTTAATTCCATTTTATAATCCTCCTATTATTTTATTTTGCTGACTTTCTTGTATTTCTAGCACTTCTATTTTCAGAATTTTTAGAAATTAATACTGTTAATGGATATCCTAAAGTAGAAGCTATATAATTACTTCCTAAAGCACTAATTATTCTACCATGTCCAGAAGCTCTAAATCGATTATAATTACCTGATCCTAAAGGACCAAATAAAAGAGTTTTTGCCACACTTTTTCCAACTGAAGTTGAGTTAGCATATTCTTGTCTATGTTCATCTCTTACTTTTAAGGTTTCCAGTTTATTTTGAATATTTGCTTTCTTTCTATTCAATCCATAACTTACCTTATCTTTACCTTCTATTTTCTTTTCAATTTTATTAAATTTCTTTTCATATTTCTTTTGACCCATAGATTTATAAGTATAATCTTTGCCTCTAGCATATGCTTTTCTCATACCCCATTTCATACCTAATATACCATAATGGGTTAATTCATCTTCTCTATTAGCCAATTATTTCACCTCCCTTTAATCGAATGCTTCTCTATTTATCTTAAATGCTATATAAGCATCCATCATAGCTGCAACTGAATCTATTTTTTGGTCATATCTTTTTTTATATAATTTTCTATTACCATTAGTATCTTCTAATGTAATGCAATTACCCATAGCAAAAGTCATTAATTCTTCATCAAATATTAATAATCTATCTTCTGCTAATTTCTTTAATTCACCTAAAGGAACAGATTCTGTTTTAGCACCTTGTATAACTTTTTCTATTCCAAATGGACCATTTTCTCTTTCCCATCTTTCTACAAAGTCTTTAGCATTATAAGGATCATATCCAAAACATCGTACATCATAATCTCTTTCTAATATGTGATTATCAAGATCATCATATACTTCCATCATATTTAATACAGTACCATTCATTACAATTAAAGAGCCTTCTTGAATGAATTCATCGTATTTTAATCGCATAGCTGGCTGTAATTTCATAAGAGTATGTTCTGTTATATAATTTCTTGTTTTAACACCAAAAGCTCCTCTAGCAAGAGGAAATAAAAATGTAAATGCACAAAAGTCATCACCCTGTGAAAGGTCTGCACCCATTGCACATGGCATTTGCCAATAATCTCTTTTCTTATGTTTTAAAGTTTCTTCATAAGTAAAGAAATAAGTATAACCTTCCATTGGAATACCAAATCTTTTTGCTAATATGTCATTTCTAGTAGCTGGAGCTTTTTCAGCTCTTTCAACATCTAATTGATATGTTTCGTAACTAACTGTTTTTCCTAAATTAGGATTAGCTTTAATCCACATATCAGGATTTGATACTTCATCAATAGAATCTAGTTTATACCACCATATCGATACATGAGGGTTGACATATTCTCCTTTAAGAATATCCATTAACTCCATCTTTACTGTATCGCCAGGACCATTACGTACAGTTCCTTCAGAACTTACAGCAACAATCAGATAATCATCATTTTTAGAAGCACCCTGTTCTAGAGCACCTATAACATCTTCTCTGACATCACCAGATAACCATTCGTCAACAGTATTAATTCTACTATTTAAACCTTGAAGTTTATCTATAGTCATTGGTCTAATTTCAACAATAGAACCAGTTAAAAAGTTTTCAATACCTTTTTTAGTTGAAGCTAATTTTACTCTATTAGCTTTTGAACCAGTTGTATTATTAATAGATCCTTCAGTTAAAAATTTAAATAAAGGACCTCTAGATCTAGTTATAGCTGTTCTCATTGGAGATAATACTTCTTCTGCTTGTTTCATTGTCGGTGCAGTGTGAACACCATGTGTAGTTGAAGTATCAACATTTAAAAAGTAATTTTGTATATAAGATTCGTATTGAGATTTAGCAGCACCTCTTGATACAATTAAATATTGTTTATTAGTTAATCTTTTTCTAATTCTTCTGTTTTCATAGTGTCCACCATGTCCATCTTTAGATGGTATATAAACACTTCTTTCAACAAAATAAAACCAACTAAATATTTGTTCAGCCCATAATTTAAAAGAATCAAGAAGAACTAAATCTTCGCCATCAGTCAAAGTTAATTCATTCTCACAATATCTAATAAAACCATCAATTGCTTGATCATCATAATAAATACCGTGGATTTTCTATTAATGAATCTATTCTATTCATTTCCATTTCAATAGTTTCACATACTGGAATCTCACCTCTAATTACAGCATCACGAAACATGCCGTAATATTTAGGTATAGCTGTATTCGATAATGCCATAATTTTACTCCTTTACTTTTTCTTTACTAGTTTCTTGTTTTTAGAATTATTACCCATCATTTCTGAAAGAGTTCTATTTAACCATGCTTGTGTTTGTGTTCTAGCAGCATTTGTTAATGCAGGAGAAATTACTTCTTTACCTACTTTTGACATAAATTGTTTACCTCTAGATACTTCTTTAGGATTAAATTCATTTCTTCTATTAACAGCTTGAATAAAATTGGATTCTAAATTTAATCTATTAGTATATCTAGCAAGTTCTTCATTTGTCATATCTTTAACAGATTTTTTAGTTGTCTGTTTAGAATTAACAATCATAATATTCTTGCCAGTAACTTTTTTATACTTATCCTCTAATTTAGCTGCTCTTTTTCTACCAGCGGGAGTAAGACTACCATCTTTATTTTGATAACGTCTTTGTCCCCATTTCATACCTAATATACCATGATGAGATAATATTTCATCAGCTTTTAAATTTCTTTGATCCATTTTGTTTATTCCTCCTTTCTCTCAGTATCCACTTGCACATTTAATCTCCATTCAAGTTCTTTTATTGTTTCTTGAATAGCTGCAACAATAGCTGCATTAAGAGGTGGATCAAAAATTAATTTAACTTTTAAATGTATGTAAGTTTTAACTGCTTCTAAATCATCACCATCTGATAAATATTCATTCCATTTATTATCTGGTCCTGAAATAACAAACAGCTTATCACCAACACCTAATTGACCTAATATCATAAATACTGTATTAATATGTAATACTAAGTCTGTATCAAAATCTTTGCAGTCTTCGGATATACCTAATAATTTCTTTATATCATTTAATATACTTTTTTCCATATTAGTTTCCCTCCGATAATTTAACATATTCTTTCATACAGTATCCTTCGACACCATCAGATGTAACAACTTTATAAAAATTATCAACTGAATTTTCTAAATAAACATTAAATGCATCAGATTTATCTATTAAGCATAATACATCAGCATCTGCACTAGGATCTTTTCTTAATCTTAACTTGTCACAATTTTGAACATTAGCTTTTATGATATTATTTTGAATATTTATTCTATGCTCATGTGAAACAATTTCATTTCGTGATATCTGCTGTTTATTAGAAAACATTTTATTGTAATTATTATGACTCATCGTTTCCTCCTTTCAATGTCGCCAAGGACATGTATCATTTTTAGATCTTACAACAAGACCTCTATTTATTACTAAATCTTTATTGCTATAATGTATTAAATCATGTGTATTTTTACATGTTGTTATAAGATATTCAGGATTTAATAATAAATCTGTTTTATTAATAATATCATATTTTGAAATTGGATTCATATGATGTATTAATATCTTTCCTTGTATTTCAAATTCAGGTATTGCTAAATCACAACCCATATCTCTTGCTATGATATCATTTCTAAGTTTACGCCATTCATATGAAGTATAAAACATTTGATTAAGATATCTGTCAAAACCAAAAGTATCTTCACCAACTTTACCAAACAATTTTAAATAATTTAATCTTTCTTCAAAAGTTTCTAACTTTATAAGTTCTGAATAAGTTCTAATCATAATCTTCTTCGTCCTCTTCGTTATTTCCTCCATGTCCACTATACATTCGCATAGCTGTAATAGCATTGGCATAAAGTTCTTCAATTCTTTTAGCAGACTGAAGAGATTCTGTTTTAGCTGTGATTAACTCTTTTTGTTTTTCAAGAATTTCTTTTTCAATTTTTTCTTTAGTAGAACCCAACTTTAAGTAATGAGTTATTACTTGAGATGATGCAGTACCATCTCGTAGTTGTTGTTCTGCTAAATTTGTAGCAAGATAAATTAATTGATTTTCTCTGGCCTCTGGCGTTAAGGCAGGTCTAATCTTTTCATTGTCTTTACTACTACTTGATTTAACTTTAGCCATACTTTACTCTCCTTTCATTATAGTATTAAATTACTTTTGCATTACTTAGATAGCATTTAAAGTGATTTGTAGAGGACTTAGTTATTTCATTTATTTAACATAAATTAGAAAGGAGAATAAACACCTTGTATTTATATATGAACAGGAGGTATACTCTGGACACCAAAAGATTTGGTAAAACTATAACTACAAATCACTTTAAATACCATCTAATGAAAATGCATTTCTAAAAAATCCCTCCGGGGAAAATATAAAGACCGCCGCGATGAAGGTAGGGGGTGTCATTTTTAGACCCCTCCCCCCATGCTTTCATCAATGTCTTCACTCATATCATCCTCTTCTTTGTAAACTTTTGTATACAAATCACAAGGATCAAGCTCAATTAACCTATCAATAGCTCTTTCTATTTCTTCATTTTCTTCTTTTTCGGTCATTGAGTCATTTGTTTCAGTAATTCTTGCTAACTTAGAACAAGAATAATAACCTTTTTCAATGTCAAACATAAACCAATTCTCAAAATCTTCAAAAGGATCATAAGGATTGTCAACTGTTGTGATTCTAACTCTTTTAATCATAATTAATTTCCTCCTTTCAAAGCATTTGAAACTGCTGACTTTGAAATTCCTAATTTATCTGCAATTTGTTGTAAGGTAAAGTTCGAATTACTCATAGCTTTAATTCTAATTATTTGTGCATTAGTTAAACCTCTTCTATTTGATGGCATTGCTCTTTCTCTTAAAATGTCAGGATCTGAATTATCTAGAATAGTTTTAAGTTTGTTCTCACTTATTGCACCAGCTTGAATAGCTTCCCATTGTTTGTCAGTTATTTGAATAGATCTTTTTCTTCTTGGAATAGCCCCAACTTCTTGTCTATATTGATTTAAATATCTTGTTTCTACTTTTCTTTTATCTTCACCTTTTAATTCTGGATTTTCCTCCATCTTTTTCTTCATAGCTGATGCTGTTCTTCTTTTAGCGTCTCTTTCCCTTACTGAATTGATTAAAGCTTCATTTAATCTTGCATTAAGCTCTGCTACCTCATTCTTATAAATTTTAGAAGCATTCTTATTATATTGTAGACGTGGTGTATTAACTAGCTCCATACGAGCAGAGTTAGCTAGACTCTTCATTGTATTTGCGAAGCTGGCGTATATCTTTTCCATGTCATGGGATGACCCTATAAGGGTACGGGCATCTGTAGTCTCTGCCATATTAGTACTCTTATCAGTCCTCATCCTAGTCTTATAAGCTATTGTATTACTCTTGTTAGTAAAATATACATTGCCGCGACTATCCTTCCTCATTACGGGTTCATACTTATCTACATCCTTCTTATTATTCATATCATAGGTTATAGTTTTACCATCGGTAGTCTTAACTGTTTTCATATGGGTCTTCTTATCATATGTACTATCTGCATAATATAGTTTACTATCTGGAGCTTGCATATATATTAAAGAACCTTCTGGTTTAGATGGATCATACCAAGATTTACCTTTTTGATTTATTCTAGGCTGACCTTGTCTTTTAGGAACTTGTACTTCTCCTTTTGATTTAGAAATAAGAGTAAAAGCTCCACCACCTTGATTAGGTATCTTCTTCCCATTCTTATCATATTTAGGTTGATAAATTTGTTTAAGCTCTTCTATATTATTATCTATATATGATTTTTTATAATCTAGTTTGTGTTTTTCAGCATCAATAACAACCATTGAATGTCTAACAGCTCTAGCTAATTGATCAGTACTAGCTCCTTGTAATGTCATATCAGTAATAAGATTAGATATCTTACCCATTTCATTATCCGTAGCTTTCATTATTTTAACTTCTCTATCTCCGTTATAATAATGTTTTTTACCATCTTTACCTATTTTTTCTGTAGTTCCATATAATGCTTTATTATCGAAACCTTTTAAACCTTCTAATTCTTTTTGTCTAGATACTTTTACTCGTCCTCTTCTATCATCTGTTGGAATACACATTACTGTATCACCATCAAAATCTGCACCAGATAATCTTTCTGCTACTTTATGATTAATACAAATAGCATCAATAGAAGTTTTACCAATAAGTTTTTTACCTAAAGCATTTTTATTATTAACTACACAAACAGGTATTTCAAAAGTTCCACCATGAGGATACCTTACTAAAGCTAATTTAGTTCCATCTTTATAACCAGGAGCATAAACTTCAGTATCTTTTAAACTATTATTAGGAATAATAACGTGATACTTTTGTCCTGGCAAAGCTGCAGCTTTTAAATCTACTGCTGCTGAATCACAATTACTAGCAAACTTTTCCAAATAATATTTCTTTATTGTTGGATTAGTTAATGATTTTATATCATCAAACTCTGCCATTTTATTTGCAACGGCTAAATCTAATTGTTGTTTAGCCATATGTTTACTTTGTTTAGATAGAAATTGAGAAGGTAATGTATCTTTCCATTCAGTCCAATCACCTTCATCTGCTCTTTTATTAATTAATCCTAATTTCTTTTTACCAGTTTTAGGATCTTTATACCAATATTGTCCACCTAATTCAACATCTTTTATAGCAGAACCAAAAGGATTTTCTTTATCATCTTTAATTGGTTTTAAACATTCCAATTTAGATTTATCTTTATGTTTATTAGTATTAAATCTAACATCAACACCATCAGGTAAATCATCTGCATAAACAGCCATACCTTTTATGTAATGAGTTCCATCAACTAATATACGAACTTGAGAATATAGAGATTTTCCTAAACTTAAATCAGGAACACCTCTTCTTAATTCAACAACACCATCCATTTTTGTTCCGCCATCTTCAGCGTATCTTATTTGAAGTCTCTTAGAATCCATACTAGTTGGATAATGAAATTTATTTTCAAATGTTTCTCCACCATCTCTAGTAATATATTTGTTTAATGAATGTATTTTATCATAATTATATATTTCAGAACCTTTTATTCCTGGTTTACATAAAACTAATTGAGTTGTTTGTTGATTCTTATTTAATCCATTAGCTATTCTACCTCCATAAACATTGTAACCTTCTCTTTTAAGTAATAAAATAGCATTTTCTAATTTTTCTCTGGAAACATTTAATTTTATTTCCTGATTTTTACCAACATCAACCATTCCATATTTATCAGTTTTATCTTTTAAAAATTCAGCAACTTTTCTAGTACGATATATTTCACCTTTTTTATCTTGTTCAAACCAACCTCTTACAGTTGATTCATTAACACCTAATTTTTTAGCAATTTGAGTGTTATTTAATCCTTCTTTTTGTTGCATTCTTTTAGCTGTATTAATTTTATATATTTGTCTTTCATTTAATGATAAACTTTTTTCTCTACGATATTGCGTACTAGTTAAACCAAATTCTTTTTTAATATTTTCTGGAGTTTCTTTCCATCCTTTAGCTTTAAGTTGTTCGATTCTCCCTAAAAAATCTAAATCATGTTGATAAGGGTCATCTCCAGAACCCCATGGATATCTACCTGATCTTCTTGGCATTCCATAATGTTCAAAAAACTCTTCGTCAGTCATTTCTGCTGATCCTATATATTTAGATATATCTTCAGCAATTGGATTCATAGATTAAACCCTCCCTTCATAATTTGATAATAACTTATCTAAATGAATTATTTTATTCATAATATTTCTGATATCGCCAGCTTCTGGTGTGTGAACCAATATTTCATCATTTTGATAAATTCTCAACTCAATTTCTATATCTGCTGGATTAATTTTGTATTCCAAACAGAAAAGAGCAGCATATATTTCTAGTTGCTCAATATGTACTGGTCTAGTTCCAGTCTTTAAGTCATGAATTCTTAAAACATTATTTCTAAAAGAAATAGCATCGGTAGTACCGGAAAAATCTTTCAGAATAAAATAAAACAACTTCAGTATTCATTTTAAATCCTATACAATCATTTACATACGAATATATAGTTTTCTTAGAACGTGGTTGTTTTATTCCTAAATCAATTGTCTGTTTAGCCCATTCATGTAATCTAGTTCCTATTTCTGCGGCTCTCATATTAGAATATACATCTAATACTTTTTGATCATCATATCTAAGCCAACTAGATTTACTAGCTCCAAATGGCGCATGTAGACCTTCAAGATTATTATGATTATTGAAGATCATTTTTAAAATACCTCCTTATACTTTAAAATATTTTTTTAACTCATTTAAAACTGAGTCTTTATTTTCAGGATAAATAAATTTAGAGAAAGACATCTTATTCATTTTATCAACATAATAGTCCTGATTAGGTTGATGTTTAGCATTAGAATATCTTTTATTCTCTAAAGTTGCCCATTTATCCTTAAATAAAATTAATAAGTCCGGTATTCCTTGAATATCTCCAGAATCTAATTTAGTTACAATACATCCTGGAAATATATCTTTTAATTCTTTTCTGAGATTTCTTTGAAAAGTGCTTTCTTTCTTCATAACGGACCTCCTAAAAATAAATACAAAAGGATAAGCCAATGTAGATATACATTCGTTTAACCTATTCTCTCCATAACAGGGGATGTTTTTTACGCGAATCCCCATACAACAAAAATGTTGTGACCTTTTAAACACTATAATCTTGATATAATAATTCTTTATAATCAATATTAAAGAACATTGCTATCTTTCTTATAGTATAAATATTAGGCATAATCTTTCCTGTACAATATCTACTTATTGCTTGTTGATTAACACCTAAATATTCTGCTAAATCATTTTGTGAGTATCCTGTTCTTAATAAATAATTATTTAACCTTATTTTAAATTCTCTTTTCCATTCTTCTTCAGTTATATTATTTGGATCATAATTATAATATCTTGATCCGTTTTTAAAAGTATCATAAATAACTTTGTTACCATTTGTGAATTGAATAAATATATCATACTGACTTACCCACTCACATTTTACTATATCATTTTTTGTACATTTTGGGTTAACATGAAGAACAATATTCCACATAAAACTATCCATTTTTTGAACCTCCATATTTTTTACTACATTTTTGTTGTTTTACTACATTTTTGTTGTACTGGACACTTTTTTTTGTAAACTTTTTTATTTTTTAAGCATTTACTACATTTTTGTAGTAAATTCATTTTTTTCGCTACGCTTTTAAAAAAAATAAGAAAAAGTGGCCAGAAACGTACTCAAACCCTACAGCCCCAACAGTTACAGCGATTTACAAAAGTGGCCAGTAAATTTTCAAAAAATCCTGTAAACCCTACAGCCCCAACAGTTTGCTGGCTGGACACATTTTTGGCCAGTAAATACAAAAGTGGCCAGAAATTTTTAATTTTTTCACAAATTTTTTCATTTTTTAAAATAATTTTTTAATTTTTGACCACTTTGCCCACTTTTTGACCACATTTTTTTACAAAAGTGGCCAGAAAAAATACAACATTTTTGTAGTAAAATTTTATTAATTTTTAGCAAAATTTTTGTCAATTTCCTCCATTTTTTCTATCAAATCATCAACTGAAATTGCAACACAATATCTACTATTTTTTCTATAATATTTTGCCTTATAATTTTTTAACCACTTTTTTAACGTAGCCCATTTATCTAAAATATATACATCTTCATCAGGCATAATATCACCTTCCATCTTCTTCAAATTTAGCAGTCCAAGGTTTAAATTCCATAATTCGTCTGAACACTTTATCACAATCACCGTCAAAATTAATTGCACGATCATCTATATAAGCCAATGCAGGAACTTTCTCGGCACTAATTTCATCATAGGGAACATTATATTGTTTTAACCAAGCCATCATTTTCTTTCTTTGAGAAGCATCAATACATCTTGTACTAATTATAACTATTTTATATAGAGGTTTTAGAGTTTTCAATAAATTTATAACACCATCAGTAGGTGGATCATATATTTCTCCTCCTTGCCAACCTTTTGAATATCTATGAATAACTCCATCAAAATCAAAAACTAATGTTTGTTTTCTATTATCATTTGTGAACATCTTTTGTATCCTCCTTTTTATCATTTTTCATATTTAGATGATTTATTTCAATTTCTATTTCATCACATTTACCTTCAGTCTCAATATTTAATTTGGTTTTAATATAACTATCATCAGGATTATCTAAATACGTATCTAGCCATACTTTTAATCCATGTAAACATTCAGGACATAAATCTAATAATTCTACATTATAAAATTTTTGTTCATCAGATATACTAGCAACAGTTATACCATTAACACATTCTCTATTATTTCCATTAGCACCATTACTATATGGATATAAGTCAAAAAACTTATGACATCTATTACATCTTTTAGCAACACTCATTATCTGTCACCAAACCTTTCTAATAAATATTTTTTAAATGTTTTATATAAATCTTTTCCCATTTCTATAAATATACCAGAAATGAATACCCAAAAGATAAACCATAACATCCACATTAAAAATACACCACCTTTTAAATAAATAATCCTAAAAACCATAATATTAATAACCATAATACAGTCATAGTATTAAACCATACAGATACAAATCCTAAAAATGTAAACCATATTAATGTCCATCCTAATTTATATATAAGACCTATTTCTTGTTTTGTTAGTTCTTTGTGCTTACGCATATCATATGTATAGTTATTTATTTGTTTGTCTCTAAATTGATTCTCGTGCGTATCAGGGCTATTTTTTACCCTGTCCTCTTTTTTGTCCATGTTTTTTACCTCCCTTTTTTAATTTTCTTTGCTCTTCTTTAAAGAAATTCTCAAATTCTTCAATCATATGATCATCTTCAAGCATCCAAATATTATAAGGTATACTTGTAAATACATTTTCAATCAATTGACCAAATCTCCAGTCTGGGCAATTATTTTTCCAAAGAGTTCCTAGTTTATCTACAAACGGCTGTATACGTTCTGGGTCACGCATAATACCATCCCTTTCTAATTTAAGTTGTTCATCTGTTTTCCAGACTACTTTGTATCTATCTTTTTCTAAAATTAAATAAAATTTAGAGAAATCATATACTTTACTATAAATATATGGTCTATACAGAATATGTGGTCTAGGATCATTGTCTAAACTTACAAATTCCATTATTTCTTCACGACTCCTCTTTCGATACCTCTTTTTAAAGCTGCATAACATCTTTCACAAAAATCCCAACTATTTAAATTTTTGTATTTACTGTTTTGAGATATTTGAGTATGTACACGTATGCGGTTTTCCTTAGAAGTATCTATTACTTTTTTGCATCTGTCACATTCATAAATAGTTTTACCGTTATTATTATAATATTTTTCAATAATCATAATATAACCTTCTTTCTTTTGAATTATTTTATAATCATTGTGTCAATACAATTATCGTTCATACTAGCATAATAATATCCATCTGCTAGATTTAAACAAATTTTGGCATCATCTGAATACTTTTTTAAAATATTTTTCAACTCACCAACAGTTATAGTGTTTTCATAAACTTCTTCTTTACTATAACCATCCATATCTGGTTCAATACTTATTAATAACTTATCACTATTAGCCATAAATATCTCCTTTCTAATATTTTATAGGAACATTATTAATTGTATCTATAACAAATTCTTGATCATTTTTTAAATTTTCTTTGTATTTGTCTAATGCTTCCCAATATTTACTTTTGTTAAATCCTTTTCTAGGATCGCATTTAATAATATAGAAATCATTAAAATATTTATCTATATCATAAATTTCATCATCTATAATTAAAATATCTTTTAAATGTATAGGAACTTCTTTTATTTTTCCATCTTTTTCCATATGACATTTAGTATTAAACATATCAATCCATTCCCAAATTTCTTTACCCCTGGGATTTTTTGATTCGTAAATTTTAGCTGTCTTATCAAATATTTTCATACCGTACTCAGCCAGCCTTGCTTCAAGAACTGTCATACAATCATGACTTAATCTCCAACTGCTCGTTAAAACAATTCTTCCATCAGTCTTATCAATTAGTTTCCTAAGATTTTTTAGACTTTTTGGATTAAATGGCATATTTTGGCAGAAGAACCTACCTCCGATATTTTTTATGTTGTTTATTATAGTGATTATAATTATTTAATACACCATCAATATCTAAGAAAATATAAAGCATGTTTACTCTCCTTTCTAATCTTCCTTATCATTTAAACATATAACTAATGTTATTATTGTACCGAACTACGTATCCAAAAATATAATGAAAGGCTGCTGGTATGAAATGAGATATAATTGCACAAATCCATATGGCCGCTATACAAATTATTTGCAACATTTGTCATCTTCACCACCTTTTAATCTAAAGAAGTATTCATCGTATAGATATTTAGATATCATCATTAATTTTTCAGTTGGATTTATTACTGTAGGATCTTGTATAATATTATAAACTCTTTCTATTATTTTTAATACATCTCTTTTCAAAATATAATCTCCATCTTTATCCTTAGCTGCTAATTTAGCTACAACGTCTTGAAAACATTGCTCACAATATAATGGTGTATTTTTTCCGACATCTTAAACAATGATTAAAATCAATATCTTTAATATGTTCTGAATTTTTATCAAAATATTCATTATTTTTTAAATCCATCATAGCAAATCTCATATACATTGCTGGATCTAATATATCATCATGTTTTTTTAAATCTAAATCTTCTGGTCTAAATTGATCTGTATTACATTTTTTGAATACTGAGATTTTTTCAGATTTTAATTCTTCTTTTATACTTGTTTTAAATCTATTTTCATCATTATCAAAATGACAACCGGAAACAGCCGCATTTTTTCAACACGGCATGAGTCCCAGTCATCAGGTTTACAAAAACTCATTTGTGGCTCCTTCCTAATCAATGTGTGGAACATGATTATTATCTAAATTTTTTCTTACATCTTCTGGAAATCTTTTAATCTTTTCTTTTATTTGTGTCATTTGTGCTTCTCTATTTAATGAAGGAGAATTAGGTGATCTAAATATAACACTTCCATCATCTTCTATAGTAGCAACTTCTTTATTATCTGAATATAATCTAGTATTGTTTTTATAACGTATGTTCTCTTCTTCTTCGAAGGCAAAGTTCCAATCTAATATTTTTACTCCATAAACTCTACAGATTTCTCTTTCAATTCTACATCCTCTACCATATCTCCAATCTTTATGAAAGAATACAGCATCAACTTTTGATATCATATCAATAGATTTAGCCATATAGAATAATGGTGGATGTTGGCAAGTATCTGGTGGGTCTTGTTTGAAATTACTAGCTACTACTTCAATGTGTAATTCATTTAATTTATCTGTTATTTTCTTAGTTTCAGTGTATATTTCATCATCTGTTTTTCCATTCATAGGTAAACTAATCATTACTTTCATAAAATATCACCTCCTAATATATTCTACCATAAGAAAGTAGTGTTAATTTTTTACTTCTTTTAACTTTTTGTAGGAATTTATTGTATTGATACTCACTAGTAAATGTTTTTGAAAACTTTTCACCATTTTCATTTAGCATAGTTATTTCATACATAAATATAATCCTCCTTTAATCATTTTTATGTCTTTGTTCATAATCTAATCTCATTCTCCAATACTCTGGAGTACAAACATCTTCTTCATGTTGCATTATTTTTTCAGCTTCTGCCACATAATATTTGATAACCCCTTCTGTATCCATTATTGGAGCAGTTAATTTTGGAGCCATAATATCAATCATTGTAGATAAACGTTTTATCATATTAACTAATGGTTGCAATTGCTCCAAACGTTCATGAGAAATATTGTATTCTTTGAAAATATCATCATTTTTATCATCTTTATGTTCTAATATTCCACATAATACAGCATAAGCTTTGATTTCTTCATCTTTAATATATGGTATATTAGTTATTTTGTTCTGTTCTTCCATCTTTTGTACCTCCTACATATTGTTTTGGTTCTAAAATATGTTTTGTTAGCATAATATTTGGATCAACTTTACCATCTTTATTCAATAAAGCTTTACCTACATTTACTCTAGATTCAATATCTTCATATATTATGGCATTTTTTGCTAAATCAGATTCTAATTCTTCTTGAATTTCATATCTAGATAAAACATATTCTATAGCTTCTTTAATATCTTGTCCTGCTTCTACTTTACCATTAACTTCAATTTCTTTAATAAATTTCTTTAAAACATCAAGATACTTATTATCATCTAATGGTATATCTTGCTCTAAAACTTTCTTCAATTGTTTAAAGACTCTACGTACTCGTCTTCTTGGAATATAACTTTGAAGCTGTTCTTTTAAATTATGAACTTCCGCTTCTAATTCTTTAATTCTTGGATTTTCTTTTTCTGGTGAATCATCCATTTGAAATACCTCCTATAAATATAAATTTATTGTTGCACTTTTCTTTGATAATCATTATAATATATTGTAAGTGCTGCACTAGGTATACCTAAAATATAATGAAGAATGTCTTTATAAACGAAGAAGTAATTTAAGTCTTTTTCTTTTGTAGCATAATATTTCTTTCCGTTTATTGTGATTTTCACGTATGTACACCTCCTTCTAAATATAATTTAGGAACCTTAATAATAGATTTTATTTTTTATAATTCTTTTTATTTCTATTTTTATAATTATTATAACGTTTATTGTAATTTTTATTATAATTATTATTTCTCTGATACTCTTGCAAAAGTTTTTCTTTTCTTTGATATAATTCATCTAAAGAATTATAATCATTTTGTAAGTTATTTAACTTATCTAGTAAATCATTATTAGTATTAATTAAAGTTTGCATAGCATTTAACATAGTTACTAATAAATTATTTATTGGACCGTATTAGGTCTGGTGCTGCTTTAGACAGTCCATCTGTCAAAAATTTAGCATCACCTATCAATTTGTTTAAATCAATAGGTATTTTATTTGGTTCGTTTTGAATATTCAAAATATAAATCACTTCCTTTATTTGAAAATATATTACCTATTCTCTCTAAACTTTTTACTAAATAATTAGAGTTACCAATAAATAAATCTCCTAAAGGTTCAGCATCAAAATATGCTGCTTCTGATCTCGTATAATATTCACAGTCTTTAGGATTATAATACACTATAACTGTATATCTTTTTAATTTATATACAAATGTTAAAATATCCCCATCATATATTTTTTGATTATGTATGTCATGCTGTCCTGTCCATTGAATCAAAGTTCCATCCTTAAAATCTATTATATCAGCTCCATTTAAATTAATTTTTCTATTTTGTAAATCTAAAGATTTTACATTATAGATTTTTCCATCATATGCACATTTAAATTCATAAATTCTGTACATTTCGTATCTCTCCTTTACATACCAATTATTATATTACCACTTGAATTTTTACCATTTATAGCATCTTCAATTTGTTTTGCTATATTCATGGCTCTATTATAAGCGTCTGTACCAGGTTTATCCATGTTTGCTATTTCTTCATCAAAAATTTCTTTAATAGATTTTGGATCTTTTCCAGTAGATATACTTTTACACATATCTTTGTATTTTTCAGGTATTGAAAACTCAATATATGCATAAGTACTATCATAACTATCATCATAATCTTTTATATAATATGGATGATGTGACACCATTTCAAACATTCTTAGATGTGATGGTCTATTATCTCCACCGCATCTAGTTAATACTATTATTCTTGTGCCATCAGCATTCAAATGAATATCTCTGAATCTTTCAAAAGCTTTCATGTTGTAACCTAGTACTCCTAATAATATAGGCGCATCCTTATTTACACCTGCTATTTGATTATATAAACTCATTTTTATTTACCATTATAATCCTTTCTTAAATATTCTAAAAATTCATCACTGTTAATAAGTTTTTCCCAAAGATTATTATCTATAATAAATTTTTTCATAATAGTATGTTCTTGCAATATATTATCTACATCATTATTTTTTGCTCTAATCATATCAGTTTCAAATATATCTAAATCTACACCTATTCTTTTAATATTGTCTTGCTTAAATTTCTTTAATATAACAGTTAAAGCTCTAGTTAAATCATCGTTAGTTATCTTTTTATCACAATCTAATTTATCATAAATATTATCATATTTATCAAGACTAGATAATATTGATTGATAATCTTCATTACCATAATTATCCAAAGAAATTAATCTTGGATGTATTATTTTGATGTCCAATATCTTTTTAGACATAGTTTATTCTCCTTTCTAAAAATATAAACTAATTTTCTATTGGTTTATTATCTGGACCTGAAACTAATCTTATTTTTCTGCCAACTATTTGTTCAATTTGTTCCATAGTCATATCTACAGGTTCGTCCGGATATTGAACTGTCATACTTGCTAATTTATCATCAACATTAGCTATACTATTATTAAATTGTTGTTGAATCATTACTGCTGCAATAATATCTAATGCATCTGTAAATTCTTCATTTGATACTATATGATCTGGACAAATTGGTCCATATTTTTCAGGTTCTAAGAAAGTTAATTCGTCTTGCTCATTATTAACTCCTTCTTCTTTTTGTTGTTTTACACAAATTTGAATATATTTACTCATCTTTCTTTTCCTCCTTATTTTCATTAACAATTCTATCTATTTGTTGTTCTGGTATAAAATCTCTTCTTACATCTATTTTAGGCAACATATTTCTATCTCTGTTTATAGTAAACATAACAGTAGTATTTAAGAAATATTTTTCATCTCCTAAAATTCCTTCAGCATTTTTTATTATTGATTCACCACAATCTTTTATTTGTTGTAACATTTCCTCTCTTGTAAATATATTTCTATTTTCTGATTTTTGATATTTATTATCTGTATTTTCCATTTTTATTTCACCTTTCTTTTTCATCATAATATTCAATATTTTTACCATAAGCATGTGCAAATTGTTGCATAGATGATACTGCTTCTTGAGCAGATACACCGAATTTACTAAAACTATTTATTATATCTGTACAAATAAACACAGTTTCTGGTTCTTTATTCTTTTTAAATTTTCTTTTTAAATCTTTATATATTTTTAGTGCATATTCTTTTAAAGTCAAAGACTCTTTTATTGGATTATCATTAGGCATAAGCTCCTCCTTTTAAAAGATTATTATACATATATCTTAATTTTAATTTTGCTTTACTTATAATTCTTGAAACAGATGGTTGAGTACAATTAAATTCTTTAGCTATATCATATTGAGTTTTTCCATTCAAATATAAATAAAACATTTTTTTCATATAATCTGGTATATATAATTTTTCTACCATTTCTTTAATAATATCCAAATCCATACCATCTAATACTTCAGTTTCTATATCAATATCAGACGGTATAGTATCTTCTAAATATATCTGAGTTTTTTCTGAATATCCTATTGGCATATTAATAGATATATCTTTTTCTTTATGTTTTTTAACACTACGTAAGTAATAATTTATTTTTCTTGGTATACAATAATAAGCATAAGTCGTTAAAGAATGAATTCCATCATAATTTAAACAACATTTCCATAACTCTTCTAGAGCTATTTGACAAATATCTTCATATTCTTCTTGATAATTAATTTTATAACTACTAGCTAATTTATAAGCTATAGCAATATTCTCATTAAATAATTCTTCTTTTGTCATGATATGTTCCTCCTATTTTTTAATATTTTTAATATTTTTATATGTTTTCTTAACTTTTTTCTCAGTAACTTCTTTCTTTTTATAGTTAATTGGTCTATTAGTATAAGTGTTTACTGGATTTTCTAAACATTCATGACAAGGATCTTTTGCCTGATCAACTTTTTGGTATTCACATTTATTACAAAACTTATCAAAATCTACAAATTGTTCTCTATTTTCCATAATTGGGACCTCCTAATAAAAAATATAAATTATTCTACATAACCTTGTTTTACTCTTTTCTTTAATATTTGATATGTTTCGCCAGCAATTTCATTTAAATTCTTAGCTACTTCATATCCAATAAAGAAACCAAAACCTATTTTAATACAATCTATTAACTTAATCCTAGGCATAAACTTTCACCTCCGTTATTAAAAAATTTATTAATTAGAAATTTCTTATAATCATAAACAATTTCATCAACCATTTTTTCAAAATCAATTCTATATGGAATATCATTAATATTTCTATAATATCTTATACCTCTTCCTGCATTAATATTAACAGCCATTGTTCCGATTATTAATACCTATAAATATTCCACCTTTTATTCTATTTTTTAACATTTTATGCAACTGCATACATTTATAAAATTCATTTTTATTCATTTTTTACTCCTTTTCTCTAGTATAATAAGGTTACCAACTAACCCATCTAGATTCATTAAAATTTCTTTTTTCAGTTAAGGCTTTTGATATAGCCAGATCTATTCCGCTTCTACTTTTTAAGTGGTAATAATATAAATCTTTATAAGGAGTATTTAATCTATCTATTCTGCCAGATGATTGTTCCATAATTTTATATGAATAATTTTGACTAAAAAATATAATTGTATCTGTCTTAATACAATTCCATCCTTCAGCACCAGCATTGTACTGAACTAAATATAACCATTTATCAGTATTAGGTATAGGTTGATGTTTATGTCCATTCCACTGACGTACTTCTCTATTATCTGGTAAATTTAAATTCATTAGTATATCTAATTCATAATCGAAATTGTAAAATATAATAGCTCGAGGACATTTTTCAAGTATTTCTAACAGTGATACTACTCTGTCTTCTGACTCATTAACTATTCTTCTCAAAATATAACATAAACTACTAGCCTGTTCAATTGGCTCGTCTTTATATGGGTCCCATCTATTTTTTAAAACATTCTTATATATTATTTTATCATAACCAGTATAAATATCAATATGGTGTGGAGTAGTCTTTCTTTCAAAATCCATATTTATTAATATTCTATCTCTTAATCTTATTAATCTTCCAGTATTTAAATATCTATCAATTTTTGGATATTTTGTATATCTAGAATATATAATGTGTTCTCTAACAAATTCTGTTTTATTTTTATAGAAACCATTTGCTATAAACACAGGAATATAATCAGACCATGTATCACCAGGAGTTGCACTTAATAATATCCAATTATTTGATTTAGCAATTTTTAAGAAAGCTTTTGTCCAAGCACCATATCCTATTACTCTTTGTTCATCAAATATAAAGAATGAGTCTTTTATATCAGAATATTTTTTAATATTATTCCAACTGTCTATAATTATTTTATTACCATATCTTTTTTTCTGTTTATCGTCTGTAGACATTAAGAAAGCTCCTAATTCTCCTTCCCATTCTAAAGTATCTCTTTTTCTAGCTGTTGTTATAATATATAAATCTTTAGGAAAAGGTTTCATAGGTATAAAATCTGGATCTATACTACCACCTTGTTCTTTAAAATAATAATAGAGTGCAGTCCTAGATTTACCAGAACCGACTCCACCATTTAATATACAACCATTTTTCATTCGATTGACTGCATCTTTTTGATAGTCGTATAGAAATTCTTTGCTCATTTTATTCACTTTCCTTTATTTTTTTACAACAATAAGTTTATCGTTGAATATCTTCTTCATAGATTCTAATATACCTTCTACTTTTTCTCTAGTATCAGGTCCTAATTTAATATAATCTTTTCTTTCATTATACCAACTAAATATTTCAGTAAGATCTCCTTTTTTCCAAGAAAAACTCCACCAATCACATATCATCTCAATAATATAATTATCTGGCATTTCAAGGAATATTTCTCCTTCATCTGGTTCATCGTTAAGAAGAACCCAATGTTGCCAATGATGTGGATTATTATGAATGTGATGTAACCAAGCATTATTAAAGTTTCTTATAACATCATAGCTTTTATTTCCTCCATAGAAATATTTATCATAAGCTTCGTATTCTTCTTGTGTAAATTTAGATTTATCATGAGATGTTGTTATTTGATGCTCAATTTCATTCATATCATTTTCATCTAAAAATAAAGTTGGCATGTATTCTTTGAACCAGTTAAATGCTTTAACTACATTAGTTATATGTTCTTTTAAATATTCATCATATTTTTGACTCATGTTTACTCTCCTTTCTAACTCATTTTTACAAATCTTATTTCAGGTATTATTATTTCTTCTTGACGCAAATATCCTGGATTTATAGGTCTAATATTATCGTTATAAGCAGCCTTAATACCATCTGGTTTATACATAGGTATTGTTATTCTTTGACTACTATTAACTTCATAAACTCCTACTTTTTCAATCATCTTAAATATCCAGTCTATTAATTTTTGATTGGTATCAACTACTATAGATTGTTGTCTTTCTAAATCTTGTATTCTTTTAGTATTTGATGCTTGTAATTCTTTACTATTCGATCTTTCGTTATCTAATTTAAAAGATAAATCTTCACATTGTTCTATTAATCTTTCATAATTCTTTTCTAATTGTCTGTATTTTCTACTTTTGAACATAGTTTATTCTCCTTTCTAAAAATATAAACTAATTTAATTCAATATGTTCGTATTGAGCTCTTACTTCAAGCTGATTTAAATATTGTCTCATATAATTTTCTTGCATTTGTAATACATTTTTTGGACTATTTGGAGTAAAGTCTAAAGTTCCAGCATCCATTTTTATTAACATATTATGCAATTTTTCTAATCTTATTTTTGTTTGAAAATATTCAGCTTTAAATCTATCTTGATAGTCTCCACTATTCATTAAATCTACAGTATCTTTTAAATCCTTAATTAATTCGTCATTACCATTTCCCATTTTTATCACCTTTTAACCTTTCTATTTTTTAAATTCTTGAATGTCGTCCATTGTTTTTGTATAATTATTATGTGTAACTGATTTTATAGCCCACATTTGAGCTTCTTCTAATTTTGTATAAGCTAAAGAACTTTCTCTATTTGATTCTAATAAAGTATCAAAACAAGTATACATTTCTGAGAAAGCCCATCTTATTAATTTAACAATTTCTTCCTTTTCAGGACTCAAATTATAAGATCTAGCTTTATCATGAAGATTTTCATCTTTTAAATCTTCTTCTGTTAATTCATTTTCATTGTTGTCTGGCATATTTATCCTCCTTTCTACTTAACAATTTCTTTTCAAAAGAATATAAATAATCATATCCTTTTATTTCAGATATTTTTTTAATAGTTGGGGTAATAATATGTTTGACAATAAATGGCGAATATTGTTTCCAATAATAATTTCGTAATATAAATGGTTTACAATATATATTTCCGACATATAGTACAACAAATATAAGCTTCGGTTGAACCCCAACAACCATCAGCTGATCTAACATTACACCATTTGGCAAATTCTTTAAAATTCAATATAATCACCTACTGAATAAAAATATAAAAAGGAAAGACCTTGCTAGATCTTTCACTATTTAGTCTTTAGAAAATTATTATAATCCTCTATTGACTCTTTAGCAAATAATTCTGTGCAAGGTACTGCTCCTAATACTTCATGATCTTCATCATCTGTTACAAATTGCATTAAACAATCTCTTCCATAATCTGTATCATCTTCATTGCAAGATTCACTTAACTTTTTTTGTTTTTTATCTTTAACTATTCCGTAAGTAGACACTCCTAAAAGTGCTGCTAATGGCAAAGTTCCGACTATTATACATCCAGTTGTGAATCCTTTTTTATGATTTTGATAGAAATTACTGATCTTTTCTTTAATTTTACCCATAACGATTCCTCCTTCATTATAGGATTTGAAATTATCGCGATTAGAATGGTATTTCGCTAGCTGTAAATTCCGCACCAAATCTGTCAATATTTTGTACTACTTTAATAGCTTGTAAATATGCAGAACGTCCTTGTTTTCCATTTACTTCCCAATCATAAGGTCTTAAATCCATATCTACACTAGCGATATCAATTTCGTCTAACATAGATATAGTATCTTCTTTTAATCTTGTAACATTATTTCCAGAAACAACATATGCATTAGGTCCTCTACTATTAAATTTAACTTTAACTGGTAGATACATAAATGGTTGTTCATCTTCATCTCTAGGTGGTTTTATTTTAACTGTCCAACCCTCATCTAATAATTTATCTTTTATTTCTTCATTAGGAATTATAACAGCAAAGTTTCTATCTCCTTCTCTATTATATTTACTTCCTATACCTGCAAAGTTTCTATAAATAATTCTTGCATCTTCTATTTGCAATACTCCTCTTACAAAATCGATTTTCATAAATATCATTCCTTTCTTTTAATTTTTACCATGGATAATATATCTAGATAAGTTATAACCTATCTTACATTCATCCATATCAAACTTTGGGCAATCAAAGCAAGTTTCGTACTTATAATCGCCACAAGGTGGATATGGTTCTCTAGTTCCATCAATTGTTAATTCCATTCTGTCAGGAATATGAATTATCTGTAACAAACATTTCAAAATCACCATATTTAGAAATTGTATCAATTGCATCGTCAACTAAATTATTATAATAACTTTTATCAATATATTGTTCATTAGTACCTCTAACTATTTCTGATTCTAACCATCTATAACCTTTAGAACCGGTTGCTGCATAATATTTACCATCTTTTTCTCGTACTAATAAACCTCCTCCTTTACCAGGTAATATAGGACAGAAATTACCAACTTTTCCAATAAATTTATAATCATGTCCTCTATCTATTTCTAGCATTAATTGAGTTTTCAAAGTATTATATTCAGCTTCTGATATCATTTCTTTCTTAAATTGCTGTTCTAACTTTGTTAATTCTTTTTCAAATTCACTAACATCAGGTAAATGTTCATTCATATCCAAATATAAATTTGTAGTTACTGATTTAGTTTCACACATATCTTCAAATTTAATTGGTTCTTTACTAAATAATGTCTTAAATACATAAGGAATTTGAAATTGTGTTCCAGTTGCATCCCAATGTCCATCATCATACTTACAAACATAAACTGCATCATTAACTAAACACATTCTGTCGTATGTAGCCTCATGTTCAAAAGTATAACCATACTTTTTACCAAAATCCATAACAAATTTTATAATCTCTGGTGTAGCATTAGGAATCTTAATAGAGTCAGTTTTGATATGAGCTACAGTGAAACCCTTTTTCTGCACCTCATGTTTAAGGTCTATCATGAACAAAGCTCCTCTTTTTGCGACTATATTATCTTTATTCCTAATATCTCTAAACGGATTATCAAAATTTGCTGCAGTTAAACCATAAACAGAATTTATTGCTGTTTTTAATGCGTTTGCTAATTGTTTAGAAGTTAATTCTCCATCTATTACTTTTTGAACATATGGAGTAAGCTTTCCGTCTAATATTTTATTAACATTTTCCCAATCTTCATGCTTAATAAATACCCTTCCTTCAACAATATCTGCAAATCTTTGAGTATAATCTGGACCAAATAAACACTCAGCAATATCACTGTGGGGATGCATACTAGCAACATCCAACAAAGCAACATTATAATGAATACCAGGCTCAGCATAAACATATCCGCCTTCACCTACTTCCTCCCCTCTATAAATAGATTTACCACCTTCAAATTTATAACCAGGAAAATATGGAAGTAAACTTTTAGCATCGCCATGTTTTTGTTTCATCATTTCAGGACATGCTTTCTTTAAGAATTTAACTACATCTCCCGGTAATTCAGTAACTGGTTCTGCTAAGTTACGATAACAAAATTGTGATTGTGGTTTTCTTTCATTTCCAAATATAATTCTAGTTGTTAAAGTATTAGTTGTATCATTAACTGTCATTCCTGCTAAATCTGCTAGAATTTCTCTTGCTGTCCAATCTGCTGCCAAATAATCCCATGCTGCTTCTGTTGCAATAACATCATTATCACAATATTCTGCAACTTTTGTCCATAATTCTTCAGGAACAGGTTTATCCCAAGGTAGTCCTAATTCTTGGTGATGTATACCCATCTCAATTTCTAGTTTTTTAAGAGATTTTTTATTACCTGCTGAAGCAAAATCATAAATATCAGTATAACTTAAATTATATGCTTCACTAAAGAAAGCATTTTTGTCTCCGTCAACTATTCTTTGAGATAAATTAAATATCTGTTCATTAGAATATCCTAATAATCTAGCATAAATTAAATGATTATCATATCTTCTACAGTTAAATCCAACTAATCTATATTTTAATAATTCCTCAATATCTGTTGGTGATGGATTAATCATTCTTACTATTTTATTTCCTTCACCTCTTAATTTCCAATTTACTAATAATAAATTAGGAAATACTTCAATATCATAAAATACAATATCAGATTTTTTACTATCAATTGGTTCTGATGGATCATCAGATTTAAAATGCATTTGACCAACTAATTTAACACAATATTCTGCTTGATTTGTGCTATTCATAGCAAAAGCGTAAATATCATTTTTCATATCTGATACATCGTATTTTAATCCTCGTTCGTAAGCGTCTTCTAAGATCTTATATATAAAATCTACACTAGGTTTCGTTCCTGGATGAAATTCTTTTTCCATGTTTCTTTTAATCATCTTTCGAATACCTATTTCGCTTTTTATAACATTATCGCTTACCATTTTCTTTTCTCCTTTCATTGGTAGTCCAGAACTGATTGTTTTAATAGGTAAATTATTACACTTAGTTAACCTCCTTCTAAGTGAACTCTTACCAGTAAATACCTTTATCTCAATACTGTCCGCATATACTCTACTTAATTTAGTAGGATCTCCGGTATAAATATAATGTAAATGTATTCCAGCACCAGATTTAGATAATTCAGCGTATGTAGCTGGCCATTTACTAGCTTCTTGTAGATTTTTCTCAAATGATTTTTTACCATTTTCATCTTTTATATCAAAATCAATAACAATATGATTTTCAGGTATCTTTACATAATGTACTTTCGATGTATCTATTTTTTTTAAAGTAGTCTTAACATTATCCCACTTTTTACTTGGTGTTTCTTTTGTTGTAGCATATTGAGCTAGGCAATCAGCACATTCTTTATCAAATATAGATTCTTGTTTTTTAAAATCTATTAAATTGTTTTTTGGATTTTTTTCCTCCGGCTTTTTTTCAGGTTTCTCTAAATCAAAAATATCAGTTTTAAAACCGCTATAAAAACTTCTAGCTCTAGTTCCATCTTCTAAACTATATCGTTCGTTATATTCATGAAAATAATTTTTTAATTCTTCTTTAAATACTCTTTGAGATACTGGATAAGGAACTTTTGTATCATCACAATAGTTCTTGTACATTTCCCAAGCTTGTTTTAAAGTAATTCCATCATTAGCTCTAAATACATGGTATGCATCAAATACAAAGTTATAAAAATCATTAGAAGCTCCCATCATAGAATAAGGAATATAATCATCATAATATTGTGGATCTTCTTCATAAACTTCTTTACAATGCCATGCTATTGGTCCTAATTCAAATTTAACTTGTTTAGTTAACCTTCGATATTCCATAACTGGTATTTTATTTCCAGATGGAGTAACATCAATTAATCTTCTTATTAAACCTGATTTTGCATCAGTTATTTTTACTGGTTTATTAGTTCCCATAAATAAGAAACATTTAAATCTACTTGCATAAGTTGACTTAAACTTTTCATTTACAGTCATTAATTCATGTGATACTAAACTATTTAATCTAGTATTATCCTCTATTTTAGATAAATCACCATCATGTTGTATTGCTACTAAAGGATTACATTTAAATGGTTCTAAAGCAAATGAATTACTACCATTGCCTAATGCTTTTGCATCAAATACACAATAATAACCTTCAAATAAGTCTTGTATAACATTTAATATTGTTGATTTACCTGTACCTGCTGCACCATAAAATACTTCAAATTTTTGAATATATTTAGAATCACCAGTTACAATTGAACCAATAGCCCATTCTATTTTATGTCTATTTTCTTCATCATATAATGTAGATATAAGTTTATCCCATGCATCTGTATTTCCTCTTTCTAGAGGATAATTTAATTTTTTACTAGCATAATCTTTCTTATTAGTTTCACTATTTGAAAATATCAATGTTTCATCTAACATTTCAAATGAGTCTCTTTTTTGTTTCTGACAATATTTATGCCATTGGTCTATAGAACCTGAACTAGAATCCCATGTATATAATACATTTATATTTGTGTCTGGATGATCTATCTTATATTGATCGTAATATTTTGTTAATTCATTATCTATAATATTTAATGCATCATCTTCATTTGTAGACCATAGTCCAAGTTCTTCAATCCATACAGCATAGAAATCACCACCTCTAATCATTAGATCTTGTGATTTAGGATATAATTTAAATTTAGGATAAATATCAACACTACCTTTTTTAGTCGAACGTACGGATATGATTAAAAAATCTACCATAACTATTCTCCTTCCGGTTCTGTTTTTTCTTTTAATTGTTCTTTTAATAATTTTATATCCTTTTGATTTTTACTTACTTGGCCAGTTATAGCTAATACAGAAATCCATATCAATATAATTTGAACAGATTGTTTTTTACTCATTTTATTAATATAATCAATAACTTCATTAATTTTTGAAGAATTTATAACTAGTCCTTTTAATATAAGTTCTATCATTATGAAATAATCCTCCTTTCTAATAATCAAATTTTTCTAAATATAAAAACATCTGAGACCAAATATCTAAATTTGTCATGTCTTGTTTACAACCTGGAACATAAAATAATCCTCCTTTTCCATCTGGTGAGTAACGTTTTTCCATAAAATCATATACAATCTTATTTAATTTGTCTCTGTTAAATTGTTCATCAGACATATAACTTACACCTAAACTCTTTAACATACCCCAAAACCATTGATTAGTTCTATCACCATATCTAGGATCGTCCATAATTGTTTCTTCACATCTTATTGCTAATGCCAATATCATTTCTAACACACTACATGGTTCATCCAAGATTTCTAATATTTCCTCTCGCCCAATTAATTTAATGATATGTGGGTTAGTATTAACAAATCTGTATCTTAAATCTCTACCATCAACAGCTCTATTAAGATCGCTTCTTATATAGAAATCAAAATCTATATCATGTAAAGCCATAAATAATTTTCTATATGATATGTTATTACTTATTTTATGTTCACAACAATAATTATATAACCATTCAAAATATTCATTTTGTACTTTATTAATTATATCTTGTGATGAATTTACCACGATTATTCCTCCTCATTAGGTATGCCAGCATCACCATATACTTCTTTATATGATTTCTCAGATTTAAGAATAATATAATCAACTTCCAAACGTTCATTTCTTACATATACTCTTTCTAATAATGGATCATTAGCAAATTCAACTAATGCATCACCAATTAATGATTCAGGATCTGTCACAACATCTTCTTCCTCATCTGCTAATATTCCATCTTCATAAAATATCAATGTCTGTTCTTCATTTCCAAATTCACCATATTCATCTTCTTTTATAACATATGGAAATGGTCTAACATCTTCTTGTTCTTCATCTTCATATTCTTCATCGTCCGGATTTTGATCTATAAATTCCGTTTCTTCAACTTGCACACTTTCGTTCTCTGCCATATCAACACCTACAGAATATGAATTATTATCAATAATATCTTGTGCTAATTTCTTTTGTGCATCTTCTGTTGATGTAATATGTGAAGTTTCATGTCTATTATAAATAGATTCAACTGTTCCTAATATTTTTTCTTTCTCTTTTTTAAACGTATCAACAACTGATTCTATTTCTTTATTTGCCAATTCTGCATATTTATGATCAATTAGTTTCCAAGTAACAAATGATCCTACTGCAGCACCAGCTAAAAATATAAATACTTTTTTCATTGTATTTTTACCTCCTTATATAAATACATTAAAATTTAAACTATCATATAGATAATCCCCAGAACGAGGACTATCTAAACCTCCTCAAATTAATTCATATATTGGACCATCTACATTGAAATCCAATAATATATTTCTTTCTTGTCCGTTTACAAAAGCCATTTTTCTTTCATTGTGTATATCATCTCCATCAAGTCTATAAATTCCGAAGTCTACATAGTTATCTCCTTTTGGATTCTTTTCATCATAAATCCATCCAACAACCTGTCCAGCTTTAGTTCTTGGTATTCCTAACATATCATAAACTTCATTAAGAAATAAATGTCCTCTACTTTTTAACATTTCATTTGCATAATCTTGTTGTCTTCTTAAGAACATTAAATTATATTCTGGATCTTTTGTATGTGCATCACTATTCCATTCATCAAAGAATCTAGCATATTCACTAATATATCCGTTTGGATTACCAACTTCTAATACTGTTTCTTTAACTTTCTTTTCTTTTCCATTTTTATCGACAACTGTTTTTTCTACTTCTTTAGCTTTAATATTATATCTTAATTCTCTATCAATATCTTTTCCGAATCTATCAACTACATTTTTTCTATAGTCTTTAAAACCTTTATCAACAACTTGATAAGCTGCTGCAAGAGCAATATTTCTTTTTTTAAGAATCTTATGACCAGATACAATACTAGCTATAGATAAAGTCCCTAAAGCTATTGCTGGGGCATATAATTTAATTAATTTTACACCTGTTTGTGTATAAACAATTGTTAAATCTTTTTTACCATCTTCTTCTGTATAATTTGGATTCTCACTATCAAGACATTCATGTATTTTTCCTACATTTTCATTCTTTTCTTCTAAAATATCATTTACTTTTAATGTTGCTTTACATGCCAATACTGTACTAGCAACAGTACCAACAACACCAGCAACCATGAATATTTCAGGACTATGTTTTTTCAGAACTAAACCAATTTTTCCAGTAGCATTTGTTATTTTGTTAAATATTTTTGTTTCCATTTAAAATCATTCTCCTTTTCTTTGTATCTTATTCTATCTTCAATATTTTGTGGTAACGGAAATCTTAGAAACCAGACATGAAAATTATAAGATTTATTATCATAATATCTGGTATCTATTCCATCCGTTATCTCCAAAATATCAATTTTAAACCATCCATGTCTTTTATAAATATCAGGATAATTTACTTCTTGTTTATATATTAAACAATATACATCATATAATGTTAAATATCCCTGTTCTTTTAATACTTCAAAAGCTGCTTTTCTTATTCTATCAGCTTCTGAAAAAGTATCAAAACCAAAATATTTAGTATTATAATATTCTGATGTATCCAATAAAATCACCTCTAATCTATAGGCATAGCACGTGGCATTTTGATCATATATCCGTCTCTTACTCTGACAATATCAGCATTTCTAATATTTGTCCAACCATATTTATTATCAGTATAATTTCCTGTTAAACCTACTAAATCATATAAATCTGCAACTCGTACTAATCCATATGTTTCAATTAATTCATCCATTCTTGCTAATACATCTTCAGCTTCTCCTCTACTTGACAAAATAATATCATCATATGAATAACTTCCAGCCATTATAGCTTGTCGTTCATTCATTCTATCGGCTCTTGGTCTATCGTAATAATTTCTATATGATACCCTATCAGCTGTAGATCTTCTAGATCCACCTCTTCTAGACTCTCCATATAAAATAATATCAATACCATCTGTTACTATATCAGATATAGCTTTTTTTATTGCTGGTATCAATACTTCTCCAAAAACATATGATTTAACATTTTTGGCATCTTCTGATACTATGTCTCCCATAAAACGTCCGAATTTACTTTTCTTTTTTGTTTTGACAGTACCAGTTACAACTTTTTCTACTTTTCTTTTTTCTGTATTAGTAGTAAGTCCATTTTGATTTGTTTCTTTTTTCTGTTCTTCTTTAAAACGATTAGAGTTTGGTTTATACTCTTGTTCCATATTTTTTAATCTTCTCCTTTCATAAAAAATAAAAAGAATAGTATATTTCTATACCATTCTCTTAAGTACATAATAATTCTAATTAATTTTCTTCGATGTCTGTTGGTCCATCTGAAACTTCATATTCAACTTCTGTTGCTTCACTCTTACTACTAGTTTTTGTTCCTAATATAAATCCTACGATTCCGGCTCCTGCTAAAGCTGCTACCTTAAGAGCTATTTTTCCAGCTTTCTTAAGTTTAGATTCTTTAACCTCTCCAGTTTCTCCTTCTTGTGGAACTGTTAACTCAGTATTTTCTTCTGTTTCGTTAACAACAACCTCTTTCTCTAATTTTTCTGTTTCATTAGTCTTTGACATAACGACTACCTCCTTAAAAATTTAATATTTAGAAATTTATTATTTCTTCATTATAGCGTATGAAAATAACGCGAATTTTAATTACATTAATTTATCAAAATCATATCTTGGTCCTACAGTATAATCAATAACAACACAAGGTTCATCATTATCTGCTAAACAAGTACTAAATTCTGGTTCTATAAGTCCTGAATCTAAATTCCAACCTAATATTGAACCATTTTTAATATCATCTAAACCAATTTCTCCATATAATTCATTCAAAGATACATATTGATTATATGTTAATTCTCTATTTAATTTATTTATAGCCTTTTTTATAGAATCAATATCTGATCTAAAATATCTTCCTGAGAATGAATCCATACATAAAGTATTTCCTTTTGAAGTTATAATTACTGTATTATCCTGTTTTCTATTTTGATTTACTTCTTCTTGTGCTACTTTTTCTTTTATTTCTTTTTCTTTTCTTTCGCCTAAAGTATCGATTACTTTATCTCTATATCTTACTAATGTTCTTTCAGATATAGCATATGCTGTTGCTAAAGCTGTATTTCTTTTATAATTAATAGAACTAGCTCCAACTATACATGATGTACTAGCTATTGCTAATAATCCTGCTGGAATATATGGTTTCCAAGCTATTTTTATTACTTCTACAGGTTTTAATTTATCTTTATTTTGATCTTCTTTTGCATTTTCAATCAAATATAAAGCTTTTGGTGTTGCTTTAACTGCTAAAACTGTAGTCGTAAGTAGACCTGTTATACCAATTCCTGTTAAAATTTCTGGACTATGTTTTCCAATAAAATTTCTTGTTGATTTAAACAAATTTGCTAATTTCGTGTTCATTTTATTCTCCTTTCTCAAAAAATTAAAAGGCTTATTCAGCCTCTTTATTATTTTCTTCTAAAGTTTTAATACGTTCTTCCATATTGTTAATTCTTTCTTCTTTCTTTTGATCTTGAATATTTGATATAAAAGCTACTATACCAGCTATACCAGCTACTGCTAGACCAATAATACTTTTTGAATTAATTTTTTTCATCCGTATTCCTCCTTTCATTATAGGGATAGTTAATAACGCGATACAAATGGTAACATATTAGGTGCTGTGATAAAGTCTATACTATGACATTCTAATCCATCATCCATAGTTATCTTTTGATGCTCAAATTCAATTTCATAATATTCGCCTTCATCATACCATCCTATTTCATTACCAAAATCAACAGGATCTAGTCCTAAAAGTTTATAAAAATCATTTAAAGTTACTAATCCATTTGCTGCAAACTCTTGATTTAACTGATTTTCAGCTTTTAAAACATTATTGATTGTACTTTCAAAATATCGCAAAGTTTCATAATCAAAGAATAATTGATTATTTTCTTTTAATAAATGTTTTTCACTATTTTTATCGTCTGCTATAGATTTTCTTATGTTAGAATCAGCATCATTTCCATATAATTCTTTAGTTTTAGCTACATATTCCTTATAACTATTATCTAAGAATGCATATGCAGAAATTAAAGATGCTTGACTCTTACGATTAAGAAAATGTGCACCATAAATACAAGTTACAGTTGCTATTTCACTAATTATTGCTGGAATATATGGTTTCCAAGCTATTTTGACTTTTTCTATATTTGATAAATATTCATTTCTAGAATTTTCTTCATTATTAATTAGTTTTAAAGCTTTTGGTGTTGCTTTAACTGCTAAAACTGTAGTCGTAACTGTTCCTATAGCACCCAAAGTTGTCAAAATAAATGGTGAATACTTCTTTAATAAATATTGCATTTTATTCATGAATATATCTTCTCCTTTCTTTTAAAATATCTATAAAAATAAAAAGCAAAGTATAATTACTATACTTCACCCTTTAGTTTTATTTGTTTTTATTCTTCTTTTTCTTAAAGAATATTTTCTTAATTAAAAATACTATAATAGCAATACAAACTATTACATCTCCAAATACTACTATAAATCCAGCTCCAAATACTGATATTGTTATCAATATAAAAGCTATAAGTAATACTAAAATTAATAATAATGCTAAAAATAGAAACATTTTAATTTACCTCCTTAATATCTTCTCATTATAGCCAATGTATTTAACGCGAAATATAAGACAGTATTTTTCTTATATACTGTCTTGATACTGAGAATATTATCGTTTACCCATTTTAGGTACTACGCTATTTAAAATATTTCGACCCAATGTGCTAGTTACAGTTGCTACTTGATCAAATTTGAATGTCTTTGTTATAGCAAATACAGTTACAGTCGTACTTACAATAAAAGTTCCGAATATTAATTCCGTTACGAATTTTTTCTCTAACATTTTCACACTCAATCTGGGTTACTTTTACATCAGTTTCCTGATTAAGTCGTTCAAGTTCGATTAATTCATTACGAATTTTATCTCGTTCTTCAGTAAGATTTCTGAACTCATTTGATGAAACATCGATTCCTTCTAATAAATCGTTCACTTCTTCATAATTTTGCCACAGTGCTTCTTTAATTTTTTCCATCTCGTATACCTCCTAAAAAATATAAATGAACTCATGTTCTCATTATAGAGAATGATTTTCTCGCGGCAGCTTTCCATTGTGGTCTATATAAAATACTGCTCGTTTCTTCCTAATATCTGTTAAATCTTGGCTTAATGTTTTTATTACACATTGTTCTGTTTTATGATCTACAACAATTACCCCATTAATTTTTTCAAAATTATAATGTATAACTGTAATAATAACACCAATTATAATACCTAATAGATAAATTGCAAAATACAGCAATAGTATTCACTCTCCTTTCTAATTTATTTAAAAATATAAATAGAAAAAGAATAGAGTCTATTTGACTCTAAATCTCTTTCCTCCTCCACGAGTTAACGTGAATTTGTTACAACTTAATTTCATATTACATATAAACATCTGTATTCTTATTTTTAATGCTTGCAAAGTTGTTAAATACAATCTTGCACAATATTCATTATTACCTTGTAATAATATAATATCATCTCGAATCATATCTTTATAATCTTCTGCAATCCTCTTTGGAATACCTCCTAAAATGTATAAATGTTTCTTCATATGAATACCTCCTATAATATTTCTTCATTATAGTATATGTATTTAACGCGAAAAAGAATAGAGACTTATTTTGTCTCTTTCTTTATAAAACACATAATGTTTTTATCATCTTTAATAATTAATTGATATTTGTGTGTTGTGCATAAAGATAATAGTTTTGTCCATTCACTTCTTTTTAAATTAACACTAATATTGTACATGATATTATTGTCTTCAATTGATGTATAAAATGTTATATTATTAGTAATAACTTTACTTTTATTAAACATTCTATGATGTGTTGTAGACCTATTAATCATATCAAATATTTCATTAGCATTACTTTTATATGCTGTGAAATTATACTCCTTATCTGTAAAATTGTCATACAAATCTTCAAATACTTTAATCATATAAATACCTCCTAATATGTTTTCATTATACAGTATGTTATGAACGCGAATATTATAGATTGTATATTTGTTCTAATACTTTTATTACATTTTTCTCAGATAAGTTACCTAAAACATCTTGTCCATGTAATATTGGTTCTGGATAAACTATTACATAATCTGCTAATTGTAATACGTCAGTTTCATATTCAAATAATATAACAGCTAATTCCCATAAATCCTGAGAATATCCTACTGAACCATATTGTTTTACTACAGATGCTCCATATCCATTAGGAAATTTATAAATATAATGTATACCGCTATGTCCTAATATGTTAACATCATCAGCACTAACTAAATATTGTTCATATTTTCCAACTGTTAAACTTAAGTTAATATTTTCTTCCATTTTGAATTCTCCTTTCTTTTAAAATAAAAATGAAAGGGATTGCTCCCTTAAACTATCCAATTATCTTTACTAAAGAATAATGGTATTGCAATTAATGATACAAATATTAATACTGTTATATCTCCTTCTAATAATACTGCAGATATAATACCTAATAATATTAATCCTAATGCATATAATTTATTCTTAAATGTTTTACATTTGGTTAATTTAATTAATCCTTTCATTATTTCACTTTCGTTTTTTCTCAAATTCTTCATTTGAATACCTCCTTAATATTTCTTCATTATACAGTATGTTTATGCCGCGAAGAGAAAAAGAAGAGACTTATTTTGTCTCTTTCTTATTTGTTGTTTTAGATGTTTTATCATCTTCTGAATTTTTATAATCCATTCCAGTTTTAATTAATTCAAAGTCATCTCTAATTCCTTCTACACCATCGTTATAACCTTTTCTGTAAATATTTTTACCTACTAAGATTGTACCCAATGCTGCAAAAACTCCCATTAAAAATTTCTTCATTTTAAATACCTCCTTATTATTTCTTCATTATAGTATATGTATCTATCGCGAAAATAAATAGGCCAATAATGACCTACATATCTTTTAAAAAATCTTTGTAATATTCTGTGATATAATTATAATGTATTTTCTTCCATTCACTTTTACCATATTTAATAGAACATATAAAATATATAACATAATAAATAATTGAATAAATTATCATTGTTAATACATATAATGGTGAGAATATTATTCTAATTATTAATGGTAACTCCATGAATCGAATACATAATTTTGTGAATTCAATCATCAATTTTTTTATCATTTTAAATACCTCCTTATTATTTCTTCATTATAGTATATGTATCTACCGAGAAAAAATGAAGAGAGCGTGATATGAGTTCCTACTATCTGAAGATAGCTCTGCCGTCCACGTCTTATAAATTTGGCTTTCTAATGTTCTCTGCTATACCCACCTGGGTGATCTCCTCATTATAGAATATGTTTTTTAAGCGAAAAGAAAAGGAATAGCTTATTTAGCTAAACCTATTTTCTATTAATTACTAAATCTGGATATTCGTAAGTTTCTTCCACTACTTTATTATTTATCTTTGTAACTGAATGTGTACTAGTATTAAGTGCTATAAACATCACCAATACTCCTATAATACATCCTAATATAATTCCGATAACTAATTTTTTATCCATATTAATCAACTCCTTTTAATATTTCTTCATTATACAGTATGTTTATGCCGCGAAAGGCCAAAATAGGACCAAAAATACCCCTAAAAATGGCCAAATCGCCGTATACGTACGAGAATCAAATATAAGCAATTTAACCCCTTTTATAAACAAGTTATATTCCTTAAAAATATAAATGGCTTAAAAACGATTCTCAGAGGTCGTTTTTTCAGTAATTTTGAAAATTTTGCTAAAAATCGAAAAATAAGAGGAAATGTATAAACAAATCCTCTTTTATGTTTCCATTTTGAATTATTTTCTTTTTCCTGATGCAAATTCATTTACATATCTTTGAACTTCTGAGTAATTATAACCAGCAGCTTCCACTTTTCTTCTTCTTTCATCACCAGTTCCCCAATTACCTTTAGTCCAAATTTCTCTAGCTACATCAATTGCTGATTTTGATTGAGTTGATTTTGATGGTGTAACTGTTCCATTTTTTCCTACACCTTTATTAACTAAATTTTGAATAATATTAGGATCATATCCTGCAGCTTTAAGTCTATTTTTTCTGTCTTCTCCTACACCCCATTTTCCAGCCCATACTTCAGCAGCTATTTGTTCATTTGATTTTCTACCTGAAGATTGAGATGAACTTGAAGCACCAATTATACAAGATTCTCTAATCCATCCTAAATCACCATTATCTAATAGATATGGATTTAATGCTCCTGGTATAATTTTTGTTATTCTACCAGAATTTCTTGCTGGATGTAATTGAACATTAGAATTACTTGAAGTAAATATTCCATTAATAGTTACAACGTCTCCAACATTTCTTCCAACTGATGGAGCTGGGATTGGAGTAGGTGCAACACCACCATCTAATTGCGAATTTACAACATTACATAATTCTTGAAATCTAGATTGTAAATATGGACCAGGACAATCTGTGTTACTAAACATATTATGTCTTGTTAGACTACCATTTGGAGTTCCATCATATACTAATCTAAAATTATGTCTTCTACATACATCAACTGCTAAAGCAACTAATGCATTCCATGATGCATCAGATATCGGCCAATTTCCTCCATATGAAGAATTTGATACTTCTACGGTTATTGCTTGGCAGTCATTTGATCTAGAACTAGAACACCATGATCTATATTCTTCATCAACACAACCTACTATTCCTCCGTCAACACCTATACAATAATTTGCTGAGGCATCTCTAGAACTTCTTTGAAACAATGCAGCACATTGTTCTCCTGTTAATACACCTGACATATGATGTGGTGTAAATTTACATATTTTATATCCATCTCTTCCATGAGTATAATTGTCAGATGCTGCTCTGACTACACTTCTAACTAAATTTGAAAAGCTCATAATAATTATTCTCCTTCCTCTTTATTGTTAGATAATTCATTTTCCATTTCTGGAGTAATTTCTACATCTTTTAAAACTTCTTCTGGATTTTGATTATTTTCCTCCATAGTTTATTCTCCTTTCTTTTATTATTTATAAAATATCCTTTTTTTCGAGTCGCTCGAACATGGTATCGACATAACTATCTCCACCAAGTTCATTATATACCGCCTTAGTTTCATGTAATATTCTTTTTTGTTCCTCTGTTAAAGGTACATCTTTTCCATTTTGAAGATCGCTCAATCGATACACTAAATATCTTTTACACATATCCATTGTTATTTGATCTACTTTTTTATTTATGTTTTCGTCATTTTCTTTCATTTCCTGACGTAATTCGTCTATTTGTTTACCGACTTTTTCTAGTATTGTTTTATTATCATCAATCTTTTTACTAGAACGGCTTTGGTAGATTATACCAATTAAACCTATTATAGCAACTATAACAGTTGATATAGCTCCTGCCATTATTACTGTCCTCCTTCATTAGTTTTTTCTATAAACTTCGTGAAGGCTTGATGTAAACCTGTTGAAGCTAATCCCATTACTGCACCATAAACTGCAGATTCAACTGATAATCCACTAACTATTAAATTTAGTATTAAACCTACTACTGCTAATATTACTGGAATATCATTATTATTAATCCATTTAAGAAAACTTGCATGTTTTATAATATATCCTATTACTAAACATGCCAATATGACTATCAATACAAAATGATTTGTAACTTGTGAAAAATCCATATCAATTTCCTCCTTTTCTATTGTAGTTTATTTAATAATATTAATTTGCAATTTTCTTTTAAGTATTTGCTATTTATTACTGATTTTATTTGAGCTATTAAATATAAACCTGTATAACCAATTTGTGGCTCTTTTTTAGGCTCCATATCTACTACTTCAGTTTCTTCAGTTGCTGGTTCTTCAATTATACCAACTTCTTTGAATAAAATATAATCTAATTTGTCTATCTTATTTTCTTTGTCTTCTAATATAATGTAATCTTGTTCTTCAGCTATTGATTTAAATACTGGAGTATCAAGATCTATTTCATGTGTTTTTACCATTTTGAAGTTTCCTCCTTTCTGATAAATTTCGTATGTATCTCTTCGGCCGGCACTTGGTCCGCATGGGGAACACGGAAGGGTACCTGTAGGAATTGATACAAGTAATTCTGCTTTTAAAACTGCTAACCAAACTGGTAGAGGTACGGCTTATGATAAATTAAAAATTTCAGCTAATCAATATGGTTTTGTGCAACAGAATAATGCACCGTATTATGGTCAAGGTATTGTAGGTGAAAAGAATGGTACACAATCTGCAAAATCAATGGATGCTGGTGGTTTGACATTTCATATGCCGTACATAGTTTGTTACATGTGGAGAAGAACTGCATAAATATCGGCGTTTCACAGGTCCGCAATAGGACGG
>CANRPE010000008.1 GCA_947632405.1 uncultured Bacilli bacterium | reverse complement strand
ATTTTTATATTCCCTGCAGTTTTGTAGAATTAAAATACCGTTTGTAAAAAAAAGGAAAATTAAATAAAAAATTTACGATTACACTTCGGTGTAATTTTTTCTTGCAAAAATATAAACGGGGGGGGGTATAATAATCTTAGATAAATAAAATAGGTGATCTAGGATGATAAAGAGAAATTATAAATTAATAGTAGGAATAATAATAGGACTTTTAATAGCAGGAACAACAGTATACGCAGCAACTATAATATCAAGTATAAATGTCGGATATAGTAATGAAAATTCCAAGTTAGTAGCAGATAATGTTCAAGATGCCATAGATGAAGTATATAAAAAAGCTAGTGAAAGTAAAGCTCCTCAACCAAAAAATGAAAATATAAAAGCAATGTATTATTATGATGAAAATAAGGAATCAAAAGACTTTTGTGTAACAGGTGATGAAAAAACATGTAAAGTTAATACTTGTTATTTAAATAATACAGAAGGAAGTTGTTCACCTGGAACAATAGTAGAATATATGGTAAATGAAAAAGAAAAAATAAGATTTCATGTAATAAAAGATAATGGTAGTACATTAACATTACAAAGTCAAAAAAATACGGTAAGTCAAAAAGCATGGTATGAAGCAGCAAATGACAATACAAAAGGACCACTGACTATATTAGAATCATTAGAAGATGCAACAAGTAATTGGAGCAATGTAAATGAATTTAATTATTCAATAGGAACAAAAGATTCAACATTAGGGTATTCTGGTTGCCATATACCTAGTTGTGCTACTAAAAGTTATAGTTTAGAAAAAGAAAATATAAAAGCAAGAATGATAACATTTCAAGAAGCAATTAGTTTTGGGTGCTATGATGCTTGTCCAGTTTGGATGATAAATTATTTAACAACTTCAACTTCATATGGTGGAACAAAAAATGCTGACAATTATGTTGATTTTGATTATTGGACTATGTCTGCAGCAGCATGGGGTACAGACATGTCATTCAGAATAATGCATAATATAATTAACTCATATTATATTGAAAATATAGGTGGAGCTAGAGCAGTTGTAGAAATAACTAAATCATAAATTGCACCTCGGTGTAATTTTTTCTTGCAAAAATACAAACGGGGGGGGGTATAATAATCTTAGATAAATTAAAATAGGTGGTCTAAGATGAGAGAAAAAATTAAAATAGTAGTATCATTTATATTAGGGGGAATAATTTTAGGAGGAATTGGAGTATATGCAGCAACTATAATATCAAGTATAAATGTAGGATATAGTAATGAAAGCTCAAATCTAGTAGCAGATAATGTTCAAGATGCCATAGATGAAGTGTATGATAAAAGTTTTAATAAAGACTTAATAACTGCATATGAATATAGTGAACAAGAACCAAAATGTATAAATGGCGAAGAAAAGACGTGTGTAAAAACAGATTGCTACAAAAAAGGAAAAACTTGTAAACAAGGAACAGTAATAAAGTATTATGTCAAAGAAAATGAATATCATTATTTCTATGTATTACATGATGATGGAACAATAATAACAATGCAACAACGAGAAAATACAATAAGAAATATAGCATGGCATGCAGGGAAAAATGATAACAGTGAAGGTCCAACTACAGTATTACCAGCTTTAGAACAAGCAACTTCCACGTGGGTAAATGTAAATGTGCTAGAATATGAACCTGGAGTAACAACATTATATGAAAATGCCAATACAGGTTGTATATCAACAGAAGATTATAAGATAAATTGTGATAAAAATACATATACAAGTTCGGTCTTAGGAAAAAGGAAAGCAAGAGCCAGAATGATCACAGCATTAGAAGCATCATCAACGGGATGTTTAGTATGGAAAGATGGCGCTACTGATAGTAGAGTTATTCCTCCAAGCATAAATGCTTATAACCAAGGTTCATGTCCAGACTGGATGCATAACTACTTATGGCAATCTACAAGTTATGGAGGTAGTTATAATAATGATACAGTAAATGAAAAAGGAGTAAATGACCATGCTTACTGGACTATGTCGGCTGACTCTGGTAGCACTGTTGATGCGTGGCTTGTGCCCCATGTGGGTGACTTGAACCGCGACAACACTACTCTTACTTACGGTGGTGCGCGAGCAGTCGTCGAAATAAATAAACCATAAATTGCACTTGGTGTAATTTTTACTTTTAAATAACCTATTTTTATGGTATTATAATACTAGAATAATAGGAAGGTGTTGGCTATGTATCCATTAGGAAAGCAGTTTTCAATTGATAATTCAAAGTCACGTGCAGAAGAAAAGTCTACTTTTAAAGGGCCAAATTATAGAATTAGTGTAATTACTGAACGCGTAGTGCGATTAGAATATAATCCTAATGGTAAATTTGTAGATGCACCAACACAATTAATTCAATCAAGAAATTTAGGTTATCCTAATTTTAGAGTTAATCAAGATCAAAATTTTTTAGAAATAACAACAAAATACTTTAAACTTACTTATTTAAAAAGACAACCTTTTATCGGAACTAAAGTTGATCCAGGAAAAAATTTAAAGATTACTCTAATGTCTAGAGATCCTAGTCGTCAAAGAGATTGGTATTATAATCATCCAGAAGCTAGAAACATGGGTGGAAATATGGTATCTATTGATATTCCATGTGATAAATCTTTGCAAAGAGGATTATATTCTTTAGAAGGTTTTGCAAGTATTAATGATACACCTAATAAGTTATTGAATGTTGATGGAACAATGGAAAATCGTGAACCAAATTCTCTTGATATTTATGTATTTATGTATGATCAAGATTTTAAACAAGCTTTACTTGATTATTATAAAATGACTGGTTTTCCAGAATTAATACCTAGATATGCTTTAGGTAATTGGTGGAGTAGAAATATTGATTATAATGAACAAACTTTAAGGGAAACAATTAGAAGATTTGAAAAGAAAAAGATTCCATTATCAGTATTTTTATTAGATAATGATTGGCATTATCGAAATATTGGAGAATTTAAAAATTTAAGGACTGGTTTTACTTTTAATAAATCTTTATTTTCTAATCCTAAACAAATTATTGATGAACTTCATTCTAAAGGAATAAGACTTGGTTTAGTAATTGATCCTGAAGAAGGAATTTTTCCACATGAACAGTATTATAAAAATGTTTGTGAATATTTGGGAGTTACAGATAATAAAATTATTTTGTTTGATCCACTAAATCCAAAACTTTTGGATGTATATTTTAAGGTATTACTTCATCCATTGGAAGATTTAGGAGTTGATTTTTTTTGGAGCGATTATAAAGGAAAGTCTAATTTAACTAATTTGTGGTTTTATAATCATTATTTATATCTTGATTCTGGTCGCAAAGCAGCTAAAAGAAGTATGATTTTAGCACGAAATGGAATTTTTGCTCCACATAAGTATCCAATTCTTTATGGCGGCTCTAGTGAAATCAGTTGGGAGGAATTAAATAAGCTTCCTCAATATTATTTGAATGCTGCTAATATAGGTGTTTCTTTTTGGAGTCATGATGTTGGAGGAAATCATGGTGGAATAGAAGAAGATGAACTTTATATTCGTTATTTGCAATTAAGTGTCTTTTCTCCTATTTTAAGATTTCATGGAGCAAGAGGTCCATATTATAAAAAAGAACCATGGCTATGGGATTTTGAAACTCAAAATATCGCAGCAGATTATTTGAGACTTCGTCATCGCTTAATTCCATATTTATATACAGAATCATATAATTATACAAAGTCTGGTACTCCATTAATTCAACCATTTTATTATAATTATATGTGGACTTATGATGATGAATTATATAAAAATCAATATTATTTTGGTTCACAATTATTAGTTTGTCCAATATTAACAAAAAGAGATCCTGTAATGAATCGTACTATTCATAGATTTTTTATTCCTGAAGGAATTTGGTATGATTTTACGACTGGAAAGAAATTTCCTGGAAATAAGAAATATATTTCATTTTACAAAGAAGAAGATTATCCAATATTTGCACATGCTGGTTCAATTATTCCTTTATCTAATCGAAGTGATTATAATAATACAGGAATTCCAACTGATTTAGAAATTCAAATATTTCCAGGGGTATCAAATACTTATAATTTATATGATGATGATGGAATTACATCTTTATATAAAGATGGTTATTATTTAAAAACTTCAATTGATTATAATTATTTAAAAAATAATTATACGGTTATTATTCGTTCAATAGAAGGAAAAAGTGGAATTGTTCCAGCTAAAAGAAATTATAAAGTAGTATTTAGAAATACAAAGCAAGCAGAGAGTGTAACTGCATATTATAATGGACAACCTTATAAAGTAAGAACAGAATTTGATGGAAATGATTTTGTAGTTGAGGTATTAGGTGTTCCTACAATAGGTCAATTAACTATTAATTGTCGTGGACAAGATATAGAAATAGATGCAGTGCGTGTTATTAATGATGATGTAAAAAGTATTTTGTTAGATTTAAAAATTAATGCTTATTTAAAAGAAGATATTGCTGATATTATGTTTAGTAATGATTCTATTAGTAAGAAACGTATTGCAATAAGAAAATTACGTAAAAAGGGATTATCGCGAGTTCATACTAATTTATTTTTAAAATTACTTGAATATATTAGTGAATTTTAGTATAATAATTAAAAATATTTTAAATATTGGTAGTAGTAGTAATAATATTAATTTGTTTAAGAGAGTCTATGCTTGGTGGAAATAGATACAAATAATACTATGAACTTGACTACCTATAAGTATTTTGGGTAAGACCATTATCTCTATTAAGCTGCATAGATATCTATGAAGTAAGGTGGTACCGCGAAAATTTCGTCCTTATATTAATAAGGACTTTTTATTTGGAGGAGAAAAATGCAACAGATAGGTTTATTTATTATTACTTATGTTTTTGTATTTTTATTATATCAATTTCTGATTAATAGAAAAGTTAAAAAGAAAAATGCAAAACCATTAGAGGTAAAATTATTAGAAAATATTTATAAAATTGATATAAAGAAAGTTAATTATAAGAATTTATTATTAGCTATTTCTATAGTAAGTTCTTTTGATATTTCTATTATTGTGACAATTGCATTATTAATGGAGTCTTATTTAGTTCAATTAATTATTGTAATTATATTAATATTTCCAGTAATATTAATTAGTTATTTTTTTATAGGTAGATATTATGTAAAGAAAGGATTGATAAAAAATGAGTAATTATACAAATATTGAAAAAAAATGGCAAAAATATTGGGAAGATAATGGGGTTTTTGTAGCAGAAAATGCAAGTAGTAAACCTAAGTATTATTATTTAGTAGAATTTCCATATCCGTCAGGGGCAGGTCTTCATGTTGGTCATGTAAGAAGTTATACTGCATTAGATGCATTAGCTCGTAAAAAAAGAATGAATGGTTATAATGTATTATTTCCAATGGGGTGGGATGCATTTGGAGCTCCAGCAGAACAATACGCAATTAAAAATCATATTCATCCAAAAGATGCAGTAAAAAAGAATATTGAAACATTTAAAAATCAAATTAAATCTTTAGGTTTATCAATTGATTGGACAAGGGAGTTTTCAACTACTGATCCTGAATATTATAAGTGGACACAATGGCAATTTTTAAAATTTTTTGAACATGGAATGGCTTATAAAGCTAAGAAAAATATTAACTGGTGTCCAAACTGCAAAATGGGTCTTTCAAATGAAGATTCATCAGGAGGAGTTTGTGAACGTTGTGGTCATTCAGTAGAACAAAGAGAAAAAGAACAATGGATGCTACGTATGAGTGATTATGCTGAGGATTTAATTACAGGTCTTGATGATACAAACTTTCAAGAAAGAATTAAGACAGCTCAAATTAACTGGATAGGAAAATCAACTGGTGCAGAAGTAACTTTTAAAATCAAAGAAATTGCGGAAGATTTAGTTGTTTATACAACTCGTCCAGATACTTTGTATGGTGTAACATTTATGGTAATTTCTCCAGAGCATCCACTTATTGAAAAGTATCAAGATAAAATTAGTAATATTAATGATGTAAATGCTTATAAAGAAAAAGCTAAAAATAAAACAGAATTTGAACGTACTCAAATTAATAAAGATAAAACGGGAGTTAAATTAGAGGGATTGACAGGAATTAATCCAATTACAAAAGAAGAAATTCCTATTTATATATCTGATTATGTAATGATGAATTATGGAACAGGAGCTATCATGGCTGTTCCTGCTCATGATGAAAGAGATTTTGAATTTGCTAAGAAATTTAATATTCCAATTATTCCTGTAATAGAACAAATAACAGGACAAAAACATGATAACGAAAAACAAAAACGAAGTATTGTTGCTGTTGTATATGATGAAGAAAGTAACAAGTATTTAACAATTAATTGGAAAAACTTAGGTGGTAGATTGTTTATTGGAGGAACAATCAAGGAAAATGAATCAGCACTAGATTGTGCAATAAGAGAAATTCAAGAAGAAACTGGATATAAAAATATAGAATATGTAGATAGTTGCTTTCCAATTAATCATCATTATTTTGCTTATAATAAGAATCAATATTTTGAAATTGAATCAACAGGATTATTATTTAAATTAATTAATCATGAAAAAACTGATCAAATACTTGATGATGATGAAATAGATAATTTCATAGTTGAATGGAAAACAAAGGATGAAATTGAAAAAGAAATTACAGATGAATTACATATTAATACTTTCAAAAATTTATTAAATCCAACTGCATATACTGGTGATGGAAAAATGATTAATTCTGGAATTTTAAATGGTCTTACTAATAAGAAAGATTCTATTGCTAGAATGATTGAGTATTTAGAAGAACAAGGTATAGGTAAGAAAAAAACAAATTATAAATTACAAGATTGGGTATTTTCTCGTCAAAGATTTTGGGGAGAACCAATTCCACTAGTTTATTGTGATTCTTGTGGTTGGGTTGCAGTTAAAGAGGAGGATTTGCCAGTTTTACTTCCTGATGTTACAAATTATGAACCTACAGAAACAGGTGAAAGTCCATTAGCTTCAATTTCTTCTTGGGTTAATACAACTTGTCCACATTGTGGTAAAAAAGCAAAAAGAGAAACTGATACAATGCCTAACTGGGCTGGTTCATCATGGTATTTCCTTCGCTATATGGATGCACATAATGATAAAGAATTTGCATCTCAAGAAGCTTTAAAATATTGGGGTAAACTAGATTTTTATAATGGTGGTATGGAGCATGCAACTAGGCATTTATTATATGCAAGATTTTGGAATCAATTTTTATATAATATTGGATTAGTTCCAAATAAAGAACCTATTGAAACTAGAGTATCTCATGGCATGATTCTTGGTGAAGGTGGCGTTAAAATGTCAAAATCTCTAGGAAATGTTGTAAATCCAGATGATATGATTAAAAGTTATGGAGCTGATGCTTTACGTTGTTATGAAATGTTTATTGGTGATTATGAAAAGGAAGTTGCTTGGAGTGAACAAGGTTTAAATGGTTGTAAAAGATTTATTGATCGTATTGTTAGAATAGGAGAAAAAGTAAATAATGATAGAAATTATTCAAAATCATTAGAAACCTTAATTAATCAAACTATTAAGAAAGTAACCGAAGATATTGATGCAATGAAATTTAATACAGCAGTTTCTGCTTTAATGATTTTATTAAATGAATTTGAACGTCAAGAAGAAATTACAAAAGCTGATTATAGAGTATTTTTACTACTATTTAATCCGATTGCACCACATATTACAGAAGAATTAAATGAAAAATATGAGTTAGGAGATATTATTTGTAAAAGTTCTTGGCCAACATATGATTTAAATAAGATTGAAGAAACTGAAAAAGAAATAGCTGTACAAGTTAATGGAAAGGTTCGTGCAACAATTTCAATTCATACAGATGATTCAGAAGATACTATTAAAAATAAAGCTTTAGCAGCAGAAAATGTTCAAAATCATATAGCTGGTAAAGAAATTCTAAAAATTATAGTAATTAAAAATAAAATAGTAAATATTGTTCTAAAATAAGTTTTAACAGAAAATGTGGAAAATATCTTCACATTTTCTTTTTTTCAACAATTTTTGTGGATAAAAATTTATATGATACTATTAGGTGATAAAATTGAAAATAAAAGTATTTGATGAAGAAGATGAACAAGATTTAGAAAATGCTGTTAATGATTTTTTAGAAAATACTACTAAAGAAATTATAGATATTAAATATCAAGTAAGTTGTTCTATTTTTGGTGAAGAACAAATATTTTGTTTTTCTGCAATGATAATTTACTATGCGTGAATTTTTTTCTTATAATTGAATAAATTTCTTATTTATGTTACGATAATAATAATGTATTAATAGGAGAATTATTTATGAAAAAAACACGTTCCAATAGAAGAAATAATGAAATAATGAAAAAAAATAATTTTGTTCAAGGTGCTTTTATTGCAACACTTGGTATTGTTATTACAAAAGTATTGGGAATTTTATATGTTATTCCTTTTTATGATATTATTGGTGAAAAAGGTGGAGCTTTATATGGATATGCTTATTCTATTTATTTAGTTTTTATGGCAATATCATCAGCAGGTATTCCATTGGCAATTAGTAAAATTATTAGTGAATATCAGACTTTAGGATATTATGATGCTAAGCAACGAGCTTTTAAAATAGGAAAACAAATAGCTATTACTTTAGGAATATTATGTTTTATTATATTATTTATTTTTGCACCACAATTAGCTAATGCTATTTTAGGTGATTTAAAAGGTGGTAATACTATTGAAGATGTTACTTTTGTTATAAGAGTAATTTCAACTGCTATCATAATAGTTCCAGTATTAAGTATTTATCGTGGTTATTTCGAAGGACATAAATTTATTACACCAACAGCTATTTCTCAAGTTTTAGAACAAATTATTAGAGTATTAGTTATTGTTATTGGTAGTTTTTTAACTTTAAAAATATTTCATTTATCTTTAACTACTGCTGTTGGAGTTGCTGTTTTTGGAGCAACAGTTGGTTCATTAGCTTCTTATTTTTATTTAATTGAAAAACGTTACAAGAACAAAAGAAAATTTGCTGAGAAAGAATTAAATGTAAAGGAACCAAAAATTACAAATAAAGAAATATTAAGAAAAATAATGATATATGCTTTTCCACTAATTATGATTGATATATTTAAATCATTATATAGTATGGTTGATACAGTTACTGTTGTAAAAACTTTAGGACCAATTTATGGTACTGAAACAGCAGAAAGTATTATGAGTATATTATCTACTTGGGCTGCTAAGTTTAATATGATTATTATTTCTATTTCAACAGGAATGATTGTTAGTTTAACTCCAAATTTAACTTCAGCAGCAGTAGTTGGCAATATCAAAGATATTCATAAAAAGATTAATCAAAGTTTTCAAATGCTTATCTTTTTAATTTTACCAATGACTGTAGGACTTAGTTTTTTAGCTAAACCTGTATATACAGTTTTCTATGGTGCTAGTAAATATGGGCCAATTATTTTATCATTTTATATATTTGTTGCTTTTATTACAGCTTTATTCACAACAGCTATTACAATTACACAAGTATTAAAATATTATAAAGTAGTATTTATTAGTTTATTTTCAGGTTTATTATTAAAATCACTAGTAAATGTTAGTCTTATTAGACAATTATATCATTTAGGTTTACCTGGATATTATGGTTCAATTTTAGCTTCAATTTTAGGTTATACGCTGTCATTTATTATTTGCTTAGTAGCGCTTAATCGAAAGTGTGGAGTTAATTATGAAAAAACAGTTAAACAAGGAATTAATACTTTATGTGGAACTGTAATCATGGTAATTGGATTAATGCTTGTAAAATTAGTTGTTCCAATATCAGTTACTTCTAGATTTTTAAATATCTTTATTATTATGATTTATACAATTATTGGTATGATAATTTATTTTATATATATGTATAAAACAAAATCAATCGAAGAAGTATACGGTGATAAAATATTAAAAAAATTACATTTAAAGAAATAAGAACTTCAAAATATGAAGTTCTCTTTATTTTTATTTATATCTATTTTTATCTTTTTCTTTTTTTAATTGTTTTTTATATGCAAATTCATGGATAATATAATCGTATTCACCTATTAGTTGAACTACTTTCCCATGATAATTTTGATATTCTGAAAGTTTTGGATTATCTTCCAATGTATTACCTATACCATAAAAATTATATTTTTCATTTCCTAATTTTTTTGCATTTTTTATAGCTTCCCAATGTAATGTATTTAAAACATGGAAATTATGAAATTGATCAATATCACCACTAGCTAGGACAAGATATTCATTATGATAAGAAACTGCCATTATTCCTCCTAACAAGATATTATGACCATATTTATATTGAAGTTTTTCAATAGAGTCTAGTTGTTTATTAATTTTTTCTTCTAACTGTGCATCATTTTTAATATTATTTTTACTTTTTAGTGTAGCTTCTTTATATTTATCAAGATTTAAATTAGCAATAGTCATATCTAACATATTATGTTGCTCTAAGATATTTAATATATCTTTATAATTTTTATAATTAATATTTAAAAAGTTAGTAGTATTTGAACTATTAGCTAATATTTCTAAGAATTTTTGAAATTCATTTTTAGATAATTTTCTAGTAGTTATACCAATAATTTCATTCTTTTTTATAATTTCTTGAAGTCTACTAGAAAAATTAGAAAATAATTCTTGTTCATTTTTTCCTCTTAATTCTAGTTCATATAATAAACTAGGTTCTATATCATCAATATTTTCATAATCATCATTGGCATCATCTTTTTTTAACCAACCTAATTTAATTAAATTTTCTCTAGATTTTGTATTATCTAATCCACCATTAATTAACTTTCCATCAAATTCACGATCATGTAATATTAAATATGGATTTATTTTAATATATATACCATGTTTTTCTTTGACATATTTTTCAATAGAATCAGTGAAAAATTTTAATAATTCATAATTTTTATAATCAATCATGACACCACGAGGAGCATAAAATATTCTTTTTTTAAATAAAGAAATATTTTTTGATAATAACATTGCTGCAGCACGGATATTTCCATCTTGCTCCAATCCAACAAAATAGGTATGATATCCTTCTTTCCTCATAATCTCTGCATAATACTTTGTTTGGAAAAAATTATCTTGTTTACTTTCTTTACAAAAATCTTCAAATTCTTTTTTATTGATATCTCTTAACCTCATTACTAATCTCCTTCTTACTTCTTTTTTTAACTATATTTCTATAAAATGGTACTAATTTTGTGAATATGAAATACATAAAATGTTTAGTTACATAGTCAAATTCACCTAAAAATTCTACATAATCTCCACCAAATTTTTTCTTAAATTCATGAAGTCCTAAACGAGGATTATCTTTTCTTAAATCACCAATTGTACCAAATTGATCATATACTTTAATTCCATTATTATAAGCATATTTTATATGTTCATAATAGGTATGATAATTAGCATAACTTTCTGTTAAAATATTATGATTACCTGCATATAAAACCCAAGCTTTATCATTATATGTAATAAGCATATGAGCATTTAACGTAATAATATCACCATATTTTTTAGCAGCTTCTTGATATTTTTTAATTTCATTATCTAATTTTTCATAACTAGCCGTCAATTCTTTTCTTTTACTTTTTGAACTTTTACTAGAAGAATTTTGATTTATAGAGTCTAGTTTATTTTTAATTTCTACTTTTTCTTTTTCTAAATTACTAATAACTATCTTTGTATTAATTTTACCTAAAAATAATTTTGCCATGTTATTTTTAGAAAGAATTTTATATTGATTTAGATAGTAATCTTTAGAATAAGATACAAAATCTTTTCTATTTTCTGTTAACATCATTAATGTATAGAAAGTGTCCATATCTTTAGAACTACCTATACTAACTTCTGTTCCTAGTTTAATTGCTTTTTGAATTCTTTGTTTAGTTGTTTTAGAAAAATGATCATAAATTTCATCTAAACTTTGATTCATATCTATTCTAAAAGTATATCTTGGTTGCATAGTATCAAAATTTTTAGTAAAACCTAGATGATGATATCCACACTTTATTAAATCATTAAAAATTTTTGTAGAATTATATGGAAGAATTACTTCTTCATTTTGATAATTATAAGCTTTTTTAATAATATCAGGGTCTATTTTTAAGAAAATAGCCTTCTTTTTTTTAATAAATTCTATTACTTTTTTAGTCATTTCATTTAATATACTATAATCAGTATAGTCTAGAACAAATCCTCTAGGACAATAGAAATAAGAATAATTAAAGGGAAGTTTTTTTTGAAGTAATAAACATGTTCCTAAAATCTTTTTTTGATCATTTAAAAGTCCCATGTAATAGGGTGTAAGATTTTTATTTTCTTTAGCAAATTCACCCCAGTAATAAGATTGCAAAAAATGAGATTTTTTGTTATGTTTTAAAAATTCTTCATATGGTTCTTTTTCTAATTCAACTAGTTCCACGATTATCCCAACTTTCTACTATATTTTTATTATAACACAAAAGTTTTCAAATTAAAAAAAAAGAACACATTTGTGTTCTAAACCATATACATGCTAGAATTATCATTTGAATCATTATTTGGAGTAGAAACTAAAGGCCTAGGATTTTTATTTTCAATATTAGTCATTTTTCTTTCTAATCTATGGACTTCTCTTTCTATTTTATTTATTCTTTGCTCTAATTCTGCAATTTTATTGTATTGATATGGTAGATTCATCATGTTCATGTCTGGCATAAATGGATATGACATATTATTCATAAACTCATATAATCAATTTTAGAGATAATTCTATAATTGATTAATCCTTTCTATTAAATTTTTTTATTATATAATATTTTATACTGTAAATTTGTTTTCATAATTGTTATAAGTATGTTTAAATAATTATATAAAATACAACATTATTTATATCTTCTTTATTCTTTTTATTATATGCAAATATAGTAAAATTGTGCTAGAATATTGCTAGGTGGAAATACTATGAGAATTAGAAATGTAAAGAACAAAGAAGAAATTTTAAATCAATCAAAATATTTAATTAAAAATCCTAAAGATTATATAGGTAAATGGCATACTATTTTTAATAATCATAATCCAATTTATATAGAAATAGGCATGGGTAAAGGAAAATTTATTATTGAGAATGCTAAAATGTATCCTAATATTAATTTTATTGGTATTGAAAGACAAGATAGTATTTTAGCTAAATGTATAAAAAAAATAGATGAAAAAATTCCAAATTTAATTATTATTAGAATGAATGCTTTAATAATAGATGAAGTTTTTTCTAAAGAAATCGATCGAATTTATTTAAATTTTTCTGATCCTTGGCCAAAAAAACGACATCATTTTAGGAGATTGACTAGTAATATATTTTTAGATAAGTATGATAAAATCTTTAAAGAAACTAAAGAAATCTATTTAAGAACAGATAATCAAGATTTATATACTTATTCTATTGAAACACTAAGTAATCATAATTACTATTTAAAAAACATATCTTTGAACTTACATAAAGAGTTGTTAGAAGAAAAATTAATTACAACAGAGTATGAAGATAAATTTGTAAAAGAAAATAAACCTATATATTCTTTAGTAGCAACAAGTAATCAGTGTCTAAAATAGTAAATTATGTAGGAAAATATTTTTATTTTAATATTTTTTTGTTATAATGAAGTATAGAGTAGGTGAAATATGAAAAAATTATTTATAATACTCTCAATCATTACTTTATTTTTAACTGGATGTAGTGTAGTATCTTTAAATAATAAAACAATAGATGAAGTAATTGATTCTGTACTAATGAAAAATACCAAATTAAAGAATACTAATTTTGATGGATATAGCTATTATATTCCTAGAGAATTATATTTTATTAATAAAAATGATTATAATGCTAGTTTAAAAGATCAAAATAATAACTACTACTATATATATGTAGATGCAGTTAGTTATTATCATAAAGTTAAAAAAAGTTATAAAGAAGATAAAAATGCTTATTATTCTAGAAAATTAAGTAATAAGAAAAAATTTGGTTATTTTGAAATTAATGAAGAAAAAAATGGCTATTTTATAGAAGCTATGTATTATTATACTAAGATAGAAGCTTTTATAAAAAAAGAAAATATTAATGATGCTGTAGTAGATATATGTACAATCTTATCATCTATAAAATATAATGATAAAGTTTTGGATACGATAATTGGAGAAAATATTTTAAGTTACAAAGAAGAAGATTATAATATTTTTGATACAAAAAAAGATACAAGTAACTTTTTAGATTATGTAAAAGAATATGAAAATATCGATGAAGATACAACAGATGAGGATAATTTAAAAATAGAAGAAGAATAGAGGTGTAATTATGAAATTACTAGAGAAACTAAAAAATGCCCTTTTTGAAGAAGAATATGTAGAAGTAGAAGAAAAACCAAAGAAAAATAAACCTAAAAAAGAATCAAAAATTGCAAAAAAAGAAATTAAAACTGAAGAAGAAAAACCAATAGCTAAAAAAATAGTTTTACCAGAGAGAAAAGAAATAAAAGTAACAAATCATGAAGATAGAGAAGAACCAGAAGAAATAGTAGAGGAAAAGAAAGAATATAAATTTCCAATGGTAAGTGATAATGAATTTATGACTTCTACAGAAAAAGTAGTTGAAGAAGAAACACCATCATATAATAATGATTCAGAAGAAGTGTATCATTCCCATCAAGAACAAAATCAACATAAGAAATTGTATGGAATAGATGATATGTCAATACCAGAACCAGAATATGGTACTTATGAAAAAGAAGATAGAACATATTTTAAGCCATCACCAATTATTTCTCCAATTTATGGAATACTTGATAAAAATTATAGAAAAGAAGAAATCATTCCAAAAAGGGAAGTTAGACTAACTAGTAGCTATTCACGTGAAAATTTAGATGTAGATGCTATTAGAAATAAAGCATATGGTACTGCAAAAGATGAAATAAAAGAAGAAAGTCAAGAAACTACTGATACTAGCAATTTTATGGATCAAGATTTATTAGATTTAACAAACGAATCAGATACACCAGAAATTAAAAAAGTAACAGTAGGAGATGCAGAAGAATATTTTAATGATTTAGGGTTAGAATATAATGTAGATTATAAAGATGGAGCTAAAGAAAAAATAGTTGGAAGAAGATATCACGAAGAAGAACAAGAGATTGTTGAAAAAGAAAAAGACGAAACTATAAACAATCAAGAAATTACTCCAGTTGTTGATAAAGAAGAATATGAAGAAAAAATAAAAAACAAAGAAGAAAATCAAGAAACAGATGAAAATATAGATGATGATAATTTATTTGATTTAATTGATTCAATGTATGATAAAGAGTAAAGGAGAAATGTAAAATGGCAGATTTAACTACAATTTTACCAATATTATTATATATTTTTGGTATAATATTAATGATAGTATTAATTATAGTAGGACTAAAATTATTACAATTATTTGATAAAATGGAAAGAATTATGGATAATGTAGAAGATAAAGTAAATTCACTAAATGGATTATTCAATGTAATTAATAAGACAACTAGTGGCATAGACTTAATTAGTACTAGAATAGTAAATGGTATTACAGGTATAATATCAAAAATATTTAAAAAAGAAAAAAGTGAGGAGGAAGATATTTATGGATAAAAAAGGAACAGGAAAATTTGTATTAGGAGCTGCTGTAGGAGCAGGACTTGGACTTTTATTTGCACCTAAAAAAGGAAAAGAATTAAGAAAAGATTTAAAATTAAAGATGGAGGATTTATTAAATAAAGTAAAAGAGATAGATCCAGAAGAATTGAAAGATGAATTTGATAAAAAAGTAGCAGAAATCAAAAGTGAATTAGAAGATTTAGATAAAGAAAAAGTATTGAAAATTGCTAAGAAAAAATGTTCTCAAATAAAAAAGAAAGCTGATGATTTAGTTGATTTAGCAGTAAAAAAAGGAACTCCTATTTTGAAAAATGCTGCAGAAGAAGTTAGAGATAAAGCTGTAGAAGTAACAAAAGACGTAGTAAAAAAATTAGAATCAATTGAAATTAATTAAAACATTACACTTCGGTGTAATTTTTTCTTGCAAAATCATAAACGGGGGGGGGTATAATAATCTTAGATAAATAAAATAGGTGAGTGATCTAGGATGATAAAGAGGAATTATAAATTAGTAGTAGGAATAATAATAGGGCTTTTAATAGCAGGAACAACAGTGTATGCCGCAACTATAATATCAAGTATAAATGTTGGATATAGTAATGAAAACTCCAAGTTAGTAGCAGATAATGTTCAAGATGCCATAGACGAAGTATATAAAAATGTAAATGAAATAAAAAATATAAACTATATATCAACAGTTGAAGAATTACAAACATTAAGACAAGAAGTAAATAGTGGTGATAGTAAAAAAGGAAAAATATATGTTTTAATTAATGATTTAGACTTAGGTGGTAAATTTGATGAAAGTGGAAATATGCTTCCAGGATCAACAAACTGGGAACCAATTGGAACGGATGAACATCCATTTAGTGGAACATTTGATGCCATGGGTCACATAATAAGAAATTTATATAGTAAAAGAAAAACAGAAGGTTATGTTGGATTATTTGGACATGTAGCAAATGGTACTATTAAAAATTTAGGAATAGAAGATTCATATTCTATAAATTCTGCATCAATAATTTCAAATTTTTCAAATACTGCCATGTTAGTTGGAAATCTAGTTAATTCAACAATTGATAATTGTTATAATAAAGGAAAAGTAAAAGGACAAAAAAATACAGGAGGTCTGATAGGAATGTTATCTAATTCTACAATATCTAATTGTTATAATGTTGGTACAGTCGATAATAATAAACAACAATTTATTGGTGGTATTGTTGGATATGGTTTAGGTGGAACTATAAAAAACTGTTATAATGTTGGTCAAATTACTGGTGGTCGTGATGTAGGTGGAATAGTAGGAAGTTTAACTGGTAAAGTTACTAATACGTATAATTTAGGCGATTTAACTGCTAATTTGTCTGAAAGATCTGGAGGAATAGTAGGTCAATTATATACTAATGGTTCTATAAAAAGCTCTTATAACTCTGGAATTAGTAAAGGTGGCATAGTTTCGGATATATATACTAATGCTAATCAAACATTAGAAGATAACCATTATTTAAAGGGAAAAGCTTTATATGGAATATACCTTTCTAGTAATAGTAATTTTCCAGAATTATCAGATAATCTTGGAGCATCTTCATTAGATGAAGGGTCAATGCCAAAAGTATTAGATATAATAAATAAAGATAACGCATTTATAGTTGATAATAATAAAAATGGAGGTAATCCAATATTAAAATGGGAAAGTAGATAAATTGCACTTCGGTGTAATTTTTACTTGCAAAAATATAAACGGGGGGGGGTATAATAATCTTAGATAAATAAAAATAGGTGAGTGATCTAAGATGATAAAGAGAAATTATAAATTGATAGTAGGAATTATAGTAGGACTTTTAATAGCAGGAACAACAGTATATGCAGCAACTATAATATCAAGTATAAATGTTGGTTATAGTAATGAGAGTTCAAAATTAGTAGCAGATAATGTTCAAGAAGCTATAGATGAAGTATATGATAAAAGTTTTAATAAAACTCAAATAACAGCCTATGAATATAGTGAACAAGATCCAAAATGTATAAATGGCGAAGAAAAAACATGTGTAAAAACAGATTGTTACAAAAAAGGTAAGGCTTGTTCTCAAGGAACAGTAATAAAATACTATGTAAATGATAGTGAATTTCATTATTTTTATGTATTAAGAGATGATGGAACAACAATAACCATGCAACAAAGAGAAAATACAATAAGAAATATACCATGGCATGCAGGAGCAAATGATAACAGCAAAGGACCTGATACAATCTTGCCACAATTAGAAGCAGCAACCTCTACGTGGGTAAATGTAAATGTCTTAGAGTATGAACCTGGAGTAACTAATTTATATGAAAATGCTTATACAGGTTGTACATATACAGCAAGTACAACTTCTGATTATAAAATAAGATGCGAAACAAATACATATACAAATTCAGTATTAGGAACAAGAAAAGCACGAGCCAGAATGATAACAGTCCTAGAAGCAAGTAGTACAGGTTGTTTGGTATGGAAAAATGGCGCTACTGATAGCAGAGTTATTAAACCAAGTATAAATGCTTATAATCAAGGTTCTTGTCCAGACTGGATGCATAACTACTTATGGCAATCGAAAAATTTTGGTGGTAGCTATAATAATGATACAGTAAATGAAAACGGAGAATATAACTATGATTACTGGACTATGTCTGCTAACTCTGGTAACACTCCTTATGCGTGGTATGTAGCCCGTGATGGCCTGGTCAACAACAACGTTACTTATGCTGACTATGGTGCACGAGCAGTCGTAGAAATAACCAAGCCATAAATTGCACTTGGTGTAATTTTTTCTTGCAAAAATACAAACGGGGGGGGGTATAATAATCTTAGATAAATAAAAATAGGTGAGTGATCTAGGATGAAAGATAAAATAAAAACTATTGTAATAATAATATTAGCAGTAATGGTAATATCAATAAGTGGAGTATACGCAGTATCTATCATATCAAGTATAAATGTTGGTTATAGTAATGAAGATTCAAAATTAATAGCAGATAATGTTCAAGAAGCCATAGATGAAGTGTATGATAAAAGTTTTAATAAAGAACTAATAACAGCATATGAATATAGTGAAGAAGATCCAAAATGTATAAATGGAGAAGAAAAAACATGTGTAAAAACAGATTGCTACAAAAATGGACAAACATGTGAACAAGGAACAGTAATAAAATACTATGTAAATGATAGTGAATATCATTATTTCTATGTATTAAGAGATGATGGAACAAAGATAACAATGCAACAAAGAGAAAACACCATAAGGAATATACCATGGCATTTAGAAAGTGCTGATAGTACAAAAGGACCAACTACAGTATTACCAGTCTTAGAACAAGCAACTTCCACCTGGGTAAATGTAAATGTGCTAGAATACGAACCTGGAGTAACGACATTATATGAAAATGCCAATACAGGTTGTACATGGACTGAAAGCACAACTTCTAACTATAAAATAAGATGCGAAACAAATACATATACAAATTCAGTATTAGGAGTAAGAAAAGCACGAGCTAGGATGATCACAGCATTAGAAGCAGGAAGTACAGGTTGTTTAGTATGGAAAAATGGAGCAATAGATAAAAGAATTATATCTCCAAGTGTAAATGAATATAATGGTGGCTCATGTCCAGATTTTATGCATAATTATTTATATAGTTCAAAAAGTTTTGGTGGTAGTTATAATAACGATACAGTAAACGAAAATGGATTATATAGCGAATATTATTGGACAATGTCGGTTAATTCTAGTAAAACTAATCATCCGTGGGGTATATATAGCAATGGTAGTTTAAGTCAATATGATGATATTAATTCTACTAACGGCAGTGCTCGTGCTGTTGTTGAAATTGATAAAAATTAATTAGTAACGAGCCAATGTATGAACTTATTGGTTTATTTTTTTAATTTTATGTGTTATACTAATATTGTAATTTTCTTTGATTAATTACCAGTAGTATAAATAAATAATATTAGAGACTTAGTGGTTGGTGAAAACTGAGATATTTATTTATATGAATTACAAATTATGAGAAAAATCGTTTGTTGCGTTAAGACATTAAAGTGTATAGTAGTAACTATAAAATAAGGTGGTACCGCGAACTATTCGTCCTTATATGGATGAGTAGTTTTTTATTTATAAGGATTTTTTCTTATTATAAAAAATTAAATGTTAGGAGGAAATAGTATGCATACAGAATATGAAGTAAGAATACTAGAGATTAATGAAGATGAAATAATAAAAAAACTTGAAAGTTTGAATGCGAAATTTGAATGGGAGGCTATACAAAAACGTTATGTTTATGATTTTATTCCAAAGGAAAATAGTAAATGGATAAGACTTAGAACAAATGGTCAAAAAACTACTTTGGCAATCAAAAATATTGCTACATCTAAAATAGATGGAACTCAGGAATTAGAAATAGAAGTTGACAGTTTTGAAAGGTGTAATTTAATATTAAAGGAATTAGGTTATATTCCTAAAAGTTACCAGGAAAATAAGCGAAGACAATATAGTTTTAATGGGGTAGAAATAGATATTGATAGTTGGCCTATGATTCCTACATATATGGAAATTGAAGGATTAAGTGAAGAAGCAGTTTACTATACACTAGAATTATTAGGTATAAATAAGGAAAATATTACTACAAGAGACGTAGAAGGAATATATTTAGATTATGGATATAAAATATCAGAATTAAAAGAATTAAAATTAGAGGAGGATAGAAAATGACATTATTTGAAGAATTAAAATGGAGAGGATTAATTAAGGATACTGCTGGTGAAGATATAGAAGAAAAATTAAATAATGAAAAAATTACATTTTATTGGGGAACTGATCCAACTGCAGATAGTCTTCATCTAGGACATTATTCATCACTTGTAACAGCAAAAAGATTAGCTAAAGCAGGGCATCATCCTATACTTTTAGTAGGAGGAGCTACTGGTTTAATTGGTGATCCACGTCCAACTTCTGAACGTGAAATTATCTCAAAAGAAGCAGTAAACTGTAATCTTCAATCAATAAAAAAACAAGTAGAAGATATTTTTGATGGAAATGTTGAAGTTGTAAATAATTATGATTGGATGAATAAATTTACATTTACAGAATTTTTACGTGATGTAGGTAAATATATTAATATTAATTATATGTTAGATAAGGATATTATTAGAAGACGTTTGGAAACAGGTATTACTTTTGCAGAATTTTCTTATACATTAATACAAGGATATGATTTTCTTCATTTATTTCGAGAAAAAAATTGTATTATGCAAGTAGAAGGATCAGATCAGTGGGGAAATATAACAACTGGAATTGATTTAATTAGAAAATTAGAAGGAAAAGAAGCTTATGCCTTTACTATGCCTCTTGTTGTTGATAAGTATGGTAAAAAGTTTAGTAAAAGTGAAGGTAAAACTTTATGGTTAAATAAAGAAAAAACTACAAGTTATGAATTATATCAATATTTAATTAATGCTGATGATGAAATGGTAATTGATTATTTAAAAATCTTTACATTTTTGACAAAAGATGAAATAGAGCAATTGGAACAAAAAAATAAGCAACAACCAGAATTACGTGAGGCACATAAGGCTTTAGCACGTGAAATTATTACTGATTTACATGGAGAAGAAGCTTATTTAGATGCAGTTAAAATTAGTGAAGCTTTATTTAATGGTAATATTGAAAAATTGAATGGTACACAAATTGAAATGGCTTTTAAAGGAATAGTTCCTAAAACAATAAGTGAAGAAAAAAATATTATTGATTTATTAGTTGAAGAAGAAATTTGTCAAAGTAAAAGAGAAGCTCGTGAATTTATCGATACTAAATCAATTACATTAAATGGAAATAAAATAGATAATTATGACTTTAAAGTTACAAAAAATGTAGCTATAGAACAAAAATATTTAGTTATAAGGAGAGGAAAAAAGAAATATTACATCATAAAATTTGTTTAGGGGGGGGTATTTATATGAGTAAAAAATATCGGAATTTAATAAAGTGTATTGTTGTTATTTGTTGTTTAATTTTAATATTTGATTTAATTTTTATTATTTATCAGCACTTTTTTAAAGAAAAAGAAAGTGTATATTTTGATAGTATAAATGCTTTTGAGGTACTGGATAATAATAGTATTATTGCAGTTGGAAGTAACAGTAATAATGATAAAGGCTATGAAAAAGCTAAAATTACTTTATATGACTATAATTATAATAAAATATGGGAAACTTTATATAATAAAAAATATAATAGTAGTTTTTTTAATATAAAAAAAGATAAAGACCAATTTATTGCAGTAGGTAGCTATGAATCTTCAAAACAAGAGCATGATGATTCTGTTCGTAGTGCTTTGATTGCAAAATATTCAGAAGATGGTAAATTATTGGCTGAAAAAAGTTTTCAAATATTAGGTAATTCAAAATTTACTAATATTTTAGTTGTAGATGATGGATATCTTGTAATTGGTCAAAGTGTTTATGAAGATATGACTTTAGGTATGTCTAAAGATGGTGGAGCTTTTTTAATTAAATATGATAAGAATTTAAATGTAATATGGCAAAAAAATTATGGTGGATCAAAATCAGGAATTTATAATGATTTTCTTATTCATGATGGTTTTATTTATGTAGTAGGAAAAGATTCATCAAGATTAGGTATTATTTCAAAATATACTCTAGATGGAAATATTGTTTCTACTAACCAATATCAATTAACAGATACATTAGGCTTTACAGGTATAGCAACTGATGGTAATTTTTTATATGTAGTTGGCTCTAAAAAAATAAAAGAAGATCAAAATGATTATGATACTGATGCTTTGATTGTTAAGTATGACTTTGATTTAAAATATATATCAGAAAATACTTATAAAGGAAAAGGAATGGAAAGATATAATAAAATAATTACTGATACTAATTCTAATCTTGTAGTAGTTGGTCAAACAGGTATTTATGATCAAAAAAAATCAACTAATAAATTAAATGTATTTACTTATGATGGTATTTTAGCAAAATATAATAGTAATTTAGATCAAGTATTAATTGAATTTTATGGCAATGAAGAAGACGACTATCTAACTGACATAAAGCAAAATAATAAACAGTATCTAATTAGTGGTTATTCTACTTATGATGGCAGCTATTTAGCAAAAATTATTATTTATACGACATCTGGAAAATTAATAGAAACTAAATAAAAAAACTCGATTGATTTCGAGTTTTATTTATTATAGAATTCAACAATTAGTGATTCATTAATGTCAGCGTTAAGTTCTCCTCTTTCAGGAAGTCTTACATATGTAGCTTCCATTTTTTTGTCATCGTAACTAATGAATTCAACTCTTTTATTTACTTTTTCTAAAGAATCTAGAACAACTTTTAAATCTTTATCTTTATCTTTTAAAGAAATAACATCTCCAACTTTAACTCTATATGATGGAATGTCAACTTTTTTACCATTAACAGTAATATGTCCGTGGTTTACTAATTGTCTAGCACCACGTCTTGTTGTTGAAAATCCAATACGATATGTTAAGTTATCAAGTCTTGATTCTAAAAGTCTTAAAAAGTTTGTACCATGAATACCTTTAATTTTAGCAGCTTCATCAAATGTTTTTCTAAATTGTCTTTCACTTAATCCATACATAAATCTAACTTTTTGTTTTTCTTTAAGTTGGATTCCATAGTCTGATAATTTTCCTTTGCGAGCGTTTCCATGTTGTCCAGGACCATATGGGCGACGAGCTAATTCTTTTCCTGTTTCGGAAATAGAAAATCCAACACGACGAGCTCTTTTATATTCTGATCCAGTGTATCTTGACATAACTTTGCTCCTTTCTAAAAATATTACATAAATACTTAAATTTAATTTAGTCGAACTTTAGGGAGTTTTTCTTCACCTTAATGGCGTCAGTTACTAACTAATTGAAAAACACATTAAAGAACTCTAAATTTGCCATCTAAGTCAATATGCAGTATTAATTATATAAAAAATATATGAAATAGTCAAGTTTTTATGAATTTTTAAATTTAAAGTCTATTACTAATTTTTAACAATTTATCTAATTTTGTAGAAAAAGCTGTTAAGTTATGCTAAAATAAAATATAGAAGATAAGAGGTGTAATTCTATGGAAGGACAAATATTAATAATTTTAACAACTATATTAGTATGTGCAATTATTACAATTGTTTGTTTTTTCCTTGTAAGATATAAAGAGAAAAAAGTTTATGTAGATATTGCTAACCAATTGGAAATTGATAAAAATTTAATTACAAGTACACCTGTATTATTAGAACTTTCTAAATTAGAAACAATTATTAAAAACGAATTAATGGAAGAAAAATATGATAATTGGCAAGATAGATTTATTGAAATTAAAGAAAATGAAATTTCTTTAATTGATGATTTATTAATAGATTTGGATGTTTTATTAGAAAAGAGAAATTTTAAAAATTCTATTATAAAGATAGCAGAAATTGAAATGCAAATTTATAAAACTAAAGAAAAAACTGATACACTATTAGATGAAATTAAAGAAATTACTTTGAGTGAAGAAAAATATCGTAGTATTATTATTAAACTTAAAACGAAATATCGAAAATTAAATTCAGAATATCAAAATCATAAAGAGTTATATGAAGAAATGCAAGAAGCTATAGAACTTCAACTAGAAAATATTGAAAAAAATTTCTTAGATTTTGAAAAAGTAATGGAAAAAAATGATTATGATGAAGTTGTTCATATTGTGAAAGCATTAGATGCAATGATTGCTCATATGCAAATTATTGTTGATGAAATACCAGATTTATTACTAATGTCTAAGCAATTGATACCAAAACGTATTAAAGAAATAGAATCTGTTTATAAACAAATGACTGAGGAAGGATATCCATTAGAATATTTAAATATTAATTATAATATTGAAGAATCAACTAAAAATATAGAGAAAATTTTAGATAAAATAAAATTATTAAATTTAGAAGATTGTATGTTTGAATTAAAAACTATTTTAGATTATTTAGATTCATTATTTGTTGATTTTGAAAAAGAAAGATTAAGTAAAAAAGTATATGAAGAAATAGAAAAAGATTTTGGTAAAAAAATAAAGAAAACTAATAAAATAGTAGAAGAATTATATAATCAGTTAGATGATATTAAAAAAATGTATGATTTAAATGAAGATGATGTAAATACTATTCATGAAGTTAAGAAAAATTTAATTGTTATTAATGATGATTATAAAAATATATTGGGTAAAGTAGGAGCAACTTCTTCTCCATATTCAATATTGCAAAAAGATATAGAAGATTTAATGAATAGATTAAAAACTATGGAAGAAGATTTAGATAGAGCTTTAAAATCGCTTGGAAATTTGCATGATGATGAGGAAAGAGCAAGAGAACAATTGAAGGATATAGAAGAATTTTTAAAATCTTCTAAAGAGAAGATGCGATGCTATAAATTACCAATTATCTCTGATCATTATTTTGTAGAGTTAAAAGAAGCTAATGAAGCTATTGCTGAAGTAATTAAAGAATTAGAAAGAAAACCAATTGTTATAAAAACTTTAAATACAAGAGTAGATACAGCAAGAGATTTAGTTTTAAAATTATATAATACAACTAATGAAATGATTAAAACAGCAACTTTAGCAGAAAAGTGTATTGTATATAGTAATAGATATAGAGCATATTATGATCAAGTAGAAGTAGGACTTAATGAAGCTGAAGATTATTTTTATAAAGGTGATTATAAAAAATCGTTAGATTTAGTATTAAAAACTTGTGCTCTAGTAGATGAAGAAATTTATAAAAAAATGCTTTCTTTATACGATAATGAATAAATCTATGCTTTTTATAGTATAGATTTTTTGTTTATTATAGAATATAAAATATGATAAAATATAAATGTTTGGAGTTGATAATATGAATAAAGTAATATTAATTAAATATGGAGAACTTACAACTAAAAAAGGAAATCGTAATTTTTTTGTAAATACTTTATATAATAATATTAAAAATAAATTAAAAAATTATAATGTAAAAATATTTAAAGATATTTCTAGAATGTATATTGAATTTGAGGAAGAAGAATTAGATTCAATTAAAAAAATTATTGATCATATATTTGGAATTCATATGTATCATATTGCGACAATTGTAGATACTAATATAGATTCCATAAAAAAAGAGTTATTAGAAATATTAAAAACAAAAAATTTTGAAAGTTTTAAAATTGAAACTAAAAGAAGTGATAAAAGCTTTCCTTATAAGAGTACAGAATTAAATCCTTTATTAGGAACTTATATATTAAAAAATATAGGGAATATTAAAGTTGATGTTCATAATCCAGATATTTTAATAACTATAGAAATAAGACAATATCATTCTTATATTTATACTAATGGTTATAAGGGATGTGGTGGTTATCCATCAGGAGTTCAAAATAAAGCAATGTTAATGCTTAGTGGTGGTATTGATTCTCCAGTTGCTGGTTATCTTGCTATGAAACGTGGAATTAAACTAGATGCAGTTTATTTTGAAGCTATTCCTCATACAAGTTTAGAAGCACGTAATAAGGTAATTGAATTAACAAAAAAACTTGCTAAATATACTGATGAAATAAATCTTCATATAGTTAATTTTACTAAAATTCAAGAGGAAATTTATAAAAAAGCTAAATCAAGTTATTGTATTACAATTATGAGAAGAATGATGTATAGAATTATGGAAGAACTTGCTATAAAAAATCATGCATTAGCAATTGTAAATGGAGAAAGTGTTGGTCAAGTAGCAAGTCAAACATTGACAAGTATGAATGTTATTAATAGTGTAACAAATATGCCAATTTTAAGACCAGTTGCTTGCTTGGATAAATTAGAAATTATTGATATAGCAAGAAAAATAGATACTTATGAAATTAGCATATTACCATATGAAGATTGTTGTACGATATTTGTTCCAAAGCATCCTGTTATTAATCCAAAAGAGGATGAATGTATTAAAATGGAAGAAAAAATTAATTATGAAGAAATGATTACAGAAGCAGTTGAATCTGTTTATACACTAAAAATAACTGATGAAGTATCAAAAAAATTTGAAAAATTTTTATAGGTATAAATTACCAATTAATTTTATGTATTAATTTTTATTTATTTCACAATCTATAAGTGTAGGAGGTGAAATAAATGAACAACTCAAATAACTCAAGCATGAAAATGAGAGTACCAGGAGCTAAACAAGCTATTGATAAAATGAAATATGAAATAGCTAATGAATTAGGTGTAAATTTAGGACCAGATGCAACTTCTCGTGCAAACGGATCAGTTGGTGGTGAAATTACAAGACGTTTAGTTCAAAGCGGACTTAACCAAGTTAGTGGAAGCTATAGCAATAAATAATGATAGCTTAAAAGATAGGCTTTAGGGTCTATCTTTTGTTTTTTTTATTAGTATTAAAAAGTTTACTTGTTAATTAGTATAGGAAAAAAAACAATTATATAGTATAATATAGTAAGAAGGGATGTGAATGTATGAAAATAATTGCCATTAATGCTGGTAGTAGTTCGTTAAAGTTTAGACTATTTGATATGGTAACAGAAAATGTAATTGCTAGTGGATATTTTGAGCGTATTGGAATTGATGGAAGTTTTTATACAATTAAATATAATAATGAAAGTATTAGAGAAGAAGTAGATCTTCCTGATATAATAACAACAGTTCGTATTTTAATAGATAAATTAATTGCTCTAGAAATTATTGAATCTTTAGATGAAATTAAAGGAATTGGTCATAGAGTTGTATCAGGTGGAGAAAAATATAAAGAATCTGTACTTGTTACAGATGAAGTTATTGAAAATATAGAAAATTTAAAAGATTTTGCTCCACTTCATAATCCAAAAGCAGCTCAAGTGATGAGAGCATTTGAAAAAGTCTTACCAAATACACCAATGGTTGCGATATTTGATACTACTTTTCACCAAGATATGAAGAAAGAAAATTATTTATATTCTGTTCCATATCGTTGGTATGAAAATTATGGAGTTCGTAAATATGGAGCTCATGGTACTAGTTATCGTTATATCGTAAGTGAATTAGAAAAAGAATTAAATAAAAATCATTATAAAGCTATAGTCTGCCATCTAGGAAGTGGAGCAAGTATTTGTGCTATAGAAGATGGTAAATCAGTTGATACTTCTATGGGATTTACTCCAGTTTCTGGAATTATGATGGGAACACGTTCAGGTGATGTAGATCCATCCATTATTACTTATATTATGGAAAAAGAAGGAAAAAATGCATTAGAAGTATTAGATGACTTAAATAATGAATCTGGAATGTTAGGACTTAGTGAAGTTAGTCCAGATTTAAGAGATATTGAAAAATTAATTCCAGAAGGAAATGAAAGATGCAAATTAACTTTTGAAATTTATTTAAGAAAAATTGTAACTTATATTGCACAATATTATGTTTTACTAGGTGGTGTTGATGCGATTGTATTTACTGCAGGAATTGGTGAAAATAGACCTACAGTACGTGCAGGAGTAATTGAAAAGTTAGCATGCTTAGGAATTAAGATTGATGCAGCAAAAAATGAAGATGAGATGCCTTTAAATGGAAAGGCTAGAAAGATTAGTACAGATGATTCTAAATCTTTAGTTTATGTAATTCCAACTAATGAAGAATTAGTAATGGCTAGAGATACATTAAGAATTGCTACAAATAGGTAAAAGTATGTTTAAGCAAATATTTAAAGAAATAAAAAAATATAATACAATTGTAATTGCACGTCATATTGGAGTAGATCCAGATGCAATGGCTAGTCAAATAGCATTAAGAGATTCGATTAAACTAACTTTTCCTGAAAAAAAAGTTTTAGCAGTTGGTACAGGTAGTGCAAAGTTCAAATATATTGGTACATTAGATAAATTAGAAGATATAAATAATGCTTTACTCATTGTTACTGATACTCCAGATCAAAAACGAGTTGATATTTCAAGTTTTACTGGATTTAGTAAAATGATTAAAATTGATCATCATCCATTTATTGAAAAATTTTGTGATATTGAACTCATTGAAGATACTAAATCATCTGCTTCAGAAATTATTATGGAATTAATTCAAAATACAAAGTTATTATGCAATCAAAGTATTGCTAAAACATTATTTATAGGATTAACTTCTGATTCTAATCGTTTTTTATTTAATAGTTGTTCTCCTTCAACTTTTAGATTAGTTGCAGATTTCTTAGAAAACTATTCATTTGATATGTATGAAATTTATCAACAAATGTATGCTAGACCATTGAAAGAAGTTCGACTTGAAGGATATATGGCAGAGAATTTGGAAGTGACTAAACATAAGGTTGGATATATTAAAGTTACAGATGAAATTATTGATAAATTTAATGTAGATTCAGCCTCTGCTGGTAATGTCGTAAATAATTTTAATTTTATTGAAGATGTGTATGTGTGGGCTACTATTACTGAAGATAGTAAAAATGAGTTGATACGTATTTCTATTCGTTCACGTGGACCAGAGATAAATACAATAGCTGAAAAATATAATGGTGGCGGTCATAAATTCGCTAGTGGCGCTAAAGTTACTTCTTTTGAAGAAGCTATGAAATTAATTCAAGACTTAGATAATGTTATGAAAGATTATTTAAAAAAAATAAAAGAAACTGAGGAGGAGTAATATGGAAATTAAGCGTGCAGAGTTAGAAGTTGTTGCGATAAGAAGAAGTCAATATCCAGATAGAACAAGACCTGAATTTTTACTAGTAGGTCGAAGTAATGTTGGAAAAAGTAGTTTTATTAATACAATTTTATCGAGAAAAAATTTAGCACATACCTCATCTAGACCAGGGAAAACTAGAACCTTAAATTTTTATTCGGTAAATGATACTTTATATTTAATTGATGTTCCAGGTTATGGTTATGCTCAAGTAGATAAAAAAACTCAAGCTAAATTTGGAATGATGATAGAAGAATATTTAGAAAAAAGGGAACAATTAAAAAGAGTATTTATGTTAATTGATTTTAGACATAAACCTACTGAAGATGATTTGTTAATGTATAATTTTCTAAAATATTATAATGTTCCTGTAACTATAATTGCTACAAAAGCAGATAAAGTAGGTTCAAGTAAAAAAGATAGAAATTTAAAGGTAATTTTGGATACTTTAGATTTAGTAGTAGGTGATGATTTAATTTTATTTTCTTCAGTTACTAAATTAGGGGTAAAAGAAGTTCTACAGAAAATAGAGGAGTTAAGTGAAATAGAAACCATTTAACTCTTTTTTCATACAATAATGTAGGTGGTATGATGAGAGTAGAAATGATTAATGATGAAGATATTGATATTTATATAAATCCTTATAATTTTAATGATATTTCTTGCTATGATAAAGATACAATTTTAAATTGTATTAAAGAATTTCTTTTGAAAATAAATCATCGCTATAAATTAAATTTAAGCGGATTTTATAAAATAAAAGCATATTTTAATATAAAAATTGGGTTATTTCTAAATGTTATAAAAATAGATGATAATGAATTTAGTAATGAGGCTGATTTTAGAATAATTTTATTTCAAAATGAAAAATTTTTATTTGAAACAGAAGAATATGACTTCATCAAAAATACACCTAATATACGATATTATAATAATAAATTTTATGTTGATATAGAACAAATAGATAATATTAATAAGCTTATAGATATGGGAAGAATTATTTATGGAGATGATGCTAAAGAAATATTAATGAGTGCAAAGAAAATAAAATAAAAAAGAGGCTAGCCTCTTTAAATTACGATAGTAATCATATTATTTGAACCTTTATTTACTACTTTAGTTAAGGTTTGTTGAAGTTTATATCTAATGTTATCAGGCATTAGATTTATTTTTGATTGAATTCCTTCTTGAACAATATTATCTAAACTTCTACCAAATATTTCACTTCTCCAAATACTTGTAGGATCTGTATCTTGGTCTTTCATAAGATATTCTATTAGTTCTTTGCTTTGAACCTCACTACCAATAATTGGTTCGAATGTAGATTCAACATCTACTCTAATCATATGAATCGAAGGAGCAATAGCTTTTAATTTTACTCCATATCTAGGTCCTTGTTTAATAATTTCTGGTTTTTCTAATTTCATATCATTTAATGAAGGAGTAGCAACACCATATCCTGTTTGTTTAACCATTTTCAAAGCATACTTAATTTGATCATATTCTTTTTTAGCAATATTAAATTCTTGAAATAGTGCTAATAAATCAGCCTTGTTTTTAACATCAACATTAATAATTTCGGTTAAAGTTTTATTATATAATATAGGTGGTGCTTCTAAGTCAATTGTAACAATTCCTGTTGCTGGGTCAACATTTGATAAATAACTTTTTTCAATCATTTCACTATTTAAGAAATGTTGAGTAATATTTTCAATATCTCGTAGTTTATCTACTTCTACAACACTTTCTTTAATTGCTTTAATATATTCTTTTTTAACAGAGTGATCAGAATTTAGTATTGCAATCCATTCTGGCATATTAACCTTAACTTCAAGAATAGGAAATTCATATAATGCTTCTTTTAAAATTTCATACATATCTTTTTCATTCATTGCCTCAATACTAATTGGTAAAACAGGTACTTGATGTTCTTCTTTTAAGGCATTAGCAAGTCTTTCTGTTTCTGGTAGAGTAGGATGAGTAGAATTTAAAATAACAATAAATGGTTTCCCAATTTCTTTTAATTCATTAATAACTCTATTTTCAGCTTCAAGGTAATCATTTCGATCAAATTCTCCAATAGAACCATCTGTTGTTACTACAATACCAATAGTTGAGTGATCTTTAATAACTTTTTCTGTTCCAATTTCTGCAGCTTCTATAAATGGAATTTCTTCATTATACCACCGTGAACCTAAAAAGTGATACCCAATTATTAAAAAATATATGCACACCATTTAAGGTGGCTAAACTAATACTTCACTTTTGGCAATTCTATAATGAATTTCTAATTTTTTATCTTTTGTTACATAGATTTTGTCGATTAATTTATTAAGCATTTCTTTTGTTGGATTTTTCATTTCTAAAAAGTTTTCTACTACTGTTAAGTAATCTGCAAAAACTACTGACTCATCACTTATAGAGTTTATTTCATTTCTATATTTTTTTATTTTTTTATTGGCTATATTTATTTCCTCATCAGTTTGGCTATATAATCTTTGGTAAGTGTCAGCACTAATAACACCATTAAATTTATCATCATATAATGAATCTTGTTTTAATTTTAAATTTTCAATACTTTTAGTTAAAGTATTTATTTTCTTATTAAGTTCAATTCTTGGATCTACATAATCTTCTTTAATTATTTTCTCAAATTCTTCCTTATCTTCCATATATTGCATTGATAATCCACTAATTTTATGAAAAACTGTTTTTTCCAATTTAGTATAATTCATATAATGAGAGAAACATATATCATATTTACTAAATTTTCTATAATTGTTACAATTCATGGTTACACGATCTCTTTTTTTATCATAACTAATACTCATTCTTGCACCACAGTCTTTACAATATACAAAATCTGATAAAATGTATTCCACATTTCTTCTATCTTCACTATAATTATTTGATTTATCTTTAATTTGTTGAGCTAACTCAAAAGTTTCTTTAGTAATTAATGGCTCATGTGCATTTTCTTTTATACACCATTCACTTTTAGCAACTTTTCTTCTTTTTTTAACTTTATAATTTATATTTTGAGAAGTATGTTGTATAAGGACACCAGTATAAATTGGATTTTTAAGTATATTTCCCACAGAACAATGTTTCCAAATTTCTGGATGATTACATTTTTTTAAAGATTTTTTCTTATTCTTTAACATAATAGGAGTTGGTATTTCCTCTCTAGTTAATATGTCAGCAATAGCACAACTACCATAACCACTAATATATAAATCAAAAATTCTTTTTACTACTGGTGCAGTTCTAGGATCTGGTATTAATTGATGCTTATCTTCTGGATGTCTTATATAACCATAAGCAGGAACACTACCACAAAATTTACCATCTTGTTTCATTTGAAGTAAATGCGATCGAACTTTTTTAGAAATATCTTTAGCATACATATCATTCATACTCAATTTGAATGGCATCATATCACTACCACTTGTTTCATAAAAAGTATCTATATCATCGTTTACTGCAATATATCTAATTCCTTTTTCTGGAAAATAATTTTCAACATAAAAACCAGTTTGAATATGGTCTCTACCTAATCTTGATAAATCTTTAGTAAGTACCATATTTATACGACCATCTTCTATATCTTTGATTAGTCTTTGAAAACTAGGTCTATTAAAATTACCACCAGAATAACCATCATCTATATATTCATCTACTATTTGTAATCCATTTGCTTTCAAAAAACCAATTAATAGACTTCTTTGATTAGTTACTGATTCACTTTCTAAATCATCACCATCTTCACGAGATAATCTTATATATAAACCAATTTTGTAATTAATATTGTCACTATTGCACTGTTTGTACATTATTTTCTCCTTTTTCAGGCAATATTTCATACTTGTTAGTTGATTTTTTCAATATACAATGTTTTTTTTGATTTTGCAAATCATTTGAAGATAAAATTTTATCTTTATTTTTAACATAATAATTATAAATACAACTTTTTAATAAATCCTTTAAATTATTTCCATCTACTGCATAAAACTCTGATATTTCATACATAGATTTATCCTCCAATTCTATAAATTGTATGAACTTAAAAAAAGAAAAAGAACAACATTATATTAATTAGACATTATTCTTTCTAGAGTTAATATTATTACCATTATTATTTTTTAAAGATTAGATAACCTATGTTAGGAAATATGATTGAGATTTTTAACATAAGTAAATTATGAACAATTTGAAAATTAATATAGTAATATTCATAGATACTTTTTATTATATTTTTTTATTAACTAAGTATCTATATTAAATTATGTCAAAATATTCTAAAAATGTGATTTTTATGTCGATATTTCTTTCTAAAAATGTGATTTTTTGTATTGATTTCTTTTCTAAAAATGTGATAGGATTATATTGGAGAGTGATAGTATGGCACAATTAAGAAGAAAAATCGATAAGTATTTAGTTGATTGGAAAAATTCAAAAGACAGAAAACCATTAATAATTAAAGGTGCAAGACAAATTGGAAAAACAACATCAATAGAAAAATTTGGAAAAGAAAACTATACATCTTTTATTGAAATTAATTATGTTTCTATGCCACAATTTATGCAAGTATTTCAAGATGGATATACAACTGATAAAATTATTAAAAATATAAGTTTATTAAATAGTGATTTTAAATTTATACCTGGAGAAACATTAATATTCTTTGATGAAATGCAAGAATATCCAAATACAGCAACTGCTTTAAAATTTTTTCATGAGGATGGTAGATTTGATGTTATTTGTTCTGGATCACTAATGGGTATAAATTATAGTCAAATACATTCAAATAGTGTTGGCAATAAAGAAGATTATACAATGAGATCACTAGATTTTGAAGAATATTTATGGGCTAAAGGATATAGTGATGAACAAATAGAAGATTTATATACATGTATGAAAGAAGTTAAACCTTTAACTAATACGCAATTTGATGTGATGATGAGTAACTTCAAAGATTATCTAATTACTGGTGGTATGCCTGAAATCGTAAGTACATTTATTGATAATAAAAATTTTAGTGGTATTTTAGCACGACAACAAAAACTATTAACTGACTATGAAGAAGATATTACAAAATATGCTGGTGGACTTGATAAATCTAAAATATTAGATGCATATAAAAAAATTAAAATATTTCTTGGTAATGATAATAAAAAATTTCAAATTACTAAACTTAAAGATGGTGCTAGAAATAGAGAGTATGTTGGTGTCATAGATTGGCTAGATAGAGCTGGAATAATTAATATAAGCTATTCTCTAGATCACTTAGAAATGCCTTTAAAAGTTAATTATAATCCAGATAATTATCGTCTATATTTTGGAGATACAGGATTATTAATAGGATCACTTGATGAAGAATCTCAAAAAGATCTAAGAAATAATCAAAATCTTGGAACATATAAAGGTGCCCTATATGAAAATATAGTTGCAGAAATGCTTACTAAGGCTGGATTTAATTTATTCTTCTATAGGAATGAACAAAATAAAATTGAAATGGACTTTATAATAAGAGATGAGCAAAATATAATTCCGGTAGAAGTTAAAGCATCAGACAATCCAACTTATTCATTAAATAAATTAATAGAAGAAAAGCAATATAAAAATGTTAAATATGGAATTAAATTATGTAATAAAAATATAGGATTTAATGGTAAGTTTTATACATTTCCATATTTTATGGCTTTCTTCTTAAAAAGATTTTTAAATGAAAAAGATAAATAATAATTAAAATTTTGTACATATGTTGTTTTTTCATACTAGTCATATTTGTTATTTCTTAGTTAGGACATAATAAAACTTCACTCACTATGTGGTGAAAAAATGATACCCAAGTATTAAAAAATATATGCACATCATTTAAGGTGGTTAAACTAACACTTCATTTAGAAATTTACTTGGAACTTTTTCTAATTTGGTATATAAATTTACCATAAGATAGGTTTTTGAAAAAAATGAAATGAAGGGAGTTTAATAATAAAATATAGTTAATAAAATGTAAAATTTTGCATATTAGGAAAATTAATATATTTATTTAAAATAAGGATATAGTATAATTTAACTAGGTGATATATGTGAAATCTAAATCTAAATATTTTAAGTTGTTATTTATAGTTATAGCAGTAATTTTAATTATAATTTCATTAACAGGTAATATAATCACTACCAATGAAGGAAGTCTTTCTATATTTACTTTTGAAAGCTTTTATGTAAATGTAGTAGCTATAATAGTAGCTATATATAGTACAATTAGAAATAAAAATGCAAATATATCTATTATAATTTCGTTATTTACTTATCTTTGGACATATTATTTAGTTAATCAAATGGTTACCTATTTAACTGAATTTAAATTTGTTTTTCAACCTAATTTGTACATTTATTATAGTTCAGCACTTTTTTTAATTATTTCGTTATTTTTTAATATTAAAAATATAGAAAGTAGTGAACCACAAAATAAATCTTTAACAAATAGTAGTAATATAAATAGTGAACCTTTAACATATGATGGTAATATAGATAAAAATAATTTTCTTTTTACCAATTTAATTTTAGGTTTTAAAGGAATACCTTATTATACAACAATTTTATTAGTCAATAATATTCCTGATAAAACTGTTGATTTAATTTATACAGTAAGTAATAATAAACAAATTAAAAAAATTCCTCTAGATGCAATTAGAAATATAACATATCGTGATAAAGTAAAAGTTAGTAATTCCATGAAAAAAGTAGAAGAAAATGAAACAAAAAGTGCATTATTATCAGCTGTCGTATTTGGTGGAAATCCTTTGATGCAATTAGCAGGAAATAGTGGATTCAATACATTATTTAATACATTATCCAATAATTATGATAAGGTTAATTATAATGTAGAATATGAAATAAAAATTGAATACATAATAGATAATGAATTACAAAAAGTAGTTGTTGATTCAGAGAATAATCCTGAATTATTTATTAATCAAATATTAAACAAGTAATAATTAATTATATATACTAAACTTGAACTGAAAAGCTCAAGTTTTTAAATATCAAAAAGATTCAAATTGACATAATTAAATTTAGAATATTATATTTTTTTCTCTCGTATCATTAAACTTATTTATATTAAATTCATATTTTTTATTATTTAAAATAAAATATTTTAATCTTTTAATAGGAGACACAATACCAAGTGTTTCTTTATATTTTATCAGCAAAGGAATTAACTCACTTTTAAATATATTTTCATTATTTCTCATAAAAAAATCTCACTTCCTAGTTTTTTTAAATTTGACTAACAAGTGAAATATTGTTTTTTTCTTATTTTATAAGGATTTATTTAATTTTTATTGGGGTATCACTTTTGGGTAAACTTCCCATGGAGTTTTAACCATTCTTGGTCCATTTTCATCTTCATATCCTACGGATTTATCAATGATATAGCCGACACAATCAATTAATCTAATATTACAGCTAAAATCATCAATTTTAATTTTAGCAGCATTATTAGGAACAAATTTTGGTTCTGTCGTCATAATAGTTTTTCCTGCTGCACTTTGAGGAATTTCATCTAGAGCTCTTTTTCTTTCATATTCATCTTCAATATTAGGAACAATTAAAGTTTCTACCATTTTTTTAATAAAAGTAGATTTTCCAGTTCTAACTGCACCAACAACACCTAGGTAAATATCTCCACCACTACGTGCAGCTATATTTTTAATTATTTCTTGTTTATCCATTCACATTCTCCTTTATTCAATTTAAACTTATGTAAAAATAAAGAAAGATATGCCATAAATAATAAGTAAATTTAACAAATAAAAAGTAATATGTAAAATAAAACATATTACTAAAACATTTTTTGAATATCTTTAGGAACGTTATCTTCTACGATAGCATTGACAATTTTATCTTCTTTTTCTTTAGAAACTTCTTTTCCAGTAATAGTTGAAATTTCTTTAACCATATCTCTAAGTACCTTTTCATCTTTCATATCAGAATTTTGAAGTTTTTTTGCTAAAGATAGAATTGTTTCTTTATTTACGTTAGTCTTTTTTTCAACCTTTTTAAAAAAGCTATCTCCAAACATATTTATCCTCCTACCTAAATTATATGTAGGAATAAAATATTTGTGAATGAAAAATATTTAGACTAATAATTTTCTTTTTGTTTTTGAATTAATTTTAGATATTTTTCTTTCTTTTTAGCAATCTTTTCACATTCTTTAGAAAATTGTTCAATAGTAATTACTTTTTTGGCATAACGGTCTTGAAGAATTTCTAAGGCTCTTTCTAAGCTATCTAATTCTGTTTTTGGATTTATAGGTTTAAAAAACATTATTCATCACCACTTCTATTTTTAAATTGAATAATAATGGGAGTACCCTCTAGATCAAAGTTTTCACGTAATTTATTTTCAAGATATCTTTCATATGAAAAATGAACTAATCCTTTATTATTTACTCGTAAAGTAAATTTAGGAGGTTTTATTCCTGTTTGACTAGAAAAATAAATTTTAAGTCTTTTTCCTTTATATGATGGAGGAAGATTTAGTTGATAAGCATCTAAAATTACATCATTTAAGATATTAGTTTTAATTTCTTTTTTTATATTTTCAGCAACTTTAATTACTTCAGGCATTAAAGTATGTATTCTTTTTTTAGTAAGAGCAGATAAAATTACAATTGGAGCATAAGTTGCAAATTGAAATTCTGAACGCATTAATTTTTTAAAATCTTGAATAGTAGTATCTTTAACTATATCCCATTTATTAACAACAAAAATAATTCCTTTTCCTCTTTCAATTGCGTATCCAGCAATATGTTTATCATGTTCAGTAATTCCTTCTGCTGCATCAATTACAACTAAACAAATATCACTTCGATCAATTGCACGCATAGATCTAATCAAACTATATTTTTCAATGGATTCAAATATTTTACCTTTTTTTCTCATTCCAGCAGTATCAATTAAAATATATTCTTCTTTATTATACTTTAAAATGGAATCAATTGAATCACGAGTAGTACCAGCAACATTAGAAACTACTACTCTTTCTTCATTTAAAAGTGCATTCATTAAAGAACTTTTTCCAACATTAGGTCTTCCAATAATTGAAAATTTTAATCTATTATCATCACTAGATTCTTGCATTTTATCAAAATCCATCGTAATACAATCTAATAATTCAATATAACCAGTATTATGAATACTACTAATTGGAATATATGTATCAAATCCTAGTTCATAGAAATCATAAAGATTATTTTTGGCTTCTTTTACATCAATTTTATTAATTGCTACAACAACTCTTTTTTGACTTTTTCTTAAAATATCTCTTACTACAATATCATTATGAGTAAGACCTTCTTTTCCATCAACAACAAATAAGATTACATCTGCTTCTTCAATAGCAATTTCAGCTTGAATTTTAATTTCATCATTAAATGTAGCTTCATTTACATCGATTCCACCAGTATCAATCAAGAAAAATTTTTTATTATTGTAAGTTGCTTCTTGGTATAATCGATCTCTAGTTACTCCGGGTATATCTTCGATAATTGCAACTTTCTTACCGACTATTTTATTAAAAAGGGTACTTTTTCCAACATTAGGTTTACCAACAATTGCTACTACAGGTACAGCCATATTATCCCCTCCAAACTAGTGGTATTATACCATAAGTCATATTTTCTTGCAAATAAACTAAAGGATATTTAAGTTAAATTAATATCTTTTAGTTTATTTAATTACGTGTTATACTATATATTATAGAAGGTGATATTTATGGAACAAACTCCAAAAAAAGAAAGAGAATGGTATGATAGTTCTAATATTATTACAACAGTAGCAATTTCACTTTTAACTGTTATTATTATATTATCTCAATCTTATGCAGTAAAAAATAATTTATCTACAAATGATATTTTAAGAAATTTATTAAATCATAATATGATATATATAATTGGTTTAATATATTTTATTCCATTAAAAACAAAAACAGGGAAAAAATACTTCAATTATTTGAATTTATTTTTAATAATTATTTACTTTATTTTTTCAATTACAGGATTATTATCAATTATTCGCTCTTTTGGAATTACTTCGTTAATAACTTTAGGAATAAATCTAGTATTTTTAATTTATATGATTCATGTATTTCTTAAAAAAACAAGATTTTGGACGGAATTTAAATTAGAAAAATCTCCATTTAATGAAATAAAAAATGAAAATTATTATTATGCTCAAATTATATTATCAATTATTTTATTAGTAATTAATTTAATTGATTCTGTTAATATTGATGGTGTTATTTTATCGTTAATTGGAATGGTATATACTATTATTTTGACTAGATATATTTATATATATCAAGTTTATTTAAGTTTATCTGATACTGAGAAGAAAAATTATTCTAAAGATTTATTTTATGAAATAGATAAAATAGATAAAGATTTTCCAAAATTAAAAAAACTTGCTAATGAGGTAACAGCTCATGAATTAAATGGTTATCAAATTGTAGCTCTAGTTACAATGGGTATATGTCTTTGTGTAGGTATTATTTTTGGTAATTTATTTCCTTCTTGTGGTTCTACATCAAATTTATATAATAATGTTTGTAATACAACAGAATTTAATTTTTCTTTAACAATATGTATTTGGTTTATAGGATTTTTAGTATGTGTATTCTTTTATGCAATTGGTCATATTGTATCTTTATTAGAATCTATAAATCAAAATTTAAGTAAAAAGAAGTAATAGATAGTACTTTTTTTTACTATATACTATAAAAACAATGTTTAAAAGTGTTAAAAAATAGTGTTTTTTTGCTATTTTTATTGCAATTTAGATTAATTCATGATAAGTTTAATATGTAAGCATATCATGCTTAAAAAAACAAGGGAGGTATTTATTACATATGAAAAAAGTAGAATTAGTTGAAGCAGTTGCTGAAGAAGCTGGATTAACAAAAGCAGATGCAACTAGAGCTATTGATGCAACTTTTGCAGCAATTACAAAAGCATTAGCAAATGGAGATAAAGTACCACTAGTTGGATTTGGAACTTTTGCAGTATCTAGAAGGGAAGCTCGTGAAGGTCGTAATCCAAGAACTGGAGAAACTGTTAGAATTGCTGCTAGAAATGCTGTTACATTTAAAGCAGGTTCTGCATTAAAAGATTCTGTAAACTAGTAAAAAAAAGAAGCTTATGCTTCTTTTCTTTTTTTTATCTATGATATAATATTTTGTAGGTGATAGTCTGAAAAGAAAAACAAAATTTATTTTATAAAAATATGTAAAAAAGGGCAGACTTCCCCTTACCCCA
>CANRPE010000007.1 GCA_947632405.1 uncultured Bacilli bacterium | reverse complement strand
TGGGGTAAGGGGAAGTCTGCCCTTTTTTACATATTTTTATAAAATAAATTTTGTTTTTCTTTTCAGACTATCACCTATTTTATTATATCAAAAAAATAAACTTTTTACAGTTTATTTTCAAATCTTATCATGTTCTTTATATTTTTTCTTTTCTATCATCATAAATGATGAAATCTTGGTTTCAATTTCACTTAAAGCATCTTTTGAAATATTTGATAATGTTACAAATTCTTTTATTGTATCAATATATAATTTACCCCAAATAATTCCTCCTAAAACTTTTAAATCATTAAATAAATCAGGAGTAATTGAATCTAAAAAATAACCAAATACTACTCTTTTTCTTCCAATTAAAATTCTTTGATTTGTTAAAGCAACTACTGCTGTTGAAATAATATTAAATGGATTATCATTTTTTTGTGCATAAAATGCATATAAAACTTCTTCATCTGGATTTAAATGTTTTTCGACAATAGAAGCATTTTTTGCTAGTCTAAAACCAACTGTCATTGGATGTTTTTTCTTAAATTCTAATACTTTATTATATACAATTCCCATATTTATCACTCCATAAATTGATATTTTTGAAAGAAACTAATATATTCTTCTCTAGTTACTAAACCATCTATTTTATCTACAATTGAACCATTTGATACTACTAATAGTAATGGAGTTCCATATCCTTCTTTGAAATACTCATCTGAAGATATTAACTTAGAATTAGCTTCATCATCTAATTCATCTGTATTTAAATAGTTAATTTTTACACCATACTTATAAATAATATTTTCTAATATTGGTGTTGCAATTTTACAATATTGACAAGTAGGTCTTGATAATAAGACTAATTCATTCTCATTTCCATTATATAAATCAATGTATTCATCAATAGAAATAGCATCAGGTTGGGTTCTTTCTTCATCACTAACCTCTCCTGCTTCTTGAATTGCTTTTTGTAAAACATCTTCTTCTTCAACAGCATCACTACTACTTGTTGTTTGTGCTTTATATGTTTCTGAATCATTAGATGAAATTAGAAAACAAATTATAATTAGTATTATTACTCCTAAAGAAATTGCTAAAACTTTGAATAACTTACTTTTAGAAATTATAATTTCATCATTACTTTTTTTTGTCATCATAAAATTCCTTTCTTTTTGTTATTATAACATAGATTTAATTTCTTTTCTAATATAATTAAATAAACGATCTAAAATTTCATCTACAAGATTATCTGAAGTAATTTCTTTATTATTACTCCATATTTTTAATTTTTCTTTTTGAGCAAGTTTTTGGGATTTTTTTAATAGTGAAGTATATTTATAATCTCCATATAAATAAGCAACTTCTGCATAACCATATTTAACTAAAGTATTTTGAAGTAATTCATCATCTACAAATACCCAAGCTAATACTCTACCATATTTATCTTCACTTGAAGAATTTTTATCAAATTCTAATGTTATCTTTTTTGCATTTTTTAGTTTTTTACAAGTATAATTACTAGCTTCTTTTCCATATGGTTCTTCTTTTTGATTGCCATGTTTTAATTCTGGAGTATTAATTGCTAAAAAACGTGTTGATTTTTCTTGATTATTTATAATAAATCTAGCTGTATCACCATCTACACATTTTTTTAATTTGACAGAAACAGTTTCAGCTTGAACTTGTGGACAAATAAGAAAATAACTAAAAATTATTAATAGTATGTATTTTTTCATAATCTCACCTACTTATATTATATCTCTTATATAAAAATGTCGAAATAAATATCTAATTTTTTTTATTTTTTTGACATAATATTGTAACGGAGGATTATATGAAAATAGGATTAGTAAAAGCACTTTTATATTACTACTATAAAGATTTATGGGTGTATTTTTTTAAATATTTAGATATTGAAACTATAACAAGTAAAAACAGTAATAAAGAAATTTTAAGTAAAGGACAATCTTTAGCTTTAGATGAATCATGTCTTGCATTAAAGCTTTTCTTAGGTCACGTTTATTCTTTGAAAGATCAATGTGATTATATTTTAGTACCTAGAGTATTTTCATTAAAAAAGAATGAAGGTGCTTGTACTAACTTTAGTTGTCTATATGATTTAACAAATAATGTTTTAGATGATATTAATATTTTAAATTATAATATAGATTTAACTACTAAAGATAGTGAATTACTAGGTTTTTTAAAGATTGGTAAAGATTTAGGATTTTCTTATATTAAATCATATAAAGCTTATAAATTTGCTAAAAATAAAAGTTTAGAAATTAGATTAAAAAAAGAATTAGACCAAAAACAAGTATTAAAATCTAATAAACTAAAAATATTATTAGCAGGTCATCCTTATAATTTATATGATGAATTAATTGGAAAACAAGTAAATGATTATTTAGCTAGCTTAGATATTTCAATTATTTATAGTGATCGAATTCCTCATGAAATTATTGATCAAGAATGTAATAAATTATCTACAGATATATATTGGACTTATAGTAAAGAAGTAATTGCTAGTATTGAATATTATAAAGATAAAGTAGATGGTATTATTTTATTATCATCGTTTCCTTGTGGACCAGATTCATTATCTAATGATTTAGTTTGCAGGAAAGTAACAAATATTCCTATTCTTACATTACTCTTTGAAGATTTAAATAGTGATGTTGGTCTTTTAACAAGATTAGAAAGTTTCTTTGATATTTTAAAGCAAAAGGAGGCAGCACATGAAAGAAATAATTAGTTTTCCTCACATGGGTAAATATTATCATCCAATTGCTTACTTATTAAAAAGGCTCACTAATTTAGAAGTAATGGTAGCTCCACCTATTACAAAAAAAACAAAAGAATTGGGAGAAAAATATTCACCAAGTGATGTTTGTATTCCATTTAAATATAATCTTGGGAATTTTATAGAGTCTTTAGAAATGGGAGCTACTATTTTATTTCAAGCAGGAGGTGGTTGTAGATATCGCTATTATGCTGAAGTTCAAGAACAAATTTTAAAAGATTTAGGTTATCAATTTCAATTTATTAAAATTATTTCTAAAGATAAACTTCATATTATAGAGGTTTATAAAAAATTTAAAAAAATAAATACTAAACTCTCTTTTATTAAATTTATTCATGTCTTTTTAATTACTTTCTTTTATATCTTTTATATGGATAAAATTGATGTCTATATTAGAAAAAATATTGGATTTGCAGTAAATATAAATGACTTTTTACAACTACAAAATAAAATGTTCAAATCTTTTTCTAGTTGTAATTATCTAATTAGTTTAACAAAGAATTATTTCAAATATAAGAAAAAATTTAAGAGTTTAAAAATTAATAAACCTTCTAATTGTTTAAAAGTAGGAATTATTGGAGAATTATATACTTCTATGGAACATTATTCTAGTTATTATTTAGAAGAAAAATTAGCAACTATGAATATTGAAGTAAAAAGATATACAGATTTAAGTTATTTGTTATTTAAAAAGGCTTTTTTTAGAAAACATATGCTAAGAGTAAGTAAAAAATATTGCAAGTATAATTTAGGTGCTGATGGCTTAGATAATGTTTATAGGACTATTAAATTATCTAAAAAATATGATGGCATTATTCATACAAAGCCTTTTGGATGTACTCCTGAAGTTGGAGCTATTCCAATTATTGAAAAAGTCGCAGCTGAAAAAAAGATTCCTGTAATTTTCTTTTCCTTTGATTCTAATACTTCTGAAGAAGGAATGAATACAAGATTAGAAGCTTTTTATGACTTAATTAAATATAGAAAGGAGAAATTATGAAAAAAGCATATTTAGGTGTTGATATTGGATCTATTTCAACAAAGGCAGTTATAATTGATGAAAATAATAAAATTTTACTTAGTAAATATTTATGGACAGAAGGAAATCCTATTGAAGCTGTAAAAAAGATTATAAATTATTTTAAAGAAAAAATAGATAAAGATATTAAAATAGTTGGAGTTGGAACAACTGGATCAGCTCGAAAATTAATAGGAAGTATTTTAAATGCTAATATTGTTAAAAATGAAATAACAGCTCATGCTATTGGAACATTATCTAAATATCCAAATATTAAAACAATTTTGGAAATTGGTGGACAAGATTCTAAAATTATTTTAATTGAGGATGGTATTGTTATTGATTATGCCATGAATACATTATGTGCTGCTGGTACGGGTGCTTTTTTATCTAGTCAAGCTAAGCGTTTAGGAGTTAATGTAGAAGATTTTGGAAAAATTGCTTTAATGAGTAATAATCCTACTCCTATTGCTGCTAGATGCACAGTTTTTGCAGAAAGTGATTTAGTTCATAAAGCTCAAATGGGTTATCATAAAAATGATATTATTGCTGGTTTATGTAAAAGTATAGCACTTAATTATATTAATAATGTTGCTAAAGGTAAGAAAATAAAAGAACCTATTATCTTTCAAGGTGGAGTAAGTAAAAATATTGGAGTCAAAAAAGCTTTTGAAGAAATATTAAATACTAAAATTATTACTGATGAAGAAGGTCATTTAATGGGAGCTCTTGGAGTTGCTATTCTTTCTAAAAAAGAAAAAGAAATAGACTTTGATTTTAATATTACTGATTATCATTTTCAAACAAATAGTAATTTTTGTGGAAAATGTCCAAATAACTGTGAAGTTATTGCTGTAATGAAAAATGGACTAATTATTGATACATGGGGAAATAGATGTGAAAGAGGAAAAAAAATAAGCGTTTCATAATGCTTATTTTTTATTTAAATATTCTTCATATGGAATACTTCGATCAATAATGGAACCATCTTTTTTTATTTCAATAATACGATTAGCAACTGTAGAATTTAATTCATAATCACGACTTGTAAAAATTATTTCTCCTTTAAAGTTTTCCATTCCTTTATTTAATGAAGTGATACTTTCCAAATCTAAGTGATTTGTTGGTTCATCTAGAATTAAAAAATTAGGTTGTTCTAACATCATTTTAGAAATCATACAACGTGCTTTTTCCCCTCCTGATAATACTTCTACTTTTTTAAATACATCTTCACCTGAGAAAAGCATTCTTCCTAAAAATCCACGTAATACTGTTTCATCTTTAATATCATAATACTGTCCAATCCATTCCATAATATTTTTATCTGTTTTAAAGAAAGCTGTATTATCTTGAGGTAAATAGCCATATTTAATTGTTTTTCCCCACTCAATCATTCCTTTTATATCCTTGTCTTTATATGTCAAAATATTAAATAAAGCTGTTTTTACAAAATCATCTTCAGCAATAATAGCAACTTTATCACCTTTTAAAATAGTAAATGATACCTTATCTAAAATTTTCTTTCCATCCACTTCTTTAGTAAGTGAAGTTACTTTCAAAATCTCTTTTCCACTTTCTTTTTCTATTTTAAAATCAATATATGGATATTTTCGTGATGATGGCACAATTTCGTCTAACTGAATTTTTTCTAACATTTTTTTTCGTGAAGTTGCTTGACGAGATTTTGAAGCATTTGCTGAAAATCGGTCAATAAATGATTGTAATTCTTTAATTTTTTCTTCTTTTTTCTTATTTGATTCTTTCATTTGTTTTTGTAATAATTCAGATGATTCATACCAAAAATCATAATTTCCAATATATAATTTAATTTTACCATAATCAATATCTGCAATATGAGTACAGACATTATTAAGAAAATGACGATCATGAGATACTACAATAACTGTATTATTAAAATTAATTAAAAATTCTTCTAGCCATTTGATTGCTTCTATATCTAAACTATTTGTTGGCTCATCTAAAAGTAAAATATCTGGATTACCAAATAAAGCATTAGCAAGAAGTACTTTTACTCTATCTTTTACAGGGATATCTTTCATATATAAGTTATGATATTGTTCTAAAACACCTAAATTATTTAATAATGTCGCAGCATCTGATTCGGCATTCCAACCATCTAAATCCATAAATTCAGATTCTAACTCTGCAAGTTTCATTCCATCTTCATCACTAAATTCTGTATGTGCGTATAATTCATTTTTCTGTTCAATTATTTGATATAAGCGACTATTACCCATGATAACAACATCTATTACTCTGACATCATCATATTGATAATGGTCTTGTTTTAAGATAGATACTCTTTCTCCTTTTGTAATTACTATTTCACCAGTTGTTGTTTCAATTTCACCAGAAAGAATTTTTAAAAAAGTAGATTTACCACTTCCATTAGCGCCAATTAATCCATAACAATTACCATTAGTAAATTTAATATTTACATCTTCAAATAAAGTTCTTTTTCCAAACTTTAAACTAACATTATTAACTTGAATCATTTTTTCACCCCAAAACTATTATAGATTTTACCAAAAAAAAAGAGAAAAGACAAGTTAGTGTTTTTTTCCAGCTACTCTTTTTTCAATAAATTCAGCTAAATTTTCTTCTTCAATATCTGAAAAAAAGTCTAAAACATTGTCTTTACCACTCTTATTATATTCTTCATTTAGTTGTTTACTAAAATAATAACTAGAAGCATAATCAAGTTTTGAATATTTAATTAAATGATAATTATTAATAATTTCATAGATTAAATACTTATTAATTAAATCTATATTAATTCTATAGACTTGATTTGAATCAAGATCATCAACAAAAGCATAACTACCAGGATCTATTAAATAAATACCATTATTGTATGAAGTATTTTTATGATTTAAATCTTCTAATTGTAATTTATTATCACTTAAAGTTTTTATGTCATCTTTTAATAATTCATTTTCTTCTTGTAATTTATCTTTCTCTAAATTAAAGTAAGTATCTTTACCAAGATTTTCTATGTAATCCATAGTATAAGCACGCAAATTATGTTTTTTATCTAATAATGCATTTTTAGGAAGATAAATTCTATTGGTTTTTATTTTTTTCATTCTTTCGATAGCTTCTTTTGTTAAATATATTTCTTTACCTGGATGTTCTTTAAAAAATTTTACTACTCCATTATTAACTAAATAAGCATCTATTTCTAAACCACTATTTAAATATTCATCTTTTTTCATATTAGTTGGATTATATCTTACTTTTTTACCATCTATAAAAAATTGCATTTAATCACCTACTTATATTTATAAAATATTGAAATAAATTTAGAAAATTCATATAAAATAATATCAGATTTATTAATAGCAAAACTTTTTCCCATTGCCTTACCACCGATAGTTAAAGCAGAAACACAGGCTGTAAAAAAAAGTGTTGTTAATAATAAAGGTAAATGTAAATTGTTAGAAATTAAAGTTGCAATCATAACTGATGTTGATCCAGAAATAACCCCACAAACATCACCAATAACATCACAACAAAAGTTTGATACTTTTTCACTATTCTTTTTAAATTTTACAGCAATATCTGCTCCCTTTACTTTTCTAGAATTCATAGAATGAAAAACTTTTTCATCAGCAGCTGTAACACTTACACCAATAATATCAAATAAAATTCCTAAAGCAATGAAAATTAATGCTGTTAAAATTCCTAATAATAAATTAAAATTAGGAATAACTATTTCGGAAATAGATGATAAAAGAAAAGATAAAGAGAATGAAATAATAATAATTTTAATAATCCATTTTATATCTACTAGTTCTTTTTTTATTTTTTCTTTTCTTTTAGTCTGAATCTTTAAATTTTCTAATTCATTCTTTAAAATTTGTTTTTCTTCTTTTTTCATTAGTAATATTTTCTCCTTGTTTTCTTTATTTAATTTTATCATTTTTCCAATTAAAAAAATAGTAGAAACTACTATTTATTTCAATAATTATAATCAATGGCGATTAATATAGTAAACTTTGAGTCTTAGGTCAAGTAGGATTTCCCTGATTCTTACAGTTCCGTTACCAGAAATGTGGTTCCCCTTTAAAAGAATCAATATGATGTTACCAATTCATATGACTTGATTGCCACTTAGTACCCACTGCAATCCTATATCAATAGCACTCTAGGAGATTTCCTCACCAAGCTTTATTATTAATTCTTTTTTGCAGTAATAATTTCAAAAAGCAATACTTATATCAGTCGGCCAACTATATAAGCAAGATCATTTATCCCAATATTACCACTCAAGACAAGCTACGCTGCACATAACTTTCGCCACAATACAGGTTCTAGCCTAATTCGTAATAAGTCCATCAGTAGATGCACGTTTAGGCTTATTACAAGATTAGGTCTCCATGAATATTGGGTCGTTTATCGTATGCCATTACGAGCGCCCAATACTCTAACCCCTCAGCATCCACCCCAAACTGGGCGTAAGAAGCAAACACCAAAGGTTTCACAGATATGCTCTTTAACGGTTGTTTAATCCCGTCCTCATAATAAAGTGATTGACTAGAATAATGTGCCATCAATCATGTGATAATTATAGCATATTTTAAAAAAAATGTCAAGTTTACACTGAATTATCATTATATTATATGAAAAAATAGAAAAATAATTCTAAAAAAATAAGAGCTTTAACTTGCTCTTATTAAATTAACATACCAATTAATTTTTCCAGACCAAGCAGGACTTGCTGCATATTTTGGAGCAATAGCTTCAACAGTCGTTCTACCTAAAGAAAAATAATTATAATATAAATTTTCAATATGACCAACAATACCATCATCTAAAGTTTGATAATATTTATAACTTCCTCCACCACAACTAGGATAACCTTTTTGACCACCTACATTATTACATTGCAATACTAAATTACTACATTTACTACTACATCCTGTTTCATGTAAAATAATAGCTGTTGCAATATAAGGATCTATTCCAAGTTCAATACATTTATTTGCAATTAAATATCCTTTTCCTTTAAGATAACCTTCTCCTAAATTACGATCAAGTTTTGCTCCTAATTCTTCTAAAGTCATTCCTTCGTATACTTCAACACGTGGAGGAATGTATATTGATTGAGGAACTTGTTCCATCGATAATTCTACAATATCAGTTTCTTCTTTTGATAAATTCATATTTATAATTTCTGCATTTTTTTCTCTATTTGATGAAGACATATTAATAACACTAACAATATCTATAGCATTTGCTGTTTTTTTATTTTTAATATCAAAAGAATCGTTTTTATCTACAACAGTAGCAATACTAATCATAAAAATTCCTAGTACTAACAATGTTGTGCTAACAACTCTTGATTTCATAATCATTGATTCACCTCAATTATTGTATTTATAAATACAATTTTATTAATAATGATTGTTTGTATTTTATCATAATTTTAACTAATAGTCAATTTTACTATTTTTATGTTTAAAAATTTATATGAAAAATAATTACTAATTATGCGTATTTATTTATTAGTCATTCTTAGGAAAAGAACTATTCCTATTAATAACATTCCAATAGCAAGTACTGTTAAAAATATAACTAAAGTATTACTAATTCCTTTATTATTAATTTTTTTCATAGGTTTATTTGATTGTAAAAAATCTTTTTTAGTTACTATATCTTTAAACATATTAGCAAGTTCAATACTAATACCTATTATAATTAAACTATCATTTTTCTTAGTCCGTGCAATAAAATTAGCTTTATGTTCATCTAATATTTCAATATTAGATGTAAATATTTCATTTAAACGATTATAATCTTGAACCATAGGAATAAGAAAGTTGTTTATAAAATTACTATTATACTCGAAAGTTTTTACTTCTTGATTTTCTTGTTTTGAAGAAGATTCGTTTATAGTAATAGTATGTTTACAAATATTTTCTATAATAGAATACGTAGAAATAATAGAATTTTCTAAAGTAGATGTCTTATAAAGCATATCAAGATTATTTCTATATTCATTATAATCTAGTGAAAGTTCATTTACTTTACCATCTTCATTTACTGCGATTACTTCAATTTGATTAGAATTAATATCATCAGTTATAACACTACGAGATTTTATTTTATTCTGCAATATTAGTTCTTCGCTTTTTTGGTTTTCTTTCATTTTTCGCTCCTATATATCAAACTTCACTACTGCTTTTTCTAACTCCTTCTTTTGATTTTCTTTTCTTTGTTTATTTAATTCTTCTTTATGAAACTTTCTTGCTTCTTGAACAACTCCTTCTTGTCGACGTTTTGATAAAGCAAGTTTCATATATTGATCATTTCTTACAATGATTCCTCGTGGTTTTTCCTTATCTTCTTTATAAAAATTAATATTATTTAAAGTTTTTTGATCTTGATTTTCTTGAACTAATTCTTTAGTATCATCATCAGTTGAAACTAATTCTTTGTGATTTTTTATTTTTTCATATAATTTTTTTGGTACATAAGCAAAATTAACATCTTTCATATCACAATTTAAATAATATTTTTGAAAAGATGTTACTTCATCATTAGCTTGCTCTTTAGTATTAATTTGAGATATTTCTTCTTCTTTTATACTTTGATTTTGACTGTTTTCAACTAAATTTAAAATTTTACTTTCTGCTGTTTCTTCTGGTATTTCAGGATTTGTTAATTTTTTTTCTTGATAAGAATTTGTTTCTACATTATATAAATCTTCTATTCCTTCAATTAATAATAAAGCAAGATCTTTTATTTCAATAAATTTATTTAGTCTATCATTTTTTTTCTTTGGATTTTGTTCTAAACCTATTTCTATTTCTTGATTTTCATATATATCAAATAAACTAGATTTGATCCCATTTATTGATTCTTTATAATTAAAATTATAGCTCATAATATTCTCCAGATTTTAAGCATTTGCTATTTCTTTTAATAGTTTTTGAACATCTTTCCATTCAGCATCATCACTTATTTCTTCTAATGTTGTTTTATCATCTTCTACTTTCATTTTTGATATATAAATAATGACATCACCATTTGGTTGATTTTCTCCTTTAGTATAGACTAAATACTGATTTTTATGATCTTTACTACTTAAATACGTAACTACTTCTACTTCTTGTTGATTATTATCTTGATCTACAATTATAATTTTTTCGCTACTATCCATTAGTTTCACCCTCTATTCTAGAACTATTATATAATATTTTTATTAATATTGCTAGAGTTTTCTTAACCTTTTAATAAACATATTATTTATTTGTATTAAGATAATAATCTCTTTCTGCAATCGATTTAGAAATAAGCTCTAAATCATCTAAAGTTGAATCTTCATTTAAAATATCCTCTATTAAAAATATAATATCTTTTAAACTAGTACAATTCTGATAATTGATTTTATATTTATTTAGTATTTCTATTTCAAAATTAGTTAAATAAATATTATTACCACAATCACATAGACTATTCTTAGTAAAATCTATTTCTTCTATTATTTTTTCTATATCAAAATCCATAAAACTTATATAATCAATTTTATATGATTAATCCTTTCTATTAATTTTTGTGTTATATAACTAATTATATATGAATAGAAATTATAAATTCAACTAAAAATTGTGATAATACTTTAAAAGTGTTAAAATGTTTTTAAGGATGTGATATTTATGAATAAGAAAATATTAATTTTATTACTAATTATAATATTATTAGGTACTACTAGCTGTACTAAAAATATAAAAAGTAAAGATGAGAAAGAAGGCAAAATAGTGACTAAAGAAAATAATTCAGTTTCAAAAAATAATTTAGTAAGTTATAATGGTAAATTAAAATTAGATGGTGTTGATATTGTTAATCAATATAATGAAAAATTCCAATTAAGAGGAATGTCTTCACATGGATTACAGTGGTATGCTAATTTTATCAATGAAGAAAATATTAAAATCTTAAAAGATGAATGGCATAGTAATATTTTTAGGATTGCTATGTATACTGCTGAAGATGGCTATTTATCTAATAAAAATTTAAGTACTATCTTAGAAGAAAAAGTTGATATGATTATTAAAAATGATATGTATGTAATTATAGATTGGCATACTTTAAAAGATACAAATCCAATGAATAATATTCAAGAAGCTAAAGATTTTTTTAGTAACATAAGTTTAAAATATAAAGATAGTCCTAATGTTATTTATGAAATATGTAATGAGCCTAATGGTTCTACTACATGGAATAATGATATTAAACCATATGCTGATGAAATAATTAAAGTAATTAGAGAAAATTCTAAAGATTCTCTTATTATTGTAGGAACACCAACTTGGTCTCAAGATATTTTAGATCCAATTAATAATAGAATAAATGATAAAAATACGATGTATGCATTACATTTTTATGCTGGTACTCATACTGATTGGTTAAGACAAAGAATCGTAACAGCTAGAGAAAATAATATTCCTATTTTTGTAAGTGAGTGGGGAACTACTCAAGCTGATGGAAATGGTGGTGTTTTCCAAGATGAAACTAAAAAATGGATTAATTTTATGAATGAATATAATCTTAGTTGGACTAATTGGTCTTTATCTGATAAAGATGAATCTTCTGCTATTTTAAAACCAGGAACATCTGTAAATGGATTTAAAGATGAAGATTTAACTGAAAGTGGTCAATTAGTTAAACAAGCTATTAAAGGAGAATTATAATGTTCAAAGATTTAAAAAAAGTAGAACTTCATCTTCACTTAGATGGTTCTATTAGGATAACTACAGCTGAAGAAATTTTACAGCAAAAAGATTTAAGAAAAGAGATGATTGTCGATAGTAATTCCCATAGTTTAAAAGATTATTTAACTAAATTTAATTTACCGATAAGCATTATGCAAACAAAAGATAACTTAACAAGAGTTAGTAAAGAATTAATGGAAGATTTAGATAAAGATAATGTTATTTATGCTGAAATTAGATTTGCTCCAAATTTTCACACTAAAAAAGGACTAAGTTTAGATGAAGTAGTTAAAGCTGTTTTAGCAGGAATTCAAAATTCTAAGGTAAAAGCTAATTTAATTTTATGTATGATGCGAGGTGATAGTTTTTTAGCTAATAAAAAAATTATTGATCTTGCAATTAAATATAAAAATAAAGGAGTATGTGGTATTGATTTAGCTGGTGATGAAGCTAGTTACCCTACTTCTTTATATAAAGATTTATTTAATTATGCTATTGCTAATAAAGTTCCTTTTACAATCCATGCTGGAGAGGCTGGCACTTTAACAGATATTGATAATGCTATTAAATATGGCGCTAATCGAATTGGACATGGAATTAAAGCAGTTGAAGATGAAAATTTATTAGGTACTTTAAGAAAAAATAAAATTCCTTTAGAAATTTGTCCAACAAGTAATGTTCAAACTCATGCAGTTAGTTCTTATCAAAATCATCCTATAAAAAAATTAAAAGACAAAGATATATTAATTACTATTAATACTGATAATAGAACTGTATCTAATATCAATTTAAATCAAGAATATGAATTACTATATAAATACTTTGGATTTAATAAAGAAGATTTTATTAAATTTAATAGAACTGCTATTGAATATAGTTTTTTAACAAAAGAAGAAAAAGAAAAATTACAAAAAGAAATAGTTTAGATTTCTCTAAACTATTTTTTAATCTATATTTTCTAAGATTTCATTTGCTTCATCTAATAAACTACTTAATGCTGTTTTCTTAGATTCTTCTGCTTCAATTAATTTATTCTTAGAATCTAATTGAGACTCTAATTCTGAAATTCTATCATTTAGTTTATTTGTTTCTTCAATCATCTTTTTCATAACAGAAATAACATTATCTAATACTTCATCTTTTGCTTCACTATTAGAATTTTCTTTTATTTCAGTTGGTTCTTCTTCTTTTGATTCAGTTTGAATTTCAGATTTATCTTCTTCTATTTCTTGTGGAATTTCAATGTTAGAAATTTCTTCTTTTTCATCTATTGGCTTAAATCCATCTAATATATTTTGACTAATATCTAATTTTAAATCTGATTCTTCTATATCTGCTGTTGTATCCTCAGATACATTAGGAATATCAGTAACTTGATTAGCATCAGTAACAGGTGTTTCTGGTATTTCTTGAGGATTAATTTCTGTAGGTATATCACTTACTGGAACATCAGGAATAGTAAATCCTGATTCTTCTTTTGCTTTTGGTTCTCCAGTTAAACTAAATAATACAGTATCCTCTGTTGCATCATTAGTATGAAAATAAAAATTAGTATCATTTTTTCCAATAAAACTTGAATCTGGTCCTATTTTATGATTTGGTGTATCCATTTTATAAATATTTGCTTCACTATAAGCATCAGAAAATAAAATTTCACCTGTAATTCCCATTTCAATCATCATCTTATCAACAATAGTTGTAGAATTATCTTTCATCATTGTCTTACTAATTTCATCATTTTCATTTTTTAATGCATTAATAACATACTCACTTGTAGGAATTGAATTAACAACTAATAAGAAATCATCGTTTACTTTTTTTATTTCTTTCTTATTAAAATCAACTAATACTGTACCGTCTTCTTTAAATACACCAATATTATCTGTTACTACACCCTCATCAATTGCCCTTTTTGGATCTAATGTTGCAATAACACAACCATTAGCTAAGACACCATCTCTTAATACATAATACATTTTTCCATCTTCTGGGACAACATAATTAATTTCTTGATTTGGATATTCAGCCATTTGGGAAATTCCTCTTTTAATTTCCATATCACACACCACCTATTTTTATTCTATCATTTACATGATAACATATTTTTTTTCAAGAAACAACAAAAAAATTAAAAAAAAACAAGAAAAAGATGTTTTAAACTAACATCTTTTAGTACTTATTATAAATTCAGGATTTTTATAATCAATTGAAACTGTTGAATTTTCTTTAATTTCATCATTAATAATCATTTTTGCAAGCTTAGTTTCTACTACCCTACTAACTTCACGTTTTAATGGTCTTGCTCCAAAATGAATATCATAACCTTGCTTAATCAATTGTTCTTTAGCCTTGTCTGATAAATCAATATGTATATTTAAATGAGCAAGTCTTATTTCAATTTCTTTTATAATTTTATCTAGTATTTTTGAAATGGCATCTTCTTTTAAGAAATCAAAAATAATAATTTCATCAATTCTATTTAAAAACTCTGGTCTAAAATAATTTTTTAATTCATTTGTTACTAAATTTGTATTTCCATCTAAAATATGTTCACTTCCTACATTAGAGGTCATAATAATAATCGTATTTTTAAAATCTACTGTTCTTCCATTAGAATCAGTAATTCGTCCATCATCCAATATTTGAAGTAATAGATTTAAAACTTCTGGGTGAGCTTTTTCAATTTCATCAAATAAAACTATACTATAAGGATTTCTTCTAACAGCCTCTGTTAATTGTCCACCTTCTTCATAACCAATATATCCTGGAGGAGAACCAATTAATCTAGATACTGAAAATTTTTCCATATACTCACTCATATCAATTCTTACCATATGATGTTCATCATCAAATAATTCATATGCTAGTGTCTTAGCAACTTCGGTTTTTCCAACACCAGTTGGTCCTAAAAACATAAATGAGCCAATTGGACGATTTGGATCTTTAATTCCACTTCTACTTTTTAAAATAGAAGAAGCCACTGAAGAAATTGCTTGATCTTGTCCTATTACCCTTTTTTTCATGTTATCCTCTAAATGAATTAGTTTTTCCTTTTCACTACTCATCAATTTAGTAACAGGAATATTTGTCCATTTAGAAATTACTACAGCAATATCATCAGAAGTAACAACATCACTTAATAATTTATTTTTACTTAAATTTCTCTTAGTTTCCAATTCTTTTTCTAATTTGGGAATTGTTCCATGTTTTAAAATAGCTGCATTTTCTAAATCATAACTATTTTCTGCTTGCTCTAAATCAAATTTTGCTTTCTCTATTTTTTCTTTTAATTCTTTAATCTCTTGATTTAAATTTTTTTCTTGATTCCAATTATTTTTTAATTCTTTTTCTTTTATTTTTAGTTGTTCTAGTTGTTCATCAATTTTTTCTTTTCTTTTTCTAGAAATTTCATCTTTTTCTTTTTTAATTGCTTCTTTTTCAATTTGTAATCTCATAATATTTCTAGTTAATTGATCTAGTGAAGTTGGAACAGAATCCATTTGCACACGAATTGTAGCACAAGCTTCGTCTACTAAATCAATAGCTTTATCTGGTAAATATCTATCTGTAATATAGCGATTAGATAGTGTAGCTGCAGAAATTAAGGCTTGATCTTTAATAGTTACACCATGATGAATTTCAAATCTTTCTTTTAATCCTCTTAAAATTGTAATAGTATCTTCAACAGTTGGTTCATTTACTTTAATTTTTTGAAATCTTCTTTCTAAAGCACCATCTTTTTCAATATACATACGATATTCATTTAAAGTTGTTGCTCCAATTAAATGAATTTCACCACGAGCAAGCATTGGCTTTAAAATATTTGATACATCCATACTACCTTCAGTATTTCCAGTTCCAACTATAGTATGAATTTCATCAATAAACATAATAATATTACCTTCACTTTTTTTGACTTCTGTTAATACTTTTTTTAATCTTTCTTCAAATTCACCACGAAATTTAGCTCCAGCTACTAATGCAGCTAAATCAAGTTCCCAAATTGTCTTATTTTTTAAAGACTCAGGAACATCGCCACGACTAATACGTTGAGCTAAACCTTCTACAATTGCTGTTTTACCAACACCTGCTTCTCCTATTAAAACAGGATTATTTTTTGTTTTTCTAGATAATATTCTAGTTATACCTCTAATTTCTTCATCTCTACCAATTACAGGATCTATTTTACCTTTTTTAACATCTTCTGTAATATTTCGACCATATTTTTCTAAAACATTTTCATTTTCATTTTCTTCTTGATATCCATACATATTTATCACCCCTTAAATATGTATTATACACTTATTTTAGCACTTGTCAATAGTGAGTGCTAATTTTCGGAATATGTAACTATATCATTCCAAGTACTTGCACCAACAATACCATTTACTGGCAATTGTAATAATTCTTGAAGTTTTTTTACAGACATTTCTGTTAAATCATCAAATGTTCCAGTTACCCTAACACCTGGAATATTTTTTTTATTTTTACATATTTTAAGTAAAAATTTCTGTAATCTTCTAACATCTTCGCCTACTGTTCCTTTAGTTAAAATTCTGCCTCCATAAAATTTATCAACATAATTTAAATATTGTTCTGGAATCATATTAATTACTTCATTGTAAACATCTTTTAATTTAGCCCAAGTATATTTATCTACTACTCCAGTAATAGGTAGACCATATTTCTTTTGAAAAGCTAATACCATTTTAACTGTATTTTCATCAAAAACAGTATTACCAACCTTACCAAGGAATGGAATATCATCATCAAAATAAGCAATTGTTCTTAATAAATAGTGAAGCAATCTTATATAAATCCCCGTATCTAAATACTCAAGTTCTGTATCATATAAAAGTTCTGCTTCTTCTTTACTAATTCCTTCTGAATTTAAATCTGCTATTCTTTTGACACTATTATATATATATTTAATCTTATACCATGTAGATTTATCAACAATTCCTGTAGCTTCTAAATTAAAGATATTTTGAAATGTTTTAACACTATTTTCTGTTTCTACTGTAAAATATTCATCATCATTATTTAAAGGAATCGCTGGATAATTTTGTCTAATTCGATTTAATTGTCTTTTTATTTCGACTACCATATCTCCTGCAGTTCCAACTTGAATAGGAAAACCTGGATATGATTCAACATTAGCTGCTAGAGGAGCATTATAAACAAAATCTATATCATCACCATAATAATACTTTAATATTTCTTGCGGTGATTTGCCTTGATTAGCTAAATCAACACTTCCCCACTGAGAAAGCCCATCACATATTGCATTTTTACCATCACAATAAGTAGCAAAAAGAGGTTGAATTTGACCTTGTCTAACAATATAATTATTAAAAATATTATCAACAATTCTAGAAATATTCTCGTAAAACTCTCGATCTTCTATAAAATTTTGATCAAATGCTGGAGATGAAGTAATATCAAAATCATAGTCACGTGATGGATACCATTCATTATAAATTCGATTTAGTGCAAACGATATTTGAGCTAAAATATTTGCTTTAATAGCATCCTCTGGCCAATTTGGATAAATTTCACTACTTGCAACATTTTTAATATATTCTTGAAAAGGAACTGTAATATTTTTAGCAGTTGAATCTGTTGGATTTCCTAAATGTACTACAATATTAGTAGGAATTCTAGGAATTCTATAATTTTCGGCCAATTTATTCACCTCCCATAGGTGAAATTCTTACATATTGTAAAACTCTGATATCTCCAAACATAGAAACTTCATATTGTTTTATTTTTTTAAATTCTTCATTACTTGCAATTAAATCATAAACAGTAAATTTAGGAGTTTGATAGTTTTCAACAACCTTATCAGGTAAAGGAGCAGGTAATTTAATATTATCTATAATTCCACTAGAATCAGTGATACCTTCATAAAACAATACATTATAATTACCTATTTTTTTAGTAATATAGATTTGTGTATTTGCAAGAGGAATTGCTTGATCTGCTGTAAAAACTTGAACCTTTAAAATTCCAGTACTAGGATTTTCTTGAAGAAAAGTCTGATATTGTGGTAACTTTTTAAAATCTTCTAAAGTAATATTATTCATTAACTAACCTCCTTTATTTTTAGTACTTGACCTAAACTTAATTCAGTATTTGTTAAATTATTAAGCTTTTTTAATTGTTCCACATTTGTATTAAATTTCTCAGCAATAGAATACAAACTATCACCTTTTTGCACAGTATAAGTTATATAATTATTTTCTAAATCATCATAACCAGTACCATAGCATTCTTCTATACCAAAAACATCTTCTCCAACTTTAATTTTCAAAATTTGACCTATACTCAATGAATCAGACGTCAAATTATTATCTTGCCTTATCTGGTCTACGGTAGTATTAAATTTTTGAGCAATAGAATAGATATTATCACCTTTTTGAACTTCATAATCCTCATAAATAGGCATAAAAATAATCCCATTACTTTCTTGCTCCATATCATCTACTAATACTAATACTTGTCCAATATCTAAAACAGTACTAGTAATATTATTAAGTTTCATTAACTCTAAAACTGGAATATTAAACTTTTTACTTATTGAATATAAACTATCACCTTTTTGCACAGTATAGGTAAGAGGATCCGTATCTTCTTTAATTTTTAAAACTTGTCCTACTGTAATAGAATCATTTACTAAATTATTAAGTTTTTTTATTTCAGCAACACATGTTCCAAATTGTTTAGCTATTCCATATAAAGTATCTCCTGCTTCTACAGTATATTCTTTCACCATATCACCTCATAAAAGTATATGAAAAAGAATTATAAAATATCAGTCTTTAAATTCAATACTATAACTGCTTTATTATATATAAAGCATTATGTTACACCGAAGTATAATTTATGGTTTGGTTATTTCGACGACTGCTCGTGCACCACTAAGAGTAAGAGTAATAGTACTGCAGTTCAAATGACCACCACGATATACACTCCATGCCTGAAAAGTACTACTTAAATATGCCGACATGGTCCAATAACCATTATCATATACTCCATTTTCATTTACTGTATCATTGTTATAGCTTCCACCAAAACTTTTTGAACTATATAAATAATTATGCATAAAATCTGGGCATGAACCTTGATTATTTGAATTTATACTTGGTTGAATAACTCTACTATCTGTTGCTCCATCTTTATATACTAAACATCCTGTTGCTGATGCTTCTAGTGCTGTTATCATTCTGGCTCTAGCTTTTCTTGTTCCTAATACTGAATTTGTATATGTATTTGTTTCGCATCTTATTTTATAATCAGAAGTTTCACTTGCTATATATGTACAACCTGTATAAGCATTTTCATATAAATTAGTTACCCCTGGCTCATATTCTAGTACATTTACATTTACCCAGGTTGAAGTTGCTTGTTCTAAGGCTGGTAATACTGTAGTTGGACCTTCTCTATTAGCATTTTCTCCTGCATGCCATGGTATATTCCTTATGGTATTTTCTCTTTGTTGCATAGTTATCTTTGTTCCATCATCACGTAAAACGTAAAAGTAATGATATTCATTTTCTTTGACATAATATTTTATTACTGTTCCTTGTTTACATGTTTTTCCTTTTTTATAACAGTCTGTTTTAATACATGTTTTTTCTTCGCCATTTATACATTTTGGTTCTTGCTCACTATATTCATAAGCTGTTATTGTAGTTTTTGAAAAACTTTTATCATATACTTCATCTATTGCATCTTGAACATTATCTGCTACTAGCTTTGAGCTTTCATTACTATATCCAACATTTATACTTGAGATTATAGTTGCTGCATATACTCCACTTATTGATATCACCATTACTATTAATATTATTATTGTAATAGTTTTTATTCTTTCTTTCATCCTAGATCACCTATTTTTATTTATCTAAGATTATTATACCCCCCCCCGTTTATGATTTTGCAAGAAAAAATTACACCGAAATGCAATTTATGATTTTGTTATTTCTACTACTGCTCGTGCACCATATTCCATATTTTTAACAACATAACCTATATTACCATTTTGATGTGCAATTAATATATGATTTGTACTACTATTCAAAACATTCAACGTCCAATAACCTGTTGCGCTATCTTCATTTTTGGTTCCACCATAATTTGTTGAACTATTTAAATAATTATACATCCATATCGGGCAAGATTTATGATGATTGTTGCATCCAACTGTAGATGTTTCTTGAACAGTTATCATTCTTGATTTTCCCGTTTTATTTTCTAATTTATATTGTACATTATTACAATTAATACCGAATTCATAATCACATCCAGAATAACCTAAAGATGAAGTATCATCACTTATAGAATAATCCAACGTATTAACATTCATCCAATTACTTGTAGTATTTTCTAGAATTGTTAATGCAGTAACTGTTCCTTGATCACTATTTTCTCCATCGTACCATTTTACACTATTTAGTGTATTTTTTTGACTTTGTAATGTTAATGTACTACCATCATCATGCACTACATGAAATCTTATTTTATCTTGTTCATTTACCATATATTCTACTATTGTTCCAGGTGAACAACTTCCTTCTGTATTATTTAAATAACAAGTATTAACTTTACATGTTTTTTCATCACCTGTTACACAAAAGTCTTTTGATTCCTTATTTTCATCATAATAATACATTGCTTTTATATTTTCATTTTTTGGTTGAGGAGCTTTACTTTCACTAGCTTTTTTATATACTTCATCTATGGCATCTTGAACATTATCTGCTACTAACTTGGAGTTTTCATTATTATACTCTACATTTATACTTGATATTATGGTTGCTGCGTATACTCCACTTATTGATATCACCATTACTATTAATATTATTATTGTAATAGTTTTTATTCTTTCTTTCATCCTAGATCACCTATTTTTATTTATCTAAGATTATTATACCCCCCCCCGTTTGTAATTTTGCAAGAAAAATTTACACCGAAGTGTAATTTATGGTTTGGTTATTTCGACAACAGCACGTGCACCACCATCAACCCGAGAAGTATCAATACTACCTATCTGACCTTCACGAATCACAGATAACGCATAAGGAGTCCCAAATTGAGCCGACATGGTCCAATAATGAAAATCGCATACTCCATTTTCATTTCGAGTATCATTATTATAGCTGCCACCAAAACTTTTTGAACTCAATAGATAATTGTGCATCCAATCTGGGCATGAGCCATTGGCTTTATTATTATAAGTCAAACAACCTGTATTTACTGCTTCTAACGATGTTATTATTCTAGCTCGTGCTTTTCTTACTCCTAATACTGAATTTGTATATGTATTTGTTTCGCATTTTATTTTATAGTCTTCTGTTGTTGAACAACCTGTATATGCATTTTCATATAATGTCGTTACTCCAGGTTCATATTCTAGTACATTTACATTTACCCACGTTGAAGTTGCTTGTTCTAAGGCTGGTAAAACAGTAGTTGGTCCTTTTGTATTATCATTACTTTCTGCATGCCATGCTATATTTCTTATGGTATTTTCTCTTTGTTGCATTGTTATTATTGTTCCGTTATCTCTTAATACATAAAAATAATGAAATTCACTATCATTTACATAGTATTTTATAACTGTTCCTTGAGTACATGTTTTACCTTTTTTGTAGCAATCTGTTTTAATACATGTTTTTTCTTCGCCATTTATACATTTTGGTTCTTGTTCATGATACTCATATGCTGTTATTAATTCTTTACTAAAACTTTTATCATACACTTCATCTATGGCATCTTGAACATTATCTGCTACTAACTTGGAGTTTTCATTATTATACTCTACATTTATACTTGATATTATGGTTGCTGCGTATACTCCACTTATTGATATCACCATTACTATTAATATTATTATTGTAATAGTTTTTATTCTTTCTTTCATCCTAGATCACCTATTTTTATTTATCTAAGATTATTATACCCCCCCCCGTTTGTATTTTTGCAAGAAAAAATTACACCGAAGTGCAATTTATGGCTTGATTATTTCTACTACTGCTCGTGCACCACCATCAACATTAGAAGGAGTTGTGTTGCTTAAAGTTCCTCCACGATTTATAAATAATGCATATGAATTTTCTCCAGTGTCAGCTGACATGGTCCAATAATGTTGATTATATAATCCATCTTCATTTTTTATATCATCATTATAGCTTCCACCATAATTTTTTGATTGCCATAAGTAATTATGCATAAAATCTGGACATGAACCATGATTATATGAATCGGTACTTGGTTGTATGATTGTTTTATCTGTTGATCCATCTTTCCATACTAAGCAGCCCGTTGCTGTTGCTTCTTGTGCTGTTATCATTCTGGCTCTTGCTTTTCTTACCCCTAAAGTTTCGCTTGTATAAATATTTGTTTCACATTTTATTTTATAATCAGAATTTCTGCTTGCTGTATATGCACAACCTGTATAAGCATTTTCATATAATGTTGTTACTCCTGGTGTATACGCTATAACATTTACATTTACCCAGGTTGAAGTTGCTGCTTCTAATTGTGGTAAGATTGTATCTGGTCCTTTTGTATTGTCATTGCTTTCTGCATGCCATGGTATATTTCTTACTGTATTTTCTCTTTGTTGCATCGTTATCTTTGTTCCGTTATCTCTTAATACATAAAAATAATGAAACTCACTATCATTTACATAGTACTTTATAACTGTTCCTTGTTCACATGTTTGCTCTTTTTTATAACAGTCTGTTTTTATACATGTTTTTTCTTCGCCATTTATACATTTATTTGATCCTTCTTCATTATATTCATATGCTGTTATTAATTCTTTATTAAAACTTTTATCATATACTTCGTCTATTGCTTCTTGAACATTATCTGCTACTAATTTTGAACTCTCATTACTATAACCAACATTTATACTTGATATTATAGTTGCGGCATATACTGTTGTGCCTGCTAATACCAAACCTAATATAAATGCAGCTATAACTTTTATTCTTTCTTTCATCTTAGATCACCTATTTTTATTTATCTAAGATTATTATACCCCCCCCCGTTTATGATTTTGCAAGAAAAAATTACACTGAAGTGCAATTTATGGCTTGGTTATTTCCACGACTGCTCGTGCTCCATCACTAGTTACATAAGCATCATATATATCTAAATGTCCAGCACGAGATATAAACCATGCATGAGTAGTGTTACCAGAATTAGCTGACATAGTCCAATAATGATAATCATATACTCCGTTCTCATTTACTGTATCGTTATTATAACTCCCTCCCCAATTTTTTGATTGATATAGATAATTATACATCCAATCTGGACATGAGCCTTGATTATATTCATTTATGCTCGGTGGAATGATTGTCTTATCTGTTGCTCCATCTTTCTTTACTAAACAACCTGTATTTACTGCTTCAAGGGCTGTTATCATTCTTGCTCGTGCTTTTCTTGTTCCTAATACTGAACTTGTATATGTGTTTGTTTCACATTTTATTTTATAGTCTTCTGTTGTTGAACAACCTGTATATGCATTTTCATATAATGTTGTTACTCCTGGTTCATACTCTAGCATATTTACATTTACCCACGTAGAGGTTGCTTGTTCTAAAGCTGGTAACACTGTATCAGGGCCTTTACTATTATCATTTTCTCCTACATGCCATGGTATATTTCTTACTGTGTTTTCTCTTTGTTGCATTGTTATCTTTGTTCCATCATCATGTAATACATAGAAATAATGATATTCATTTTCTTTGACATAATATTTTATTACTGTTCCTTGTTTACATGTTTTACCTTTTTTGTAACAATCCGTTTTAATACATGTCTTTTCTTCTCCATTTATACATTTATTTGGTTCTTGTTCATGATATTCATAGGCTACTATTGAAGGTTTTGAAAAACTTTTATCATATACTTCATCTATAGCTGCTTGAACATTATCTGCTACTAACTTGGAACTCTCATTACTATATCCTACATTTATACTTGATATGATAGATGCTGCGTATACTCCAATTCCTCCTAATATGCAAATACCAAATATTATGCCAATAAAAATATACTTTAATCGTTCTTTTCTTTCCATTTTATTTACCTCTCAAAAATATATCTTAATTTATATATTATATTAAATTGTTAAAATATTTTGTCGAATTATGAATGTTTTTTTATCGTAGAATTACTTAGTCTATGAATTTTTAGTGTGACATAAATTCAACAAGATTTTCAATACATTTTTTCTTTAATTCAAATGAAGAATGAACATATATTTTTAAAGTAATATCAACAGAAGCATGACCTAATATTTCACTTAGTGTTTTTATATCCATTTGTGATTCTATTGCACGAGTAGCAAATGTATGACGAAGTGCGTGAAAATTTATATATTTAATTTGACATTTTTTTAATACTCTAACATAAAAATATTCAAATAATCGTGGATCATAATATTTTTCATTATTTGATAAAATATAAAAATCATTTTTATTTTTATATATTTTTAATAGTTCAATAATAAAATCTGGGATTGGTACTACTCGTGTAGAACTTTCACTTTTAGGAGTAGATGCAATAAGTATTGTTTTAGTTAAATCAGTTTGATTTTTATTTTTAATACGTTGTATAGTTCGTTTAACTTTCAAATTTTTATTTTGAAAATCAATATCTTCCCATTTTAATCCACATACTTCACCTATTCTAAGTCCTGTATATAAACATAGTAAAATACATATTTTTCTAATGTTAATATCATTTTTTAAATATTTCTCTAATCTAGTTTGATCATCTTTACATAAAATATTTACTTTAGGAATATATTTTTGAAATTTTATGTTTTCTAAATCAATATGTTTACATAAGTTTCTATTTTCTGCTTCTTTTAATACTGACTTTATAATATATAGTAAAGTTTTACATATAGATGTTGATATTTCTTGATTTTCTAAATTAATGAAAAAATTAAGAATAATTTTTTCTGAAATTTCTTTTACTTTTACTTGTCCTAACGTATTTATTAAATACTTATTAATTAAATGTTCATATTTTTGAAAAGTTTGTATTTTAATATTTTTCTTGTTTACTAGCCATTCATATAGTAATTCATCTAACTTTAATTTGTTCTTTTTTAAAACATTCACAAAATCACCTCAAATTAATATTTTAAAACAAAAATCGCTTGAAAATAAAAATAATATATTATATACTATAAATAAGATAGATGTGTTTTTATCATAGACTAAGTAATTCTACGATAATTTTAAAATAATAAAAAGGTAAGAAATAACTTACCTTTTTATAATATTTACATATTTTTATTATTTATACTATTAAAATTATTTTATATTGATTTGCATTGTTTCATAATCATCTTTTTTTGTTGCACTAGCATTAAAAGCCATTCCAAGAACAAAAATATATGAAAGAATATATACCCACATTAACAAAAATAAAATATTTGAAATACTTCCGTAGAAAAGGTTATAATGTGAAAAACTTCCTGAATATATAGAATATATTTTTGTAGATAATACCCAACCAATAGTTGTAAAAATAGCACCAGTATTAGTATTTTTTGCTTTTATATCTCGATCAGGAGCAATCGTATATAATAGTTTAACGTTATAGAAAACTAAAATAAGTGTAATTGGATATTGCATTAACTTATAAATATTATAAGCAAAGGAAACTGTTCTTTGATTTGTAATATTAGTGGTTAAAATTTCAAAAATAGAATCTCCAAACACTGGAACTAATAGTAAAAATAAAAATAATAATACTAAAATAAATGTCATGCTAATTGCTTTAATTCTTCTAGAAATAATATTACTATCTTTTACTTTATAAATTTCATTAGAAGTAATAATCATTGAATGAGCACCATTAGATGCAAGTAAAAATGCTGAAATAAAGAAAATTGCAATATTAAAAGTAATTCCTTTTCCTGAAACATAACTAATAAAGCTCTCTGTTATTTCAAAAGGTAAAACTGCATCTAAGATATTTACTACTTTATCAGTGGATACAGAAAAATACCCAGCGATTGTTCCTACTAAAGCAAGAAGTGGAATAAAAGACACTACAATAAAAAAAGCAAGTTGTCCAGGTAATATTCTCATTTCAGGCTTACTAATATATTCAATAACCTTTTTAAAAACCCTTCTAACTTGCTCCATAATATCAACCTCTTACTTAAAATCTTCCTTATTTGTAATCATTTCCATTGTTGCTTCATTAATAGCATCATCAAGTGTTTTAATCTCATCTGTAATCATACTGAATCCTATTCCTGCACCGAATTCATGTGGTAAATTTTTTAATTCTTTTGATAATTTTTTAGTATAAGTTTCTATTTGTCTTTGACTATATCCAACTAAATAGATTAAAAATTCATTTCCATCTGTACGAATAATTTCACTATTTTCAAGTTGAGTATTTACTAAAATACCTGCTGCTTCAATAATTAGTTTATCTCCTTCTTCATGACCATAATTATCATTAACATACTTAATATTATTTAAATCAATTACAACTATTGCTTGTGGATATACTTTTGATTCTTCCCACTCACTCATCTTAGCATTTAAATAATTACGATTCTTCAAAGAAGTTAACATATCTGTATATTTATGTCTATCTGTTATTTTAACTATTTTCTTTTGTTTTTTACGCTTAATTATAAATATGACAATTCCTAATATAATAAGTGGAATAAAAATAACTAGTAAAACAATTGTATATATTTCTTGAAAATTACTTGCTTCTACAAAAGATTCGCTTAAGCTTTCAATTCCACTATTACGATAAATATAATAAGAATTAGTATTAATCATATAATTTACTAAATCATAAAATTCTTTATTATTATCTTTAATCATAAATTTATAATCATTCATCATTGTATCCATATATAAAACAGTATATTTTTTAAATTTTGAAGTTTGATATTGATTATATAAATTACGATCAACTATTAATAAATTATCTTTTGCTGTTTTTACTAATTCATTTATATCTTTGCATTTTTTTATATTAGCTTTAGCATTATTATTAACATAATTATATAATGCATCATTTTCAATCATTGAAACATTTTTATTTCTAATACTTTCAAATGAATTAATAATATCATTATTTTTTTGTTTACCTAAAATAACATAATCTTCTACAAATGTTGATAAAGTTGCCTTATAATTATCATTACTAATACCATAATAATCAAAATACATATCTATTTCTTTTGCTTTTACAGCTTTTTGTAATTCATCAATACTATGATATTTTTTATATTTAAACTCTATATTTGCAAGTCTTGCAACACGATCTAAATATTCTCCAGCAATTCCCACAACTCTGCCATTAATTTTTTTCTCATATGGAATATTTTCTACATAACCATAAGTATATATTTTAGAAACTAAATCAGCTTTTTCTTTAGAAGTTAATTTATTTTTAGTTAAGTAATAATTAAAATATTCTTTATCATACTCATTAATAAAATCTACTTGTTTCCATTTTTGATAATATTTTTTAATAATATTATTTAATTCTTTATTATCACTTAAAGTTAATACTACTTTTTTATTCATTTCTGTAAAATAATAATTAATAGAATATTTACTATTATCAATAGTATGATCTAAATACATAATATTTGGAACAATTATCATATTAACTTGATTATTATTTAATGCATTATATAATTCACTAATTGTTTTATATTTTTTATAGGATAAATTTGTTCCAGATTTTAAATAATAACTAATTGTATCTGCATCTTCTGTAAATACTCCAAAAGTTATATTTTTCATATCTTTAATATGATTTAATCTTTGATATTCTTTTCCTATTGCAATATAGTAATCTTCAAATAAAAATAAATCATCTTTTGTTATTTTTTCATCATTATCTAATATTCTAAAACGAAGACTATTAGTAGTTGTTTTACTAGTTTTTAAGTATGGAATTTGATTGAATTCTAAACCAACATCTTTTTCTATATCTTCAATAAAATTAAATAAAACACCTTTTCCCTCTGTACCATAAATTGGATAATCATTAATTACTTCAATATCAATAGCTTTAGAACTATTTTCTTGAACCCAACGTTTTTCAGTAATTGTTAATGTTGTATTTTTATCTTGATGATTATAGTATCTATATACAAAGAAAAAAGCAACTGCTGCGATGAATATTGGAATTATTATAACTAACTTTTTTTTCATTCTGCCACCCTATCCTTTGTCCAGACAAAATTATCTTTATTTCTATGTTTATAACCTATTATTGGAAAATCCTTAGCATCATTATTTTTTTTGATAAATACTTGAATATCATAAAATTTCTTTTGATCCTTATCTAATTTTTCAATAATCTTATTAGAAAGTGATTTAGCTGTATCAAGACCTACATCATCATTTACAGTAATCACTATATTAATAATTTTTCCCTGTAATTCATAAGTTGCAGATTTAACTGTAGAATCATTCTTTAAATTATTAATAATTTCTTTTTTTTGTTTAGAATCTATCTTAACTTCATCTATTCCATCTAAACGATTTCCATAAACAGCATTATTACTATTTGAGAAAAATACTTGTTTTACAAAAAATGCCGCTACTATAATAAATAATAATAAAATTACAGCTACTACTACAATCTTATGTTCTTTAATATACCTTTTCATCTTCTTCACATCCTAGTATCTATATTATACACTATGTCTTCTTGATTAGCAATTATTATTTAATTCTTCTATTAAAATTTCATTTACTAGTTTAGGATTAGCACTACCTTTTGTTTCCTTCATAATTTGGCCCATGAGATATTTTAAAGCTCTATCTTTACCTGCTTTATAATCTTCTACACTTTCTAAATTATTAGAAATTACCTTACTTACAATTTCTTTTAAAACATAAATATCTGTAATATTTGTAATATTTTTTTCTTTCATTATTTCTTCAATAGTTTTATTACTTTTTAAAATATCATCTATTATCTCTTTTAAATTTTTACTAGATAAAGTATTATTATCTAATTTAGCTACTAAATCTAACATTTTTTCTTTTGTTAAACATGTATCAGTAATTGTTTTTTCTTCCCTATTTAAATAAAATGAAATATCTCCAAGTAATAAATTAATAGCAGTAGAAAAGTTCATATCTGTATCTAAAAACTCATTTAAATAATCACTTAAACTACGATTAGCAATTATTTTATTAGCATTTAATAATGATACTCCTCTACTCATATATTTTTCTTTTCTTTCTTCTGCAAGCATAGGAAGTGTTTGAATTGCTTTATTAATTTCTGTTTCAGTTAATTCAAGATATGGAATATCTGGTTCAGGAAAGTAACGATAATCATTTCCTGTTTCCTTTACTCGCATTAAAACAGTATTATTTAATTTATCATCAAAACGTCTAGTCTGCTCTTTAAAAGTTTCATTATTATCTAAAAGTTTTGCTTGTCTTTCTATTTCTTTTTCAATAGCTATTCCAACATTAGAGATAGAACCTATATTTTTAATTTCACATTTTGTACCTAAAGGATCATCGATATTTCTTCTTAATGATACATTTGCATCACATCGCATTGAACCTTCTTCCATTTTACAATCACTAATATCAGCATAAAATAACAATTCTTTCAATTTTTCTAAATAAAGCATTGCTTCTTTGCTATTACTAATACAAGCTTTTGATACAATTTCAATTAAAGGAACACCTGCTCTATTAAAATCTAGTAAAGTAACATCCCCTCGATGAGCACTTTTACAAGTATCTTCTTCAATATGAATTTCTTCTATTTCAATTTTTTTTGGTTTTCCATTTACTTCTATTTCAACATATCCATTATAACCAATTGGAGTTCGTGCCTGTGTAATTTGATAATTTTTAGGATTGTCTGGATAAAAGTAATTTTTTCGGTCAAAATGCATTTTTTTTCTAATATTACAATGTAAAACATGACATGCTTTAATAGCAGTTTCAATAACTCCATAATTAATAGTAGGCAAAGTTCCAGGATAACCTAAATCAATAACATTAGTTAAACTATTAGCCATCATTCCATAACCATTTTTTGATGGTGAAAAAATTTTAGTATTAGTTTTTAGCTCTACATGAACTTCTATTCCAATTGTTTCTATATAATTATTCATTTTTATCCCCCTTATTTGGATTAAGATCAAGATTTAAACTTTTTTCAATAAAACTTGCTAACTGATAAATCTTTGCTTCTTGAAAGCATGATCCAATAATTTGCATTCCAATTGGTAGATGATCATTAGAAAATCCAATTGGTAAATTTAATCCAGGTAAACCAGCCATATTAACTGGAATTGTTAAAATATCATCCATAAATGCCTTAACTGCATCATCTAAATCTTTACCTAGTGGGTAAGCTTTTGTCGTTGTTGTTGGTCCAATAATTAAATCATATTCATTGAATACTTCTAAGAAACTATTTCTCATATCATCACGTATTTCTAAAGCTTTATTATAATAAGTTGTTGCATTTTTACCACTTAATAAATAACTACCAATCATAATTCTTCTTTTTACTTCGTTTCCAAAACCATAACGTCTTGTTTTTAAGTATAAATCATTAATATTTTTAGGATGATCATAACGATAACCATAACGAATTCCATCAAAACGAGCTAAATTAGAACTAGCTTCTCCCATCGCAATAATTTGATAAAGAGTAACTGCTTTATCAATATATTTAATATCTATATAATCAATACTACATCCTGCTTTTTCTAAAAGTTTTATTACTGTTTCTAATTTATCTTTTATTTCTTGATCAATTGCATCATTAACATAAAATTTAGGAATGGCAATTTTCATTTTACTAATATCTTTACCAATCAATCTAGTAAAATCTTCATTTGTTTCAAAACTAGTTAAATCATTTTTACTTTTTCCACAAATAATGTTTAAAAGTAAAGCATTTTCATATACATTTCTAGTCATTGGTCCAATTTGATCTAAGCTTGAAGCAAAAGCAATTAAGCCATAACGAGATACTCGCCCATATGTTGGTTTTAAACCTACAATTCCACAAAAACTAGATGGTTGTCTAATAGAACCTCCTGTATCAGAGCCTAACGCAAAAGGAGTAATTCGACTACTAACAATAGCTGCTGAACCACCTGAAGATCCACCAGGAACTAGAGCCTTATTCCATGGATTTTTACATGGTTTAAAATAAGAAGTTTGATTAGAAGAACCCATGGCAAATTCATCCATGTTTGCTTTTCCTATAATAATCATTTGATTTTTGTTAATTTTTTCAATAACATCTGCATCATATATTGGAATAAAATTTTCTAACATTTTAGAAGCCGCAGTAGTTCTTAAATCTTTTGTTATAATATTATCTTTAATAGCAATAGGAAGACCATATAACATTCCTTTTATTTCTTCTTGTTCTAATTGTCTTGCTTTTTGATATGCTGCTTCTTTATTAAGTGTTATAAATGCATTTAAATCTTTATTTTTTTCTATTCTTTCAAAACATTCATCTACTAAATCTATAGGAGTTATTTTTTTTGTTTTCAATAATTCATGAATTTCTGTAATTTCTAAATCTAAATATTTACTCATTAATAACCACCGGCACTTCTATATAATTTCCACTTTTAGCAGGAACGTTTTTTAATACTTCTTTTGGATCTAGCATTTCTTCTTCTATATCTTGTCTATATTCAGCATTATTTTGCCATGGAGCAATTAAATTATTACTATCATGATCATTAATTTCATTTATTTTTTCTACTTGATCTAATAAATCTTTTAGTTTTAATTGATATTCTTCTAATTCTTCTTCTGTTATTTCAATTCTTGCTAAATCTGCAACATGTAATACTTCTTCTCTAGTCAATCTATCTTTCATAAGACTCCTCCTAATCCAATTTATTATATCACAAATCTATATTTTTTTATAGACAATTTAAAAACTTGAACTCTTTAAAGTTCAAGCTAGAAAAATATTATATTATTCTTTAATTTGTTCTGCTTCAATTCTAATTCTTCCAGAAAATACAGATTTCATAACTTCATTATCAGCAGATATATCAATCCAAAGTCTTAAATCATACTCATTAGTTTGTCCTACAGATAATATTCCTGTATCTAAGACTCTACCTAAATCTGTCTTTATTGCTGTCAATTTTTTTGCATCATTACGAACTCCATTTTTAACTAAACTATATTTTACATAAGCTTCATTCATTCTCTTTTCGTCTTTTGAATCAAGCTTCTCATCATCTAAATAAATAGTATATGCACTATCTATATTACCAGTATTAGTTATATTAAAAGAATAAGGCTGATACGTTAAACCAGTTTCATCTGAAACAGGATAAGCATTTTTTAAATCAATTCCCTCTGCAGTATTTTCTCCTAACTTTAATGATAAATTACCCACTACTATATTATTTGTTTTTTCACCTGCTAAAGACAATGTAAGAAAAGCATAACTGCATCCTAATACTATAGCTAACAATACTACTATTAAGATTGTTAATTTTAAATAAGAAGTACTTCTTTTTTCTTTATCCATATAATCACCTATTTTATTATTGATAATTTAAGTATATATTATTTTTCCTTTTATTGCAATTTAATTATTATTTATTTTTTCTAAAAAGTCTTTTTCTGTCCAAATTTGTATTCCCAAATCTTTAGCTTTAGAATATTTACTACCAGGATTTTCACCAACTATAACAACTGATGTTTTTTTCGAAACTGAATCTACTGTTTTACCTCCAGCTAATTCAATAATTTTTTTAGCTTCATCCCGACTATATTTTTCTAGTGTTCCAGTAATTACAAAAGTCTTATTATTAAATTCTTCTTGTTTTACTACTTTTTGACCTAAATAAGTCATATTTATATTTATTTTTTTTAGTGTTTCTATTTCTTTTTTATTAAATTGATCACTAAAATAATTGACTATACTTTTAGCAATTATTTCTCCAATATCAGGTATTTTCACTAATTCTTCTTCTTGAGCATTCATTAAGTTTTCTAGTGTTTGATAATTAGCAGCTAAAACCTTAGCTGTCTTTGCTCCTACATGAGGAATTCCTAAACCAAAAATTAATTTTTCTAAAGAATTATGCTTACTATTATCGATAGCATCTAATAAATTAGCAACTGATTTATTTCCATAACCTTCTAATGTAATTAAATCTTTTCGATGATTTTCTAATTTATAAATGTCACTTATTTTTTCAATAAAACCGAAATTAAAGAAATCCTCAATAATTCTTTCTCCTAAGCCATCAATATTCATTGCATCACGTGAAGCATAATGGATAATCCCTTCTATCTTTCGAGCTGGACAAAATTGATTTATACAAAAATAGTCAACTTGTCCTTCTTTTTTTACTAATTCTTTATTACACATTGGACATTTAGTAATCATTTTAAATTCTTTTTCTTGACCTGTTCTTCTTTCTTTTTTTACTTCTACTACTTCTGGTATAACATCCCCTGCTTTTCGAATTGAGACAATATCACCTATTTTTAAGTCTTTAGATATAACGTAGTCTTCATTATGGAGAGTAGCTCTTTTTATTGTAGATCCTGCTACAATAACAGGTTCTAAAACTGCATTAGGAGTAATTTGGCCTGTTCTTCCTACAGTAAAAATAATATCAGTCAATCTAGTTAAAACTTCCTCTGCAGGGAACTTATAAGCAGTTGCCCACTTAGGATATCTAGCTGTAAATCCTAATTTTTTTTGATCATTTAAATTATTTACTTTAATTACGATACCATCAATATCATATAAAAGTTTTGCTCTTTCTTCTTGCTTTTCTTCAATAAATTGTAATACTTCTGAAATATTATTTACTAACTTGTTATTAGGATTTATTTTAAAACCAAGTTTTCTCATATATTCAATTGCTTCTTCGTGAGTTTTAATGCCAAAGTCCTCTGGATTAGGTAAATGATAAATGAAATTATCTAGTTTTCTTTTAGCAGCAACTTTTGAATCTAATTGACGCATTGAACCAGCAGCAGCATTACGACAATTTTGAAGTAGTGGTTGATTATTTTTTTTTCGTTCTTCATTTATTTCAATTAAAGTTTTTTTATTCATGAAAATTTCTCCACGAACTTCTATATTTACTTTTTCATTTAACCTTAATGGAATAGCTCTAATTGTTTTAGCATTATGAGTAATATCTTCACCTATTATTCCATCACCTCTTGTAGCTGCGCGAACTAAAATACCATCTTCATATAATAGTGAAACAGATAAACCATCTATTTTTAGCTCACACATATATTGAGGATTAATTCCTTCTTTTCTAATTCTTTCATCAAAAGCAATAATTTCACTTTCAGAAAAAACATCACTTAGTGACATCATAGGAATTTTATGTTCTACCTTTTTAAATTCATCAATAATCTTTCCTCCAGCATGTTGTGTAGGAGAATCTTCTCTTACTAAGTCTGGATATTCTTCTTCTAAATCAAATAGTTCTTTTAAATATTTATCATATTCTTGATCTGTAATAGTTGGATTATCTAGGGTATGATAATTATAATCAGCTTCATTAATAATTTTTATTAATTCATCAATTCTTCTTTCTATCATAGATATCACCTAATATTATTATACCAAAATAAGTAAAAAAAAACGACTATTTCTAGTCATTTAATTTAATAGATTTTTTAAAATCATCCCAAATTTTTGTACAATGTTCAATACTATCTGTATCTAAATATTTTTGTTGATCTACATATTCGATTATATATGTTGCATCTTTAGTATTTGCAGTATAATAGCTAAATACTGGTTCGTTATTTTTAGTTTTTATATAATTCCAAGTTTTTCGACCTAATTTTTGCTCTTTATCTTTTGTAAATATAAAATCATTTTGTTCCATATTCTTTCTTAAGTCATTTAAGTAATTTTTATTAAGATCTGTTTTATTAATACAAATTGTTCCACAAGTATTTTTCTTGTAGTTCATACGATAAGCTTTAACACAATCAACTGCGTCAAACTCATTCATACCAAATACTACTTTATAAGATAAATTCTCTACTTTTTGAGTTACTGTTTTATTATTATACCAATTATAAAATATAAATATTGCTATAGCTAAAATAACTGCAACAACAATAGCTACTGTTTTTGTTCTCTTAATTTGAAATGAATAGTTAAAATATGTTTTTGACATTGTATCACACTCTTTCCCTTTTAATCATCATTTTTACCGAATATTTCTAATAAACGAATAAAAATATTAATAAAATCTAAATATAATTGAAAAGCTCCATAAACTGCGGCTTTTTCTTCACCAACGCTATTCATTAAATATTTTACTGAATTAATATCATATGCAATATAGCCTAAGAAAATAATAATACACAAAATAGATAAACCAAATTCCAATTGACTACTTTTAAAAATAAAGATATTTAATAACGATACAATAATACTTACTAGTAAAGCTACAAAAAGAATAACTGAAATTTTTGTTAAATCAATTTTCGTTGTATACCCTATAATTGCAAAGATTGCAAAAATAATAGCTGTTATTGCAAATATAAACATAATTGATGATACTTTATATGTTATAAAAATAGTTGAAAAAGTAATTCCTGTTGTTATTGAATATAAAATATAACACAATTTAGTAGTAAAAGGTTTCATTTTTTGTATACGAAATCCCATAATCACTGCTATTACTAATTCTAAAATAATAATTGGAATAACTCCTATTGAAAGAATACTATATAGTAATGGTTGATTCAAAGATAAACAAAATCCTGAAACAAACGTAATCATTAACCCCACAAATAACCAAGTAAACATTCTAGAATAAATTTTATTTTGTTCCATTTTAATCCTCTCCTTTTTTTAATCCCATAAATTTTTTGAATACTCTCCAGCTGATATTAACTCAGAAATAGCATTTTTAACATCTTCAACATCTTCTTTATAAGTAACACCATGCCATGATGCTGTTGTTGGAATTACTTTTACAGTAGAAACTCCATCTTCAATAGACTCAAATAAGACATCTGGTATTAAAAATTCACTAGATTCTGAATTATTTTTATTTTTTTCTAAAAATAATGGGAATTTCTTTTCAATATAATCAAATATACTTAAATTAAATAATAATAAATTCATAGAAACAGTTGTATCTTCTGCTACTTCAAAAGATGGTTCTCCACTTAATGGTTGAGCAATTATTTTTCCATCTACTTTTTCTACTTTACTTTCTGTTAATTTCTTTAAATAGCCATTTTCAACTTCACAAATTCCTCTTTTAACACTACCAACCTCTGTAATTGTATTTTTAACAATATAGCCAATCATACCATAATTTTCTTTATCACCAAAATGTTCTTCTTTTAAGAACTCTGCTGCTTTTATATAAGCATCTCTACCATAAAAATCATCTGCATTAATAATAGCAAAAGGTTCTTTAACAACTTCTTTACAACAAAGAATTGCATGAGCAGTTCCTAATGGTTTTGAACGATATTTAAAATCGCTATAAATATCTGAAACATTATCATTTTCTTGAAATACGTATTCAACATGAATATGTGGTTCTACTCTTTTTCCAATAGTTTCTTTAAAAATATTATAATTTTCTTTTTTAATAATAAATACTATTTTATTAAATCCTGCTTTTATTGCATCATAAACTGAGTAATCAATAATAAATTCATCATTAGGACCCATTGGTTCTATTTGTTTTAATCCTCCAAATCTACTACCCATGCCAGCAGCTAAAATAACTAACGTAATATCTTTTTTCATATCTTTCTCTCTCCTATACCTTTGATAATTTTTTATGATTTTTCATTAATTTTCTAATACCAAATGGATGTTTAAATGCCACACTTACTAAAGTATTTGTTACTTCAACTACCTTACCGGCTCCAAATGTCTCATGATAAACATAATCACCTATATTATAATCAATATTTTCTTCTCTAAACATCTCATTAATATTAACTTTTTCTTCGATTTCATGTTCTTGTTTTTCTACATTGCTTTCAATTAGATCAGAACTTACTTCATTAATAAATCTACTTGGTGGATTCACTTGATCTTTTCCAAACAAAGTTCTCCTTTTAGCATTTACAAAATGTAAAGTTTTTTTTGCTCGCGTAATTGCAACATAGCAAAGTCTTCTTTCTTCCTCTAATTCTGAATTTTCCATTAATGAATTTAAATGAGGAAAGATTCCTTCTTCTAAACCAACTACAAATACATGATTGAATTCCAACCCTTTAACAGAGTGAACAGTCATCAAACTAACTCTATTATCATCATCTTTATATTCTTCTACATCACTTATTAAACTAATTTCTAATAAGAAATCTTCTAATGAAATTAATCCTTCTCTTTCTTCAAAAGATTTAGTTATAGATTTAAATTCCTCTAAGTTTTCAAGTCGAACTTCACTTTCTAGTGTTTTTTCACTTTCTAGTTCACTTCTCATTAAAGATGCATCTAAAACTTTATCTATTAATTCTGTTAAAGTTAAATCTTCTTTTATAGATCTTAACTTCTCAATTGTATTCTTAAAATCTAATTCTTTTCCAGAATCAATAACTTCATAAATACTTTTATTCTCTAAATCTGCTCTTTGAGTTAAATTATCAATAGTCTTTAAACCAATTCCTCTTTTTGGAGTATTGATAACTCTAAGTAAACTAACGTTATCTTTAGGATTATGAATTAAGCGTAAATAAGCTATTAAATCTTTAATTTCTTTTCGGCTATAGAAGTAAAAACTGCCAATTACACGATATGGTAAATTTTCTTTTAGCATTTCTTCTTCTAAGATACGAGATTGAGCATTAGTACGATATAAAATCGCTATATTTTGATAATCTTCATTTTTTCCTATAAGCTCTTTTATTTTTCTAATAACATATTGTGCTTCATCTCTTTCATTATATGCACGATAATATTTAATTTTTTCTCCTTCTTCATTAGAAGTCCATAGATTTTTATCTTTCCTTGCTTTATTATTTCTTATAACATCATTAGCCGCATTTAAAATATTTTTAGTAGATCGATAATTCTGTTCTAAAAGAATAATTTTAGCATCTTTATAATCATTCTCAAAATTTAAAATATTTTTATAATTAGCTCCACGGAAACTATAAATACTTTGGCTATCATCACCAACACAAGTTATTTTCCTATGTTTTTGACTAATCATTTTTGTTAACATATATTGTGCTTCATTAGTATCTTGATATTCATCAATTAAAACATATTTAAATTTATCTTGATACTTCTCTAATATTTGCTTATTCTCTTTAAATAATCTTATTGGTAAAATTAATAAATCATCAAAATCAACAGAATTATTTTTTTTCAGTTTTTCTTCATATTTTTCATAAATATTTAATACTGCTTTTTCATACTCACTAACAGCATATTTTTCATAATCCTTTGGCATAATCATTTCATTTTTACAACTACTAATTTTATTTCTAATTCCTCTTGGATTATATACTTTTGGATCATAATCTAGTTCTTTTATAATTTTTTTTATAACTGTTAAAGAATCATCACTATCCATAATTACAAAATTTCTATCATATCCTAAAGCTTGACAATTGTCACGCAATAGTCTTAATCCAAAACTATGAAATGTAGATACTTGAATATTTTTTGAAATATCACCAATTAATAAATAAAGACGATCCTTCATTTCCTTTGCAGCTTTATTAGTAAAGGTAATAGCTAAAATTTCATAAGGACTTACTTTTTTTTCTTTAATCAAATAAGCTACTTTAGTAGTTAATACTCGTGTTTTTCCTGAACCTGCACCTGCCAAAATTAATAGGGGGCCATCATGATATAAAACTGCTTGTCTTTGTTCTTCATTTAAGTTATCTAAATTCATCTTTACCTCCTATTAATATTATTATATCTTATTTTATAAATTTGGCAAAGAAAATTTCATACTATTTAAATATCTAGCTATTTATAACTTATAATGAAATATATAATAAAGTTAATAAGTCCAAATAATACTAATATTTTTTACTCCTGCTAGAGCTGATAATATATATGAACTTATTTAAGCAACACATACTTGAAAAGAATCTGTAGTTATAGATTTTACATTATAAATAACATAAGCATTGTTGTTAGATTATAAACTTGAACAAGAGGAATATAATTTGAAAGATACAAATTATGTGTAACTTTTAAACAACCATTTGAGATAGTACAACTATATTATCTAATTTTATGATTTTGCAAGAAAAAATTACACCAAGTGCAATTTAGGGTTTAGTTATTTCTACGACTGCGCGTGCACCACGGTCAGTATCAGTAGTGTTTCGGAATTGGTCCAAGTTACCTCCACGGGACACAAGCCACGCAGTAGTAGTGTTATTAGAGCTAGACGACATAGTCCAGTAATCATAATCATATACTCCGTTTTCATTTACTGTGTCATTATTATAACTTCCTCCATAACTTTTTGATCCATATAAATAATTATGCATCCAATCTGGACATGAGCCTTGATTATATGCGTTTATACTTGGTGGAAGAACTCTACTATCAGTAGTGTATTTATATACTAAGCAACCTGTACTTCCTGCTTCTAATGCTGTTATCATTCTTGCTCTTGCTTTTCTTGTTCCTAATACTGAACTTGTATATGTGTTCTTATCGCATCTTATTTTATAGTCAGAAGTTGTACTTGCTGTATATGTACAGCCTGTATTGGCATTTTCATATAATGTTGTTACTCCAGGTTCATAGTTTAACACATTTACATTTACCCAAGTTGAAGTTGCTTGTTCTAAAGCTAATAATACCGTAGTTGGACCTTTTGTATTATCATCACTTTCTGCATTCCATGCTATATTTCTTATTGTATTTTCTCTTTGTTGCATTGTTATGGTTGTTCCATCATCACGTAAAACGTAAAAGTAATGATATTCGTTTTCTTTGACATAGTACTTTATTACTGTTCCTTGTTTACATGTTTTTCCTTTTTTGTAGCAATCTGTTTTTACACATGTTTTTTCTTCACCATTTATACATTTTGGATCTTCTTCACTATATTCATACGCTGTTATTAATTCTTTATTAAAACTTTTATCATATACTTCATCTATTGCTTCTTGAACATTATCTGCTACTAATTTTGAGCTTTCATTACTATATCCAACATTTATACTTGATATTATGGTTGCGGCGTATACTGTTGTTCCTGTTAATATTGCTCCTATTATTATTCCTACTATTAATTTATAATTTTTCTTTAGCATCCTAGATCACCTATTTTTATTTATCTAAGATTATTATACCCCCCCCCGTTTGTATTTTTGCAAGAAAAAATTACACCGAAGTGCAATCGTAAATTTTTTATTTAATTTTCCTTTTTTTTACAAACGGTATTTTAATTCTACAAAACTGCAGGGGAATATAAAAA
>CANRPE010000006.1 GCA_947632405.1 uncultured Bacilli bacterium | reverse complement strand
AAAACAATAATTTCACATAGAAGTGGTGAAACAGAAGATACAACTATTGCAGATTTAGCAGTAGGTCTTGATTTAGGCCAAATAAAAACAGGTTCTATGTCTAGAACAGATAGAATATGTAAATATAATCAATTAATGAGAATAGAAGAAAAATTAAGATAATTTTTTAATATATAATTTAGACATTTATAAATTCTAAAGATTAAATTTGTTGCAATAAAATAAGTTTTATGCTAGACTATTACTAGTTATTTACAAGGAGGCAAACGATGGAAACAGCATTACTTATCATATCAATATTATTAATTATTATTGTCTTGTTACAAAGTGGAAAAGCAGAAAGTGCAGCACAAATAATCAGTGGTGGAAATTCTGAATTATTTACTAAGAGAAAAGAAAGAGGATCTGAACTTGTAATTAGTCGTATTACTTTATGTTTAGGATTAGCATTTTTTATTATTTCATTAGTAGCATCATTTATAAATTAAAAAAGAGACTATTCATTTAGTCTTTTTTTTTATATAATATATTGTATAAGAATAAAATGAAGGTGATTTAGAATGAAAGAAAAAATTATAGAATTATTAAAAAATAGTGATAAGGCATTATCTATTTATGAAATTCAAGATTTTTTAAAAATTACTGATGTTGACAAAATAAAAAAATTAACTGAGACATTACAAGAGTTAGAGGATGAAATTATTATATATCATACAAATAAGCATAAATATATGCTTTTAGAAGATAGCCATCTAAAAAAAGGAATAATGCGCGTTAATAAAAAAGGGTTTGGTTTTGTTGAAGTAGATGGTATGGAAGATGATATTTATATAAGTGAAGATAATATCAATGGAGCAATCCATGGAGATATAGTATTGGTTGAATTAATTAGTAAAAAAGTAGCAAAAGAATTAGAAGGTAGAATTTTAAGAGTTGTAAAAAGACCAGTAACTAGATATATTGGAGAAATTAATTTTAGAAAAGATAATGGATATGTTACGCTAGATGATAAAAAAATAAAAATTGAGATAGAAGTAAAAAAAGAAAATTCTATGAATGCAGTAGATGGACATAAAGTAGTAGTAGAATTAGGTAAAAAAATAAATAATCATAAATATCAAGGTAAAGTTGTTGAAATAATTGGTCATAAAAATGATCCTGGAGTTGATATTTTATCAATTGTTTATAAATATAATATTAATACTGAATTTCCAGAAGATGTAAAAGAACAAGTAAAAAAAATGCCAATGGAAGTAGTAGAAAAAGATTTTAAAGATAGAAAAGATTTAAGAAATGAAGAAATATTTACTATTGATGGTGATGATACAAAAGATATTGATGATGCTATATCAATCAAAAAATTAGATAATGGTCACTATGAATTAGGTGTTCATATAGCAGATGTTTCTTATTATGTCAAAGAAGGCTCTCCATTAGATAATGAAGCAATGGAAAGAGGAACAAGTGTTTATTTAGTAGATAGAGTAATTCCAATGTTACCTCATGAATTATCAAATGGTATTTGCTCTTTAAATCCAAATGTAGATCGTTTAGCTATTTCTTGTGTTATGGAATTTGACGGTAATGGAAAACAAGTTAAATATGATATATTTCCTAGTGTTATTAAATCTAGAATTCAAATGACTTATAAAAAAGTAAATGATATTTTAGAAAAAAATATTGTAGCAGAAGGCTATCAAGATTATGTTAAAAGTTTACAACTAATGAAGGAATTAGCTGATATTTTAAGAAATATGAAAATAAATAGAGGATACATTGATTTTGAAGTAGATGAAGCAAAAATATTAGTTGATGAAAATTGTGTTCCAACAGCCGTAGAATTAAGAAATAGAGGAACAGGCGAAATGTTAATTGAAGATTTCATGATTGCTGCAAATGAATGTGTTGCAACGCATATTTATTTTATGAATTTACCATTTATTTATCGTGTTCATGATTTACCAAAAGAAGAAAAAATAAGAAGTTATTTATCATTTATTGGTACTTTAGGTTATCAAATCCCGGGTGATATAAAAGATTTTAAACCAAAATCAATGCAAAAATTAATAGAATATTTATCTGATAAAGAAGAATTTACTATTTTATCAGAATTATTACTTAGAAGTATGCAAAAAGCAATATATCAACCTGAAAATATAGGGCATTATGGTTTAGCAAGTAATTGTTACACACACTTTACCTCACCAATTAGAAGATATCCTGATACAACAGTTCATCGCTTACTTAGAACTTATTTATTTAATAAAGATTTATCAAACGAAACATTAAGACATTGGGAAGAAAAATTAGTTTATATTTCAGAACATTCTTCTTCACGTGAAAAAGCATCTGTTGATTGTGAAAGAGAAGTAGAAGATATGAAAATGGCTGAATATATGGAAAAACATATAGGAGAAGAATTTGAAGGAATGATTTCTTCAGTTACTAATTTTGGAATGTTTGTAGAATTAGATAATTTGATTGAAGGATTAGTTTCAATTAAAGATATGAATGATTTTTATCACTATGATGAAGAAAGAATGACTTTAACAGGAGAAAGAAGTCATATAAAATATACTATAGGAGAAAGAGTTATTGTAAAAGTAGTTCGTGCGAATAAAGAAGAAAAAATGATTGATTTTGAAATAGTAAGGAAAGTATAATATTAATTACTCATGTATTGGAAGTGATAAAATGGAAATTTATAATAGAAAAGCAAGACATGATTATTTTATTGAAGAAATATATGAAGCAGGAATAGAACTTACTGGAACAGAAATAAAATCAGTAAGAGATGGTGCTGTTAATATTAAAAATAGCTATGGAATTATAAAAAATCATGAAGTCTTTTTATTAAATATGTTTATTTCACATTACAAAGAAGGAAATAGTTTTAATCATAATGAGGTTAGAACTAGGAAATTATTATTACATAAAAAAGAAATAAAAAAAATAGAAGATAAGATTGAATTATATGGTTATACATTAATACCACTTAAATTATATTTTAAAAATAATAGATTAAAAGTAGAACTTGGAATTTGTCGTGGTAAGAAAAATTATGATAAGCGTGAAGCTATTAAAGAAAGAGATATAAAAAGAAACGTAGAAAAAGATTTAAAAAAAAGATATTAAGTTTTAATATAGAAAAAATAAAACTTTCTTTTTTTTAAATTTTATGATATAATTCCACTACATATATATACACCTGGGGCTGATATGGTTTCGACAGGAATATTTAAGCATAGATGGCAAGTCGTAAGCTTACGTTACAAGCAAATTTAAATATAACTGGAAACAGTAATCAATTAGCTTTCGCTTAATTATAGAAAGCACTTCTTTTAGTCTTTTATCTACGAAGACTATTTGAGGTTCAATTTTAGTAGATTATATTTTAGCAATGTCTATAGCTAAAATGAATAAAATAGGCTAGTTTATTATTTTGGTCGTTAACTACTTGAATGATAAATTAAATTAATTAGTTAACTAAACTTGTAGAGGTTTATGTATTGATATTTTTGGACAGGAGTTCGATTCTCCTCAGTTCCACCAGATTGATTGATACTCGGACTTTTCAATTTATTTGATTAGTTCGAGTTTTAAAATATAGTCATTTGTATTAGAATGGATTATAATTATGAAAAATTTGTTAAAATTATTTGAATTTTAAATATACTTTCAGTCTGAAATATGACAGATTTTTAGTTATATTAAAGAAGATTATAATTACTGCAAATATTATGATAATTATAAATATAAAGATAAATATAGTAAAGAAAATGATTTTATAGTATAATACTTATCGACTTAATTTTGAGGGGGATATTAAAAATGAAGTTATATATACAAATTATAAAATTATTATTTGATAAATTTATTCTTAGAAAAAATAATGGAATTGTGATAAAAGAATTTTCTGAAAAAATGGGAGTTGTCTATATTAAATTAGCTCAAATATTAGCAACTCAAAACTATGGTAATTTATTTACTGAAGAAGATAGAAAAACGTTATCTAGTATTTGTGATGATTGTAATCCTATTAGTTATGATAAAATCGAAGAAATATTAAAAAAAGAATATGGAACAGATTTAATCAATATATTTAGTTTTATTGAAAAAGAGCCAGTCGGTTCTGCATCAGTATCACAAGTTCATAGAGCAATATTAAAAACTGGAGAAGAAGTTGCAATAAAAATAAAAAGGAGGGATATTACTGATAGTATTGATGATGATATAAAAAGAATAAAAACAATAATTCATAAATTTGGTAAAGTAGTCAACTTTAGTAATTTTACAGGTGGAGATCATGCCTTAGATTTATATTTGGAATGGATAAAGCAAGAAACGGATTTTCAACATGAAAGAGAAAATATTAAAACTTATCAAAACTTTGCAAATAGTGTGAATGGGAAAGTAAGTAATACAAAATTGATTAAAGTTCCTAAATTATATGATGAATATTGTACTGATAATATAATTGTTATGGAATTTATTAAAACAAAAACTGTTAACAAAACAGAATTAACAGAAGAAAATAAAAACATAATTATTACTGCACTAAATAGTTATATAAGGTCTAGTTTTTGGGCTATGTTTAATGACAAACAAATTGTTTTTCACGGTGATCCACATAGTGGCAATATTTGTATAGATGAAAAAGGTAATATTTGTTTCTTAGATATGGGATTATTATGTGTTTTAAGTGATAGTGATGCTAAATTATGTAGAAAATTCTTTTTAACTGCATATTCTGGAAACTATGAAAAATTATATGATATGTTAGTTATTTATGGTGATATGAATGAAGAAAAAAAAGCATCCTTTAAAGAAGAATGCAAAAAATATTGTAGAGATGTAAAAGATAAAGATGTAACCTTTTATTTTATTGATATGATTAATGTTTGTTTAAACTATGAATTTGTTCCACCTGATTTTTTATTTAGTATGGCAAAAGCATTTATTTGTTTAAATGGAATCAGTAATTTTTCTGAAAATAAATGTACTGCAAAAGAATTATTACAAGAACAAACAATTGAATTTATGGTAAAAAGAAGTTTAAGAGACTGTAAAGGTATAGTTATTGATAGTTTAGTTATTGCTCCAAAAGCATTAGAAAACACTATACAATATGGATTAGTTAATACTGTTGCTAAAGTATCAGCTAATAGTGAGTTAAAAGAAGATTTAATAAGATCTTTAGAAAATTTAAATGAAATGATTGAATTAATAAAATCATCTTATAGTATAGATATGCAAAGTCAATTCAAACAACAAAAACAAAGAACAAAACATTTATAAAATAATTTGTAATAAAATAACTGAGTATTTAAATTATTTCTTATTGTTGAGTAGCATTTTTATTCCTTAAATAAATTAAATAATAAGCCAATCCTATTTGAAAAATCATAAATAATGCAGATAATCCAAACATATATCTTAAGCCTATATTATATGTAATACCACATAAAAATAAACCAATGGCTTCTCCTAAATATTTAACTATATATCTAAAATTAGTAAATGATAATTGATATTCATTTTCAACATTATTTATATAATATCCATCACAAATATTTTCATATGCTGTTGAAATTAATATAGACCATGTTATTGCAATTAATGTAAAAATTAAATTATTAGATAAAAAGGCTATTGAGTAGGCAATAAATCTAACTCCAAATTTTATAGTAATAGTAATATAATCATTTTTAGGTGTTAAGTATTTCAGTACTATAATGCCAATTACATCTGCTAAAAGTCCTACAATTAATAAATAATTTGTTGCTTGAGTATCTGAAAATTTAAAGTAATTTGTTAGTGTTAACATTTTTAAACCTAATGCTGTTTGCATTGCAGTAGAACCTATAAAAAAATATATTGCATATATAGTTTGTATTTTATTAGTAAATATGTATTTAAATATGTTATTTTTTTTAGTAGATTTACTATTAATATTTCCATTTATATTTATATTAAATATTACTATAATTGAAAATATTAAAAATATTGCAGAAATTAATAAACAAATATTATAATTTATTAAAATACCTATATTTTTACCTATAAGTAGTCCTCCAACTAAAATACCAATATCTCTGAAAAAATATTCTGTTAACTTTCTTTTACTATAAATTGTATTATTTTTAATAATTGTAGTTATTAAAGGATATATACTAGTTGTAACTAAATATTCTGTTAAAATATCTATTATTATTGAAAAATTTATTAAATTAGAATTTCCTATATTGTTTAAACCAAATAAAACAATCATATTTAAAAATTTAATAATTAATGCATATTTTATAAAGTTTTTTAACTTATTTAGTTTAACATATTTGCCTACAAGCATTATACCTAATACACTTATTAGTGTTCCAATACTAATTATATTTCCTATATCAGTAGGAGAAAAATTGTTGTCTTGCAACCATAACTGTCTGAAATTTTCCCATAACCCAATTGAAATGCTAAAAAAGGCTAGCATTATCAAAATCTTATTTTCACTTTTTACTTTTTTCATCTGTATAACCTCATTTTAAAATACAAGTATAAATTTTTTACTAATTTTTGCAACTTATTATATTTTAATAATCTGTTACTTTATTAATAAATTCTTCCTTTATATTTTTTAAAAATATTTCAAATGTACTTTTGTATTATCAATATCAATTTCTATTGTCATTAAAAGCAATTGCAAAATACTATTTGTTTAGCAATATTATACTATAAATTTTTATTATTTTTATACATATAATAAAAATTGTACTAAAAAATATTAAATATTGATATTAACTAGAAATGATATAGTTTGAGTTTTAATATATTTCAATTTATGTTATAATCTTTATGGTTTAAGTTGATAGATTTGTCTATTTATAAAAATATTAAATAAAATAAAAGGAGTCTATTTAATATGAAAGTATATATTGCAAGACATGGAGAAGTTCCTCATAATGCTTTAAAACAATATAATTCAACTGATGAAGATTTAAATGATTTAGGAATTAAACAGGCAGAAGAATTAAGAGAAAAAATAAAAAATATAAAATTTGACATTATAATAGTATCGCCATTAATTAGAGCTAAACATACTGCAAATATAATAAATTCTAATAATACAAAAATAATATTTGATGACAGAATTAAAGAAAGAAATTGTGGAGATTTAAGTGGAAAACCTCTTGAAGTTACTAATAGAGAGGAATATTGGAACTATAATACAACTATACAATATGGTACATCAGAAAATATAAAGCTTTTTTTTAAAAGAGTACAAAATTTTTTAGATGAATTAAAAGAAAAAGAATATAAAAATGTACTTATAGTTGCTCATAGCGGTGTATCTAAGGCATTTAGTGCTTATTTTGAAGGAATTAAAGACGGCAAATTTTTGAATAGAGGTCTTAAAAATTGTGAAGTAAAAATATATGAATTATAATTATATAAAAAAGGTTGTTTTACTCATTATTTTAGGGCGCTAAATAGATAAAAAATTTTTTTTGATAAAACATAGTAATTAAGAATTACGAAAAAATAAAATCGTCCATAAGGCGATTTTTGTTGGTTTTATTAATATTTTTAATATATTTAACAGTCTGTATAATAGTAATGAACAGTTAACTTTTTTATTTTTCCATCTTGAAGTTCAGTTTTATAACCAGCACCATTTCTGTATAATGGTGCATTTACATCTTCTAGACTTGTAACTATAACTTCTTCTCTTTTTTTCTCTAAATAACTTTCATACGAATCTCCTAAAAATCTTTTCCAAAATGTTTCAAAACTTTTTTGAGCTTCAGAAGTATCTTTTTCTTCTTTAGGTGTTGTAACTTGTTTTATCAGTTCTTCTCTAACTGCTTTAGCTGTAACTTTTCCTTTTACTTCAATTTCAAAAATTTTAGAATAATCTTCTTTCTGACATAAAAAATTTAAACAAGGATCTAAAACATACTCTATTCCATTAAAATTAAAACATATATAAGAATGATAATATTTAGGCGTTCTTTCATCAAATTTCAAATTTCCTCTTTCAATATAATCATCATCATTGAAAAAGACTATTGCTGATTCGGTTGTTTGCCAACACCAACCTTCAAGTTGCCCAGTAGGCATTAATTCAAATATTGAACCTTCATAATTGCCTAAAACTTCAATGTGTAATTTACTTAATCTGCTAATCAAATATTCTACAATTTTTTTATCTATCTTTTTAGAACGTAAAATCTTAAATTTTTCTTCTTCTGTTAAAGCTTTTTTGTTAATTACTTTACTTATTATTTCATTAATTCCAAACATTTTTTTATTTTCCCTTCTTGAATTGATGATTATTATAACACAAAAATATTTTTTTCACAATAAATAATTAGGGTATTATATTATCTATTATTTTAATTTTAATAACATCATATTTTATTTTTATACTATAATTTTCAATAATTACTTTAAATAAGAAAAATTTTATGTCAATATAGCAAAAAAATATATACCATATTGATTTTTAGCGTATATTATATTATAATTACTACCAAAGGAAGGAGTGAATTATATGAAAAAACTATTATCTAAGCATGCTAAAATTGTTATTAGTCTTTGTTTAGTAGTTGGATTAAGTATTATTGCAGTAAATTCTAATCGAGCATATAATTTTATTTCTAGGAGTAACACTAAAGCAGTAAATTATGCTAAAAATGCAACAGCTGATTCCGTAAATAAAGCTCAAAAAGAAGTAAAAAAAGCAGAGGCTAAAGTGGAAAGTGCAACGAAAGAAGTAGAAGAAGCTAAAGAACAAGTTAATGCAGCAAAAGCAGAAGTTGCAAAAGCTCAAACAACAAAAAAAGAAGCTAAAGCAGAAGTTAAAAAAGCTAAAAGTTCAGTAAAGAAAGCAAAAAGTGCAATTAAAAAGGCAAATGAAGATATAAAAGCAGCTGAAAAAAAATTAAAAACAGCAAAAACAGAAGAAGAAAAGAATGCAGCAAAAGAAAAACTTAAAGTAGCTGAGGTAGCAGCAAAAAAAGCAGAAGAAGCTAAAAAAGAAGCAGAAGCTAAAGTTAAAGCTGCAGAAGAAACAAGAAAAAAAGCTGAATATGAAGCAAGAAAAGCAGAAGAAGCTCAAAAAGAAGCGGAAGCTAGAGCTAAAGCTGCAGAAGAAGCTAGAAAAAAGGCTGAAGCAGAGGCAAAGAAAGCAGAACAAGCTAAAAAGGCAGCAGAGGAACAAGCTAAAAAAGAAGCAGAAGAACAAGCTAAAAAGAAAGCAGAGGAAGATGCTAAATATAAACGTATGATGGAACTTGCAAAAAAAGGTGAAGAACGTGATAAGCAAGCATATGAGGAAGCTATGAAAGCTAAGGAAGCTGAAATTGCTGCTAAAAGAGCAGAAAGGGAGGCTAAGGAAAAAGCTGAACAAGAAGCTAAAGAAGCTGAAGCTAGAGCACGAGCAGAAAGAGAGTCTACAGAAAGTTTAAAAGAAAGAGAACAAGCACAAACTGAAGCTCAAAATTCACCATCAACAAATTTCCAATCACAAGTATTACAATCAGCAGCAAATCAAGTTGATTCAGCATCTGTATCAAATACTAAAGAAAATGGCTATGAAATTACATGTAATGCGATTGGATTATATGGTAAAGGTTATTCATTACATTGCAATGATAGTGGCTATATATGGTTTGCAAGATTTAAATCTAATTATTCAATTTTTACAGCTCCTGGTTCTGGGGGATTAGTTAATGATGCTGTTATTGGTCGTCGTGGTGGTATTACATGGACACAATATGTACCTAGCGTAGTCAATGGTCATCAATTTAAAGAATGGCAAACAAGTTTAGATAATTCATATGGTGTTCCAATGATACTTTATACAGCAGTTTATGAATAATTAGTATATGTTGATTACTAAAAAATGACTATATTTTGTTATAGTCATTTTTATTTATATTGCAGATTATTATATCTATCTTAAGCTTAGACTTCGATTTTAAAATATCATAAATTATGGTATAATAGCTATATAATTAATATATTTGAAAAGAGTGATAATATTAAAAATTATGTAACATTAGAAAATGAATTTTATCAAATTTTTATTCCTAGTTCTTTAAAAGATTATGGGAATAAAGTTATGCAATTTTCGACAAGTAAATTAAAAGAATATTTATCATTTTTTAGTAAAGATAGTTATGGTTGTAAAATAAAAGCTTCTTTTATGCTTAACCGAAATGATTTTTTAGAAAGAATAAAAACTGTTGCAGATAATAATTTATCACTACCTCCAATTTGGGCTACAGGTTGTTTTTATGGTGGTGAAATTCAAATATTATTAGATGAACATAATTATTATGAAAATTTTTGTACACTTGCTCATGAAACTTTTCATTTAGTTTTTAATAAATTTATATATGAAAAAAATAAATGGGATAGAATTGTTTGGTTAGATGAGTCACTTGCAGGAAATTTTGATGGTACAACTGAAAAAATAATTAAAAGTGGTGAATTTAAAGAACTAATCTTTAAATATTATAGTTTAAATTTACCAAAAATAGAAGATTTAGATTTTTCTAAGGATAATATCAAGACTTCAGAATATAATGGATATGAATTATTTAAAATAGTAGGGAGATTTTTATTAGAAACAAAACCAAAAGAAAAATTATATATGTATCTTAATAATTTATCTCAGATAAAAAAAGATGGAAATACTATTTTAAAAGACAGTTTAAAGTATTTTTATGACAAATATAAAAACTGTTAACTATAAATACTATTTGTCATATTTTCAACAGCTAATAAAATATAAGAAATTTTATACCATGTTTGATAATTTACTTGACCTGTAGAATCTAAAGAAAAAACTTTTTGAAATGTCTTTACTGCATCTGTTGTAATTTCATCAAAATAACCAGAAGGATTAGCTATTAAGGGAATTCCTGGATAGCTTCCTCTAATATAATTTAAAGTGTTTTGTAAAATATAGACATCATTATTACAATCACCTTGTTTTAAAGTTTTAGTAAATGAATAAGGATAGTTTTGTGTTGTTTTTGCTTCATAAATATTAATATTACTTCCATAATAATATCTTAAAATTTCAATAGCTGTGTAACCATTATCTCCTAATGTTTTAGAACCCCATTGACTTAAATAACCTTTTTCAGAAGTATTACTTTTGTAATGTGCTAATAAAGGTTCTACTCTAATTCCACTTCTTATATATTCTGTAAAAATTTCATCAACAATATCTGAAATTGGTTCAAAAATAGTTCCGTTTTTTGTATATTTCTGATCATAGCTTGTAGTAGAAGTAACTGTAAAATTATACCCTTTGCTTCTATACCATTCAGTAAATATCCGATTCAAAGTAAATGATATAATTGCTAAAACATTGGCTTTTATTGTTTCCTTAGGCCAAGTACTATAAATTTCACTACTTGCTACATTTTTAATATAATCTAGAAAGGGAACAGTATAATTTGGAGCACTAGAGTTACTAGGAACACCATCATGAACAATAATATTTTCTGGAATAAGTACTTCTTGTAAAATAATTGGAGCAATCGGAGAAACTATTTCATTTTCTTCTATGTATGGAGGATAATTTTCCCACAATGTATTAGGACTGATTTCTTGAATATCTTCATTCTGATTTTCATCAATAGAAGTTAAATAAATATTTTGTATTGATGTAACACCATCAAATATTTGAACACCTTCAACTATTGTATCAGTAAGACCAATGGCTGTTACTTTAATATCATATGTTTCATAGGGTTTTACTTCATATTGTTCACTTTCAGAAAAGCTTTTATTAACTGTATCTAACTCAATTAAATCAGTTTGACCATTTTCATCAGTTATAGTAGTTATTATATCTTGTCCATTTTTTGTTACTATAACAGTTGCTCCTTTAATTGGATTAGCAATACTTTCACTATATACATTTACAATTAAATATCCTTTTTCCATAATTCACCTCTATATTATTATATATAATATATTAGAAATAAATGAATAAAATTAATAGAGGTGATAAACTTGAATTATGAAAATTTAGAGTTAGGTTCTACAGGAGATAATGTTAAAATTCTTCAAGAAAAATTAAAAATACTAGGATTATATAATCCTATAGTATCAGGGTCATTTTCTTTAGCTACATTAGAAGGTGTAAAAGAATTTCAACGTAAAAATAATTTGGAGGTTACTGGAATTGTTGATTATAATACTTGGCAGCAATTATTAGCAGCAACTAGCGAACCAATTGTAACTATTGCTTATAATCCAATATTAAGTTTAGGTTCAAGTGGTGAATTAGTAAGTGAATTACAAGTAAAATTGAAGACACTTTTATACTACATGGGTAATATTAATGGTACTTTTGATTTAGAAACGCAAAATGCAGTGAAAAGATTGCAATATAATAATGATATTACTACAACTGGTATTGTAAATGATCAAACTTGGAATATTATTAATCAATTATATGGAAATTTAAATTCATGTGTAACTGGTTCAGAAAGTAATAATGAAAATATATATATTGTGCAAAGAGGAGATACGCTATATTCAATAGCTCAAAAATATAATGTTACAGTCGAAGCATTAAAGAACTTAAATAATTTAACAACTAATATTTTAAGTATAGGTCAAATTTTAAGAATTCCAGTTTCTCAGGAAAATGAAGGAAATCAAATAACCTATGTTGTACAAAGAGGAGATACACTATATTCAATAGCTCAAAAATATAATGTTACAGTCGAAGCATTAAAGAAATTAAATAATTTAATAACTAATATTTTAAGTATAGGTCAAATTTTAAGAATTCCAGTTTCTCAGGAAAATGAAGGAAATCAAATAACCTATATTGTGCAAAGAGGAGATACACTATATTCAATAGCTCAAAAATATAATATTACAGTTGAAGCATTAAAAAACTTAAATAATTTAACAACTAATATTTTAAGTATAGGTCAAATTTTAAAAATTCCAGTTTCTCAGGAAAATGAAGAAAATCAAATAACCTATATTGTACAAAGAGGAGATACACTATATTCAATAGCTCGAAAATATAATGTTACAGTTGAAGCATTAAATAATTTAAATAATTTAACAACTAATATTTTAAGTATAGGTCAAATTTTAAAAATTCCAAATTCTTAAAATACTAATTTTTAGTATTTTTATTTTTTTGTATTAAAAAAATTTTTTTTCACCATAATAATTTTGAAAGGAGAAAAAATGCAAAATCAAAATTATGAAGTAGTACCTAATATTATTACAGGTAAAGATTTAGATTATTTATGTGATATGTTTCAATGGAATTATGGAGCTTTAAAAGAGGCAAATTCAAGTATTAATAATGTAAAAGATAAAGAAATTAAAGACATTATTCAAAAAGCTTATAACATATTTGAAAATAATTTAAATCAAACATTATCAATATTAAGTCAAGGAGGATTTAATGAATAATAATCAGATTTCAAATCCAAAAACATCAGTTCCAACTGGTATAAATATGAATGATAAAGATTATATTACTTCACTTTTAACATGTTTAAAAGATATGGAAAAAAACTATGTTATTGCTATGACAGAAGCTAGCTGTGAAAATTTATATGAACAATATAACAATATTTTTCAAAATCTTAGTAAACTTCAAAGAGAGGTATATGAATTAATGTTTAGAAAAGGTTGGTATTGCTTAGAAAAAGCTCAGTCTGACAAAATAGATCAAAAGTATCAAATGTTAAATCAAGAATATAAAGATTTAAGTAATTAATAAATATGTATAAAAAATAATTAATCGTAAATAATAATATTGAAAGAAAGGAGTAATTATGGAAACAATAGAAAAAATTGCATTAGTGTTTACTATTATTGGAGCACTTAACTGGGGATTAATTGGACTATTTGATTTTAATTTAGTTACAATGTTATTTCAGGAAGGAAGCTTTCTAACAAAATTAGTATATATTATTGTTGGTATTTGTGGACTAATTAATATTGTAATTTTATTTAAACATCTAGATTTTGAATAAGAATTTTATTAACAAAATTCTTTTTTTTTGCTATACTGAATTATATGCCGACTTAGCTCAGTTGGTAGAGCAACTCATTCGTAATGAGTAGGTCGAAGGTTCAAATCCTTTAGTCGGCACCAGTGACGAATCTATTCGAACTTTTTCGAGTATTTATATAAAAAGATAGCCCCTTAGGTTATTTTGATATGTTGTCAAAATACCTAGGGGGTTAAATATTTTGTTATAAACAAAATATTATGATATAATCGGCATTAGGGAGGCTATTAGTTATGAAAGAATCTACATTAAATGAAGTAAGAGAAGAATATAATAGAATAGAAAAAGAAAAGAAAAACTTAATATCTTATAGAAATGAATTAACAGAACTCGCAAATGATGAAAAAGTAAAAAGATTTTTAGAACTTTCAAAATTAGTAGATAAAGATTATGTAGGGCCGTCAGAAGAAACAATGATTATGATGGCTTATCAAGGAATTCCAGAAGCATTTGGAGAGCAAAATATTAATAGTAATCATATTATGATTTTTATGGGAAGTTATATTAAAAACGATTCTGGTAAACAAAATGTTGATTACATGACCTATGAAAGAGATCCAGATACTAGTTATAGATTGTACATGGATTTAGAAACAACAGAATGTTATAACATTGATAAAGATGAATGTTTAGAATTTGAAACTGAATATTTAACATTATATTTGCCTGTTTCTGAATATACAGCAAAGGAATATTATAAAAAATATATTGAATTGCAAAAATGGTTTAAAACACAATTAATTCATCACTCACAACCTAATGTCATTAAAGAATTACAAGAAAAATACGAAAGAAAAAATAAAAATATATATCCTTATTTTCAAAGAATTGATACAATCGCCCATTTACCTATTGAAGATTACGTAAAAACACATCCTGAAGATGGATTTATAGAAAATTATTGTTTATCTCATGAAGAATTTATGAGAGTCAAATTATATAGAAAACAAAAAAAGTTGTAGATTACTACGTCATTCGCACTAGATAGATACCAAACTCGGACTTTTGTAGTTCAAGTTTTAAAATATTTAAATTTATGCTAATATATTTATAAATTGAAATTTATATAAACATACTTTCATATTGAAATGAGCAATATTTTAAAAGGAGAAATTAAATATGAAAATAAAAGCAATTACAATAAAAGACAATGAAAAATATTTGAGACAAGTTTCCGTTAATGTTAATTTAAATGACAAGAATTTGAAGAATGATATTAATGTGTTAGCAGAATTTTGTAAGGAAAATAGAGTAATGGCAATGGCTGCTGTACAACTTGGAATTCCAAAAAGACTTGTATATATAAAAAATACAAATTTGGACATTATTAATAAAATGCAAAAAAATGAAGCTACAGCAAAAGAAGAAAATTACAATGAAGCAAGGGTATTAATAAATCCAGTGATTATTGAAAGATATGGTCTTACAGAGTATTGGGAGGCTTGTGCAAGTTGTATGAACTTTATGGGACATGTAAAAAGACCATATAAAATATTAGTTGAGTATTTTGATATTGATGGAGTAAAACATATAGAGACTTTTGAAAAATTTGAATCTACTGTTTTATCGCATGAAATGGATCATTTAGATGGAATATTACACATGGATATAGCAGATGAAGTATTAGAAATGTCAGAAGAAGAACGTAAACTTTTTAGACAATCACATCCTTACAATATTATATCTAAAGTTGGTAAATACCAAGATTTATTACAAAATAATTTTGAAAAAAAATTAAAAAAGTAACAATTATCAGTTGTTGTACTTCTTACTTAGGACATCTTTGACAAAGTAAAATAATTTGATATAATTATGTAAATTGAAGGCTTTGACTTATGATTATATATCGATAATAGGATTGTATATTCCAACTCTTATAAATTATATGTATACAAAAGAGAACGAGCTACATTTAGAAATTAATTTAAATTTTAAAATTAAAATCACTGAAATTATAATACGCACAGTGATTTTTAATTTTTTTAAGAAAAATTGTATATAAAATAATAATTTTACTTTTAAAATAAAACTTTCATAATTTTAACTAGTCAAATCACAATTAAAATGGTATGATATTAATGGAGAATAGAAGGTGTGTAGATGAATTTTATTATTAAGTTTTTTAGGGATGTGTTAGATGGCCCTTTATATATAGTTGTATCAATAATTAGTGGTATTTTAATCTGTTCTTGTATTGGATATTTGGCAGAAGTGTCTATTAATAAGAAAAAAGCAAAACAACAGTATGATGCTTCTCATACCACTATTAGTAATACACAAACTTCAAATAATTCAGTTATGTTGCAGCCTAGCGAAAATGACTTAGATCAAATTAAACCAACTCAAGTTTCAAATCAAGTTAATACGAGTACTATGAATACACAACAAATGCCTCAACAAAATATATCTAATTCTATTGCAACACCTCAATATTCGCAATCTCCAATTATTAATCAACAGCCAACTTCTATTCCAAATACTGCAGGTACTGATATAGTACCTCCTACAGTTGCTAATACAAATCAAAATATAAATTATCAATAGTTTTAATGAATAGAAATAAATAAGGAGATGATTATATGACAATAACAGTTACAGATATTATTAGTATTATTCAAAAAATAATTGATATATCTTTAGTTTGGTTAATATTTTATTTTATTTTAAAAAATATCAAAAACAATGTGAAACTTAGTATGCTATTTAAAGGCGTAATAATTATTTTGGCATTAAAAGTTATAAGTGAAGTATTAGGTTTAACTACTATTAAAGTATTACTAGAATATATTATTCAATGGGGTCCTGTTGCTTTAATTATAATTTTTCAACCTGAAATTAGAAATGTTTTAGAACAATTAGGAAGAAGTCAATTATTAGGAAGACATAAAGTACTAACTGTTGATGAAAGAGAACATCTTGTTTATGAAATTGTTCAAGCTATGGAATATTTAAGAAAAGAAAGAATTGGAGCTTTAATTGTTATTGAAAGAGATATTAGCTTAGGAAATTATATTGATAAAGCAAAGAAAATTTATGCTGATTTGACTAGTGATTTATTGATTGCTATTTTCTATGAAGGAAATCCATTACATGATGGTGGAGTTATAATTCAAGGTGATCGCATTAGTTGTGCAGGAGCTGTTTTCCCTACTAGCAATAGTACTAAAATCAATAGAAGACTTGGCACTAGACATAGAGCAGCACTTGGAATTAGTGAAGAAGCAGATTCTATTTCATTAATTGTATCAGAAGAAACAGGTAGAATGTCAGTTGCTGTAAAAGGTGAATTATATTATAATTTATCGCTTGATGATATTCGTATTATGCTAATTGATGAATTAAGACCTAAACAAGATATGAATATTGATGAAGAAGAAATAGATGAGGAAGAGATATATGAAGAAAATAATTAAGAATATAGCAAAAATGTGTCATCATATTGGTTCATTTTTTGATAAGTGGGTAATTACTCCCATTACAAAATTTATTTTGAAAATTACAGATTTATTTAAAGATAACAGTAAAAACTTAGATCGATTTATGAGTAAGAAATCTACATTAATTGTTATTAGTTTGATTCTTGCTTTTGCAGTATTTATATTAATTGATCAAGAATCTAGTGTTATGGCTGATCAATATGCTGAAATTTTGTATAATCAGCCAGTAACAGCTGTTTACAATGAAGAATTATATGTAGTAGAAGGACTTCCTAAAGAAGTAGATATTACTTTAGTAGGTGAAAAAAGACATATATTTTTAGCTAAGCAATCTCCATCAAAAGGTGTTTCTGTTGATCTAACAGGATTAGGAGAAGGAAATCATAAAGTAACCTTAAAATATTCACAGAAATTAAAATCATTAGATTATAAATTAGATCCATCTACAGTAACTGTTACTATATATCCTAAAGTTTCAGAAACTAAGAGTTTAACATATGATATTCTTCATCAAGATAATTTAGATAATAAACTATCTATTGAATCGGTTGAATTAGATCGTGATAATGTTATTATTAAAGGAGCAGAATATAAGCTTAAAAAAGTTGCTACGGTAAAAGCATTAGTAGATGTTGATGAAATTACTAATCCAAAAGCTGGTGAAATTAATTTAAAAGATGTCGATTTAGTAGCATATGATACTGATGGTAAAGTTGTTGATGTAGAAATTGTACCAAAATCAGTAACAGCAAAAGTTAAAATTACATCACCAAGTAAAGAAGTTCCAATAAGAATTATTCCTAAAGGAACTGTTGCAACTGGAAAATCAATTAAATCAACAGAAACTAGTATATCTAAAGTTACAGTCTATGGTAATGAAGAAACAATAGCTGATATTGAATATTTACCAGTAGAAATAGATGTTGATGGTATTTCTTCAAATAAAACATATAAAGTTACATTGAAAAAACCTTCAGGAATTACTGAAATTAGTTCAAAGACTTTAACAGTTAATGTAATATTAGATTCATCAACTAGTAGAGAAATTAATGATATTTCTATAGCAACAGAAAACTTGGATAGTAAGTATAAAGTTCAAGCTTTATCTGAAGAAGATAGTAAAGTAGTAGTAGTAGTTAAAGGTAGTAAAGATATAGTAGAAAAAGTAGATGCATCTTCTATAACAGCATATATTGATTTAAAAGGATACGGTGTTGGTGAACATGAAGTAGAAGTAAAAGTAAAAGGTGAAGATTTGAAATTATCATATACTTCTAAAACTAAGAAAGTAAAAGTTAGGATTAGTGAAAAGTAAGTCAAATTTTGACTTACTTCTTTTTTTTTCTATTATTCGACAAAACTTGTCTTTTTTTTCACTTTAAAAAATGATTTATTGGGTATATAATATAATTGCGTGCAGTATAGGGAAGGAGAGAATATGGAAAAAACTAGATTATTAGTGATTGACGATAATAAAGAGTTAGTCAGTATGATAAAGGAGTACTTTAGTAAACACGCAAGTATTGAAGTAGTAATGCAAGCTTATGATGGAGTAGAAGGATTAAATTTAATTGAAAAGCAATCTGATAAATATGATGTTATTATATTAGATCTAATTATGCCAAATAAAGATGGAATTTCTGTTCTTGAATATTTGAAAAAGAAAAATATAGAAAGAAATATTATAGTTTTAACATCATATAATACACCTGATATTATTAGGAGAGTTTCAGAATTAGGAGTAAATTATTATATATTAAAACCATTTGAATTAATGGATTTAGAAAGGAGAGTTTTAGAAATTGCTGATGGAATAAATTATGAAAATAAGAACATAAATTTATATCGTAATAATTTAGAAAAATCAACAACAAAAATATTACATGAATTAGGTATGCCATCGCATATTAAAGGTTACCAATATATTAGAGATGGTATTATGATGCTTTATGAAAAACCAGAAGTTATTGGTGGAATTACTAAAGAATTGTATCCTGAAGTTGCTAGCAAATATGATACAACAGTTTCTAGAGTTGAACGAGCAATTCGTCATGCTATAGAAGTTAGTTGGAATCGTGGTAATTGGCAGTTGATGGAAGAAATATTTGGTCATAGTGTTGATATTGATAAAGCTAAACCTACTAATTCTGAATTTATTGTAACAGTAGCAGATAAACTGAGATTAGAATTTAATCAATCATCTATTATTAATTAAGACGAGCAGTATAAGTCTTTTTATTTTTGCATTTTTTTGATAATTTATTGACTGTAACAAAAAAAAATATTATACTTATTTTATAAAATATGTAAGGAGAATACACTTTATGGAACGAAAAATAGTTTCATTTCTTCAAAAATGGAAGAATGATATAATTCGAAAACCTCTTGTTATTTATGGTCCTAAACAAATAGGAAAAACGTTTACAGTTTTAGAATTTGGAAAAAATGAATATAAAAATGTTGTGTATTTTAATACAACTAATTATGCCAAGTTATTAGATATTTTTAAAAGTGAAAAATCTATTGATAAAATTATTGTTAATTTATCAGTATTATCTTTAGAAACAATTCTTCCTAACGATACTTTAATTGTTTTTGATAATGTTAATGATATTGATATTATTAAAGGTATTAAATTATTTGGTAATAGCAATAATCAATATCATATTATTGTTATTACTTCTAGAAGGGAAAATTTATCTGAGTTTAAAGGCGTAGAGTTGCAATTTAAAGCAATGTATGAACTTGATTTTGAAGAATACTTATGGGCACGCGGTGAAAAACAATTAGCTAATCTTATCAGAGATTCTTTTCAAAAAAGAAAAACTTGTCCTTTTCATCAAGTTGCACTTGATTTATTCCATGAATATTTAATGGTTGGTGGCTTTCCAGAAATTGTTACTAGTTATTTAAACGGATTTAATGAAAATCAAATTAATGCCTTAAAACAAAAAATAATGGATGCTTATATTAAAGAGATTGCTTTTAATAAAAATTTAATTGATATTCCACGTGGTATAGAAGTATTATCATCTATTCCAGATCAATTGCGTAAAGAAAATAAAAAATTTCAATATGGTTTAATAGGATATGGCCATCGTGCAAAAGAATATGAATCTAGTATTAACTATTTAGTTAGTAATCAAATTGTTTGTAGAAGCTATAAAATTACAACTATAAAATCTCCTCTTAGTAGTTGTCGAGAAGAAGAAAGTTTTAAATTATACTTATTAGATGATGGACTTTTATATTCTTTATTAAATATGAATATAAAAGATATAACAAAAGATGATAATTTACGTGAAACGTTATACGAAAATCATATCGCTAAAACATTAATAGAAGCAGGTTATTCATTATATTATTATCAATCTCAAGGAAAAGCTGAAGTTAATTTTGTTATTCAAAATCGCATGGGGCAAATTGTTCCAATTGAAATAACAACAAAATTAATGTCAAAAGCAAAGTCACTATCTGTTTTAATGAAAAAATTTACAGTACAAGAAGGTTATCGTGTTACAGAAAATAATTTTTCAACAAAAAAAGATATTCGTTACTTACCTATATATGCTATATTTTGTTTAAATGATAATAAAATTTAATTATTTATTAATTCTAAAATAAACATTATAATAATCATATTTTAATAATAATTTTTATTGTTTATATCGAAAAAATGTTCTATAATTAATTTAGGTGATTTATATGACAAAAAGAATTATATTTCATATAGATGTAAATAATGCTTTTTTGTCATGGAGTGCTATTTTACTTATACAAAAAGGCTATTCCATTGATATTAGAAAGATAGCTTCTGTTATTGGTGGTGATGAAACTAAAAGAAGTGGAATAGTTTTAGCAAAAAGTCCAGTTGCTAAAAAATATGGAATTGTCACAGCAGAAACATTATATTCAGCTAGAAAAAAGTGTCCAAATTTAAAAGTATTTCCTCCAAATTATCAATGGTATTATCATATGTCCAAAGAATTTCATGAATATTTAAAGCAATATAGTCCTAATATTTTAAAATATTCTATAGATGAAGCTTTTTTAGATTTAACTGGTACTAAATATATTTATACTGATTATATTGAGTTAGCTTATCACATTAAAGATGAAATAAAAACTAAGTTTGGATTTACAGTTAATGTTGGAATTGCTAATAATATGCTATGTGCTAAAATGGCAAGTGATTTTGAAAAACCTGATAAAGTTCATACATTATTTGATGAAGAAGTTAAAAATAAAATGTGGCCTCTTTCAATTGAAGATTTATTTATGGTAGGAAAAAAGACCTCAAAAAAACTTAGAGAATTAGATATTAATACAATAGGTGATTTAGCTAATAAAGATTTGGAATTTTTAACTAAATATTTTAAAAATCAAGCTATATTTTTGAAAAACTCTGCTAATGGACTTGATGATACAAAAGTACAACCTCAAGAGTCAAAAAATCAAAGTATTAGTATATCAGAAACATTACCTAAAGATGTTGATCGTATAGATGAATTAAAAGAAGTATTATTTAGACAAACTTTGGAATTAAGTAGGCAGTTAAGAGCAAAAAATAAGTATTGCAATGTAGTAGCTATCATTTTTAAAAATAATCATTTTGAGAATTATTCAAGACAAATTAAATTAGAAAACTCCACAGATAAAACAGAAATTATATATAATACAGTTATTGATTTATTAGAAAATAGTTGGAAAAAAGATTCAATTAGGTTGATTGGTATTAAGCTTGCTGATTTATGCAATGAACGAAAAAAACAAATTTCTTTATTTGATGAAGAAATAGAAGAAAAAACAGATACTTCCTTTCAAAAAAAGATTGATGAAATTAATCATAAATTTGGGAGCAATTCTGTTGTACCTGCATCTATGCTTGGAAAAAGAATGTCACAAAAACGTATAAAAGAAGACTAAATAAAATGTAATAAACATAAAACGCTTTTTTCTTTCATATATTTATATAATGATTTAAATAAATTAAACTAAATATTATTTAAATCTTTTATTTTTTTGAAAAATAAAAAAATTTCAAAAGTACTTGCAAAAACAGGAAACTATATGATATAATTTTATTTGTGTGACTGCTTAGATATGCAAGGTTGTCGATACACCAGGTTAAGTTGCTAACTGAGTATTGGGTTATTTGCATGGAGCAAGTCTATACTAGATATAGGCGAAGGGAGGATATATATGTCAAAAGCAACAGTTCGTATTCGTTTAAAAGCTTACGATCATAGAATTTTAGACAATGCAGCTACTAAAATTGTAGAAACAATAAAAAGATCAGGTGGAGAAATTTCTGGACCAGTTCCACTTCCAACTGAAATTGAAAAATTTACTATTTTAAGAGCTGTTCATAAATATAAAGATTCTCGTGAACAATTCGAAATGCGTACACATAAAAGACTAATAGATATCAAAAATCCAAGTAAGGAAACTATTGATGCATTAGCACATTTAGATTTACCTAGTGGTGTTGATATTGATATTAAAACAAAATAATTTAGGAGGAAATAAAAATGAAAGGAATCTTAGGTAAAAAAATCGGAATGACTCAAGTATTTACAAAAAATGGTAAATTAATTCCGGTAACTGTTATTGAAGTAGAACCAAATGTAGTTACTCAAATCAAAACAGTTGAAAAAGATGGTTATGATGCTATTCAACTTGGTACAAGTACAATAAAAGAAAAAGCAGTAAACAAACCACAATTGGGTCATACAAAAAAAGCAAATACAGAACCTAAGCGCTTCTTAAGAGAAATCAGAGGTGTAAATGTAGGAGATTATACTTTAGGTCAAGTTATTTCTGTTGATATTTTCAAAGAAGGAGAAATGGTTGATGTAAGTGGAATTAGTAAAGGTAAAGGATTCCAAGGTGTAATCAAAAGATATAATCAATCTCGTGGTCCCATGGGACATGGTTCTCAATATCATAGAGGTGTTGGTTCACTTGGTACTATGTTACCAATGCATGTTTTAAAAGGTAAAAAAATGCCAGGGCACATGGGTAATGCAAAAACAACAATTCAAAATCTTGAAGTTATTTCAATTGATAAAGAAAATAACGTAATTCTTATAAAAGGAAATGTTCCAGGTCCTAAACAATCATTAGTTATCATTCGCACAGCTGTTAAAAAACCTGATGCTGTAAATGAAAAAGCTGATTTAATCACTTATGTTGAAGAAGTAGAAGTATTAGATACTGCATCAGAAGAAACAGAAAATGTAGTTCTAGAAGATACAAAAGAAGAAACTACAGAAACACTTGCTGAAGAAGAAAAAACAGAAGAATCATCTGCAGAAGAAAAAACAGCAGAATAGTCATCACAAACGATTACTATATAAATAAAGTTATGATAATAATGTGATGAAAGGAGGAAATGATATGAAAAAAATAGATCTTTTCAATCTTAAAGGTGAGAAAATTAATGATGTTAAATTAAATGAAAATGTATTTGGAATAACTCCAAATGATAAAGTTTTATATGATGCAATTATTTTAGGACGTGCATCACTTAGACAAGGAACACATTCAACAAAAACTCGTTCAGAAGTTAGTGGTGGTGGAAGAAAACCATGGAGACAAAAAGGAACAGGGCATGCTCGTCAAGGTTCTATTAGAGCAGTCCAATGGGTAGGTGGAGGAAGATATGGAACTCCAGTACCTCGCGATTATAGTAAAAAACAAAATCGTAAAGAAAGACAAATTGCAATTAAATCTGCATATTCACATAAAGCAATGGAAAACGCAATTATTGTCTTAGAAGAATTAGTTTTAGAAACACCTAAAACAAAATCTTTTATCAAAGTATTAGAAGCATTAAAAGTTGCTGATAAAAAAGTTTTATTAGTAGTAAAAGAGTTTGATGAAAATACTATTTTAGCTACAAGAAACTTAGCAAATGTATTTTTAGTTACTCCAGAAGAAATTAGTGCTCTTGATATAGTAGCAGCTGATTGTATAGTAGTAACAAAAGATGCATTAGAACAAATTGAGGAGGTGCTAGCATAATGCAAGATACAAAATATTTAGAAATTATCAAAGCACCAGTAATTACTGAAAAAAGTCAAATTGCAAAAGAAGAAGGAAAATATACATTTAAAGTAGACCCTAAAGCAAATAAAACAGAAATTAAGGCTGCTATTGAAAAAATATTTAAAGTAAAAGTAACTTCAATAAAAACATTGAATGAAAAACCTAAAAAAAGAAGGGTTGGTCGTTATGCTGGGTTAACAAACAGATCAAAGAAAGCTATTGTTACTCTAGCAGATGGTCAAACAATTGATCTTGGTTAAGGAGGAAAAAAGTTATGGCAATAAGAAATTATAAACCTACTACACCAGGACGTAGAAAAATGAGTACTTTAGTAAATGAAGAAATTACTAAAACTACTCCTGAAAAAAGTCTTGTCGTTACCATTAGAAAAAATGGTGGACGTAATAATCAAGGTAAGATTACAGTTCGTCATCAAGGTGGCGGAGTAAAAAGAAAATATCGTATCATTGATTTTAAAAGAAATAAAGTTAACGTACCTGGAGTCGTAGCAAGTATTGAATATGATCCAAATAGAACTGCTAATATCGCTTTAATTAATTATGCAGACGGAGAAAAAAGATACATTATCGCTCCTAAAACTTTAGAAGTTGGTATGACGATAATGTCTGGAGAAGGAGCTGACATTAAAGTTGGAAATGCACTACCAATTATGTCAATTCCTGTTGGTACTACGATTCATAATATTGAACTTAGACCAGGAAAAGGTGGAGAATTAGCAAGAAGCGCTGGAGCATCTGCTCAAATTCTTGGACGTGAAGGTAAATATGTAATGATTCGTTTATCAAGTGGAGAACAAAGAAAGGTTCTTGGCACTTGTATGGCTACTATTGGTGAAGTTGGAAATGAAGACTCATCACTTGTAAAAATTGGAAAAGCAGGTCGTAAACGTCATATGGGAATTAGACCTACAGTAAGAGGTTCTGTTATGAATCCTAATGACCATCCACATGGTGGTGGTGAAGGACGTGCACCTATTGGACGTAAAGCACCAGTAACACCTTGGGGTAAACCTGCACTTGGATATAAGACACGTAAGAAAAAACAATCTGATAAATTTATTGTACGTCGTCGTAATGGTAAATAGGAAAGGATGAAAAGTAATGGCAAGAAGTTTAAAAAAAGGACCTTATGTTTTCGAAAGATTATTAAAAAAGGTTCAAGAATTAAATAAGTCTGGAAAAAAAGAAGTTATAAAAACTTGGTCACGTCGTTCTACTATTTTTCCTGATTTTATAGGACACACATTTGCAGTTCACAATGGACACGAGTTTATTCCAGTATATGTTACAGAAGATATGGTTGGACATAAGCTTGGAGAATTTTCTTTAACTCGTAAATTTGGTGGACATGGTTCAGATAAAAAGAAATAAAATTTTGACTAGGAGGAAAAGTATATGGAAGCAAAAGCAATTGCAAAGATGCTTCGTGTTTCACCTATTAGAGCTCGTTTAGTAGCAGATTTAATTCGTGGCAAAAACATTAGTGAAGCACGAAATATATTAGTAAACGTAAATAATAAATCCGCTAAGCTTACTAAAAAAGTTTTAGATTCTGCTATTGCAAACGCTGTTAATAATAATGGTGCAGACGAAACAACATTATATGTAAAAGAAGCAAGAGTAGATGCAGGTCCTGTTATGAAACGTCATATGTTTGATTCACGTTCTCATATTGGACATAATAATCATAGAACTAGTCACATTATAATTACAGTGGCTACAAAATAATTAAGGAGGTTACAAGAATGGGACAAAAGGTAAATCCTAATGGACTAAGACTTGGCATTAATAAAGACTGGGAAGCAAGATGGTATTCTAATAAAAAAGATTTTTCTAAGTACTTAGATAAAGATATTAAGATTCGTAAGTATATAGAACAAAATTTAAAAAATGCTGGTATTGCTAAAGTTGAAATAGAAAGAAATGCCAAGAGATGTGAAGTTGTAATTCATACTTCTAAACCAGGTGTTATGATTGGCCGTGGTGGAGAAGAAATTGAAAAATTAAAGAAAATATTGTCAAAAGTTGCAGATGAAAATGTTCAAATCTCAATTGTTGATATTAAAAAAGTAGATTTAAATGCTAAATTAGTTGCAGATCAAATTGCTAATCAAATTAGTAATAGAGCATCATTCCGTATGGCGCAAAAACGTGCAATTAGAAATGCAATGAAAGCAGGAGCTAAAGGAATAAAAACATCTGTATCTGGACGTTTAGGTGGTGCTGATATGGCACGTAGTGAAGGATATACAGAAGGAACTATTCCTCTACACACATTAAGAGCGGATGTTGATTATGCTCAAAGTGAAGCTGACACAACATTTGGTAAAATTGGTGTAAAGGTTTGGATCTATAAAGGAGAAATCCTAAATTCAAAAAAGGCTAAAGGAGGTAATTAATATGTTAATACCGTCAAGAACAAAATATCGTCGTGTACATAGATTACCTTACGAAGGAAAGTCAAAGGGTAATACAACATTAAGTTTTGGAGAATTTGGTTTACAAGCAAAATCAGGTGCTTGGATTACTGCAAATCAAATTGAAGCCGCTCGTGTTGCAATGACTCGTTATATGAAACGTGGTGGTAAAGTTTGGATTAATATATTCCCACATATGCCACTTACTAAAAAACCAATTGGTACTCGTCAAGGTAAAGGTAAAGGTAATGTAGAAGGTTGGGTTGCAGTTGTTAAAGAAGGAAAAATTATGTTTGAAATTTCTGGAGTTAGCGAAGAAGTTGCTCGTGAAGCATTGAGACTTGCATCACATAAATTACCAGTTGCCACAAAATTTGTTAAGAAAGAAAATGGTGGTGAATAAAATGAAGGTTAATGAAATCAGAGAATTATCTACTGAAGAAATCGAAAAGAAATTAGTAGAAACAAAAGAAGAACTATTTAATTTACGTTTTCAACAAGCAACAGGTAATCTTGAAAAACCTTCAAGAATTAGAGATTTAAGACACACCGTTGCTAGAATGAAAACCGTTCTAAAAGAACGTGAAGCAAATGAATAGGAGGATGGAAATGGAAAAAGCGATCAAAAAAGAATTTGTTGGAAAAGTAGTAAGTGCTGCTAACAATAAAACTATTACCGTTTTAGTCGAAAGTTATAAAAATCATCCATTATATCATAAAAGAGTAAAAAGCTCTAAAAAATATTGTGTTCATGATGAAACAAATAAAGCAAAAGTAGGAGATATCGTTCGTATAGTATCAACTAGACCAATCTCTAAAACGAAACATTTCTACTTAAAAGAAATTGTAAAAGAAGCAGTAATTATTTAATTGCTTAGGTGAGGAGGAATAATTTATGTTACAACAAGAAAGTCGTATGAAAGTTGCTGACAACTCTGGTGCTCGTGAATTATTAGTAATCCGTGTGCTTGGAGGAAGTAAAGTTAAGACTGGAAATATTGGTGATGTTGTAGTTGGTACTGTAAAAAATGCAATACCTAACTCAAACATGAAAAAAGGAAAAGTTGTAAAGGCAGTTATCGTTCGTAGCCGTAAAGGTATTCGTCGTGAAGATGGAAGTTATATCAAGTTCGATGACAATGCTTGTGTCATTATTAAAGATGACAAGAGTCCAGTAGGAACTCGTATTTTTGGACCAGTAGCAAGAGAACTTCGTGATAAAGATTATATGAAAATAGTATCTTTAGCAAAAGAAGTACTATAAAGGAGGATAAGTATGGACTTAAAAGTAGGAGATAAAGTTGTAGTTATCACTGGTTCTGATAGAGGAAAAGAAGGAAAGATTATTAAAACATTAAGAGCAGAAAATAAAGTAGTTGTTGAAGGTGTACATATTGTTAAGAAACATCAAAAAGGAAATGGACAAACTGCTGGTGGAATTATCGAAATGGAAGCTCCAATTCATGCATCTAATGTTATGATTATTGATCCTAAATCTAAGAAAAGAACTAGAATAGGACATACAACAGATAAAAATAATAAAAAAATAAGAATAGCAAAAAAATCAAACGAAAAGCTTGATTAATTGAAAGGAGGGTAAATTATGAACCGCCTAAAAGAAAAATACTTAAAAGAAGTTGTTCCAAGTTTAATGAGTAAATACAATTATAAATCAATAATGCAAGCTCCTAAGTTAGAAAAAATCGTAATTAATATGGGAGTTGGAGATGCTACTACAAATTCTAAATTATTAGATGCAGCAGTAGCAGATTTAGCAGTAATCTCTGGACAAAAGCCAGTAGTAACTAAAGCTAAAAAATCAATTGCAGGATTTAAAGTAAGAGAAGGTCAATCTATTGGTTGTAAAGTTACACTAAGAGGAGAAAATATGTATAACTTTATGGATAAATTAATTTCTATTGCACTTCCACAAGTACGTGACTTTAGAGGAGTATCTCCAAAAGCATTTGATGGGAGAGGAAATTATACAATGGGAATTAAAGAACAATTAATTTTCTCAGAAATAAATTATGATGAAGTTGTAAAAGTTAGAGGTATGGATATTGTTTTTGTAACAACAGCAAAAACTAATGAGGAATCATTTGACTTATTAAATGGACTTGGAATTCCTTTTAGAAAGTAATTGGAGGGTAAAAATGGCAAGAAAAAGTATGATTGTTAAAGCTAATAGACCACAAAAATTCAAAGTACGTGAATATACTAGATGTTCTCGTTGTGGAAGACCACATGCTGTTATGAGCAAGTTTGGTATATGCCGTATTTGCTTTCGTGAATTAGCTTATAAAGGACAAATACCAGGAATAAAAAAATCAAGTTGGTAATTGGAAAGGAGGAAAAATTATGGCAGTAGTAACAGATACAATAGCAGATATGTTAACACGTATTCGTAATGCAAATCAAATGCGTTATGAAGAAGTAAAAGTTCCTGCTTCTAAAGTAAAAAGTGAAATCGCTAGAATTTTAAAAGATGAAGGATTTATAAAAGACTATAAACTAGAAAAAAATGATGTTCAAGGTAGTCTAGTTTTAACTTTAAAATATACTGAAAAACGTGAAAGAGTTATAACTGGATTAAAGAGAATTTCCAAACCAGGACTTCGTGTATATGCGAAAAATGATGAAATTCCTAAAGTATTAAATGGTTTAGGAATTGCGATTATTTCTACATCTAAGGGAATTATGACAGATAAAGAAGCTCGTAAACAAAATATAGGTGGGGAAGTTCTAGCTTATATTTGGTAATTAGAAAAAATATAAGGAGGTGTCAAGATGAGCCGTATTGGAAAAAGAATTATAAAAATACCTGAAGGTGTTACAGTTACTTTAGAAAATAATGAAGTTATTGTAAAAGGACCTAAGGGAGAATTAAAACAAGTAATGTTAAAAGATATTACAATGAAACAAGAAAATAATGAAATTACCTTAGAACGTAAAAATGAAGCAGCAAAAGCACTTCATGGAACTATGAATTCTTTAATTTCTAATATGATTGTTGGAGTAACAAAAGGATATGAAAAAGCACTAGAAATTATTGGTGTTGGTTATCGTTTCAATGTTCAAGGTAAAAAATTAGTAATCAATGCTGGTTATTCTCATCCAGTAGAAATGCAAATTCCTGAAGGTATTTCAGTAGAAGCTACAAGTAATACTGAAATTACAGTAAAAGGAATTGATAAAGTATTAGTTGGAGAATTTTCTGCTAATATTAGAAAAGTAAGAAAACCTGAACCTTATAAAGGAAAAGGAATTCGTTATAAAGATGAACATATTATTCGTAAAGAAGGAAAGAAAGCTGCTTAAAGTAGATAGAAGGGAGAAATTAAGATGATAAAAAAACAATCTCGTAATAGTATGCGTATTGTACGTCATGAAAGAATTCGTTCTAAATTAACTGGAACAGCTGAAGTACCAAGATTATGTGTTTTCCGTTCAAATACTGGAATTTATGCACAAATCATTGATGATGAGGCAAAAACTACTCTTTGTTCTGCTTCAACACTTGATAAAGATTTAAAAATTAAAAATGGAAGTAATATAGAAGCAGCTAAAGTTGTTGGTGAAGCAATCGCTAAGAAAGCTTCAAAAGCAAAAATAAAAAAAGTAGTATTTGATAGAGGTGGATATCTTTATCATGGTCGTGTTGCTGCCTTAGCAGAAGCTGCACGTGAAAATGGATTAGAATTCTAATAGGAGGGTATTATGCAAAAAAGAGCACAAGACAATAAAGACAAGACTTTAGAAGAATTAGTAATTGACGTTAAAAGCGTTGTTAAAGTTAACAAAGGTGGACGTCAAAGAAGATTTGCTGCTACAGTTGTTGTCGGTGATAGAAAAGGTCGTGTTGGATTAGGTATTGGTAAAGCCAATGAAGTACCTGATGCAATAAAGAAAGCAATTCAAGATGCTAACAAGAATATCATTAAAATACCTTTAATAGATGGAAGAACAGTTGCTCATGAAGCAATCGGAACTAGTGGTGCTGCTAGAGTTATGATTAAACCTGCTGCTGCTGGTACAGGAGTTATTGCTGGTGGATCTGTTCGTGCTGTTCTTGAATTAGCAGGAGTTCGTGATATTGTTTCAAAGTCCCTTGGAGCAAGAACAAAATTAAATATGGCTAGAGCTGCATTAAACGCATTAGCTTCAATTAAAACAGCAGAAGAAGTTGCAGCATTACGTGGTAAAACAGTAGAGGAGATATTAGGATAATGAAGTTACATGAATTAGAAAAAAATATTGGAGCAAAGCAACCAAAAAAACGTGTAGGTCGTGGACCAGGAAGTGGATTAGGAAAAACTTCTGGAAAAGGACAAAAGGGACAAAAAGCACGTAGTGGTGGAAGTATTAATCCAGTATTTGAAGGAGGACAATTACCATTATATAGAAGAATTCCTAAAAGAGGATTTTCAAATCATTTATTTAAAACTGAATATGCAGTTATTAATGTTTCTGATTTTAATAGATTTGATAATGGTACTATAGTTACTCCAGCATTATTAAAAGAAAAAGGAATTATAAAAAAACAATTAAAGGGTGTTAAAGTATTAGGAAATGGTAAATTAGAAAAGAAATTAACAATTCAAGCTTCTAAATTTTCATCTAGTGCTTTAGAAAAGATCAAAGAATCAGGAAGTAAAGCTGAGGTGATCTAAGATGTTTAAAACCATGAAGCAATTATTTACTCCTACTAATAAAGATCTTCGTCATAGAATTTATTATACTCTAGGTGCTTTAATGATTTTTATTCTAGGAATTTCAATTCGAGTTCCAGGAACTGAAAATTTAAGTCAAAATTTAAGTTTTTTAGAATTATTAAATACCATGGGTGGAGGAGCATTAAAAAACTTTTCAATATTTGCTTTAGGTGTTATGCCTTATATTACGGCATCTATTATAATGCAATTATTACAAATGGATATTATTCCATATTTTACAGAATTAAGTAAGCAAGGTCCAACAGGGCGTCAAAAACTAAATCAAATAACAAGATATATAGGAATTGCTTTTTCCTTTATTGAAGGTTATGCCTTTGCTTTTGCTTTTATTGGTAAATCTGGAAATCCTATAGAGTATTTATATATTGCTACAGTATTAACTGCAGGTACATCATTCTTATTATGGTTAGGAGACCAGATAACACAAAAAGGAATAGGAAATGGAATCAGCCTAATTATTATGGCAGGTATCATAGCAACTCTCCCACAAATGTTTGTAACAGCATTTCAAAGTTTAGTTTCTTTTGATACTGTTCAAATAGCTGCCTTAGGAGTTACAAAATTTGTAATATTTGTAATTGTATATTTTGCTATTGTTATTGGCATGATTTATGTCCAAGAATCTGAAAGACGTATTCCAATTCAATATGCTAATAAATCAACATCAGCTTATGGAAAAGCTGGACAATCTTTTATGCCAATTAAAATTAATACATCAGGAGTTATTCCAGTTATCTTTGCATCTAGTTTAATTTCAATTCCAGGAATTTTAGCACAAGTAATAAAAAATGAAACATTTTCTAAAATTGTTTCTAAGTATTTATCTTATTCAACTCCAGTTGGTTTTTGTATATATGTTATATTAATATTCATTTTTGCATATTTTTATACATTCATTCAAGTAAAACCAGAGGACTTTGCAAAGAATTTGCAAGAAAGTGGTGGCTATATCCCAGGAATTAGACCAGGGGAAGATACTAAAAAATATTTAAGCAAAATCTTATCAAGATTAACTGTTTTAGGTGCTATATTCTTAGTAATCATCGCAGGTATTCCAATTCTATTTTCTAATTTCACAAGTATGCCAACTACAGTTTCGATTGGTGGTACTGGATTATTAATCGTTGTAGGAGTTGCATTAGAAACTTATAAACAATTAGAAGGTAGTTTGCTTGCACGAAATTATAAGCGAGGATATAGAAGATAATGAAAAATATTATGTTTATTGCTCCACCTGCTGCGGGAAAAGGTACGCAAGCAGAAATTATAGAAGAAAAATATCATATTCCTCATATTTCAACAGGAGATATTTTAAGAGATATTGCTGAAGAACACAGTGAATTAGGAGAATATGTTTCAGAAGTTCTATCTAGTGGAGAATTAGTAAAAGATGATATTACTGATCAATTAATTGAAAATAGATTAAAAAAAGAAGATTGTAAAAATGGCTTTATTATTGATGGTTTTCCTAGAAATATTGAACAAGCAATTCGTTACGATCAGATTATAAAAAGATTAGGTTATGATATCGGTGTTGTTATTTTAATTAACATAGATAAAAAAACTTTAGAAAAAAGGGTAGTTGGCAGAAGAATTTGTGAAAATTGTGATGCCGTATTTAATATAAATAGTGAAGATAGTGCACCACAAATAGATTCTGTTTGTGACATATGTGGAGGAAGACTTTATCAAAGAAATGATGACAATTTGGAAGCATTTGAAAATAGATATAGTCTTTATATAGAAAAAGTTACACCAATCATAGAACATTATAAAAATCTGAATGTTTTATATGAAGTAGATGGAAATAAACCTAAAGAAAGTGTAACTAAACAAATTGAAGATATTATTAGGAGATGATCAGAAAATGATTACACTAAAAAGTAACCGTGAAATTGAACTAATGAGAATCGCTGGTAATATTGTATATAAAACTCATAAGTATATAGAACCTTTTATCAAACCTGGAATTACTACACAAGAAATAGATGATTTAGCAGATAAATATATTAGAAGTTTAGATGCTATTCCATCATGTAAAGGATATGATGGTTTTCCAAAATCAATCTGTATTTCTGTAAATGATGAAGTTGTTCACGGAATTGCTAGTTCACGAAAACTAGAAGAAGGTGATATAGTAACATTAGATATTTGTGCTTGCTATAAAGGATATCATGGTGATTCTGCTTGGAGTTATGCTGTAGGAAAGGTTAATTCTGAGAAACAACATTTATTGAAATATACTGAGGAAGCATTATTTGTTGGTTTAAATGAAGTAAAGCCAGGAAATAGAATTGGTGATATTGGCTATGCAATTTCAACTTTTGCTCATGAACATAATTTAGGAGTAGTAAAAGAATTGTGTGGTCATGGTATTGGTACTGATTTGCACGAAGATCCTGATGTTCCAAATCAGGGGTTAAAACATACTGGAGTAAAATTAAGAAAAGGTATGGTAATTGCAGTTGAGCCAATGCTAACTGCAAAAAGTCCAAATATCGAAATTTTAGATGATGATTGGACAATAGTAACTCAAGATCATCATCCAGCAGCTCATTTTGAGCATACAGTTGTTGTAACTGAAGCTGGTTATGAAATCTTAACAGGAGAGTGGAAAGATGGCTAAAGAAGATACAATTGAAGTAGAAGGTAAAGTCCTTGAGATAATACCTGGTGGTAAATTCAAAGTCCAACTAGAAAACGGACACATTATAGAAGCCCACGTTTCTGGTAAAATACGAATGAATTATATTCGCATCTTAGCAGGGGATACTGTAATGATAGAGTTATCACCATATGACTTAACACGTGGGCGTATTACCTATCGTAAATAATAGGAGGGATAAAAATGAAAGTACAAGCATCAGTAAAAAAAATTTGTCCAAAATGCAAAGTAGTAAAACGTAAAGGAGTTGTCAGAATTATCTGCAAAAATCCTAAGCATAAACAAAAACAAGGATAATTAATAGGAGGTGTAAATAAATGGCACGTATTAAAGGTGTAGATATTCCAAATGATAAACATATTGTTATTTCATTAACTTATATTTATGGTATTGGAAGAAATTTAGCAAAAGTTATTTGTAAAAATGCAGGAGTAGAACCTACAAAAAAAGCAGGAGATTTATCACAAGACGAATTAGTTAAGTTGCGTGATGAAATTAATAAGCATCTAACAGAAGGAGATTTACGTCGTGAAGTTAGTATGAATATTAAAACAAAAATGGAAATTAATTCATATGAAGGATCTCGTCACAAAAAAGGTTTACCTGTTAGAGGACAAAGAACAAACCGTAATGCTAGAACTCGTAAGGGTAAAGGTAAGACAGTAGCAAATAAGAAGAAAGTATAGTAATTAAAAATAAATAATGAGGAGGTTATAATTATGGCTTATAAAACAAGAAAGAAAAAAGTCAAAAAAAATGTTCCAGAAGGTGTTGCACATATTCACTCTACATTTAATAATACAATTACAACAATTACAGATAAAGATGGTAATGCAATTAGCTGGGCATCAAGTGGTGCATTAGGATTTAAAGGAAGCAAAAAATCCACTCCATTTGCTGCTGGAATGGCTGCAGAAGCCGCTGGAAAAGCTGCATATGACATGGGTATGCGTAAAGTTGAAGTATATGTAAAAGGATTAGGTCCTGGACGTGAAACAGCAATTCGTTCACTTCAAACTGCAGGACTTGAAGTAACAGCAATTTATGATGTTACACCAATACCACATAATGGATGTCGTCCACCAAAACGACCACGTGGTTAATGAAAGGGAGGTTAGTTATATGTTACAATTTGAAAAACCAGTATATAAAGTAACAGATTCAATAGAAAGTAATTTTTATGGTAAATTTGAACTTGAACCATTAGAAAGAGGTTTTGGTACTACTTTAGGTAATGCTCTAAGACGTGTGATGCTATCATCACTTCCAGGTAGTGCAATTAGTAGTATTAAAATTGATGGTATTCTTCATGAATTTCAAACAATAGATGGAGTATATGAAGATGTAACAACAATTATCTTAAATTTAAAAGGTGTTGTATTAAAAAATCATTCTAATGAAGCAAAAGTAGTAAGAATTAATGCTACTAAAGAAGGAGTAATTACTGCAGGAGATATTGAACATGATGCAGATATTGAAGTTGTAAATCCTGATAAAGTAATTGCAACTTTAGCAGCTGGTGGAAGCTTAAATATGGAAATGACAGTTACAAACGGTCGTGGTTATGTTAGAAGTGAAGAAAATAAAAGATTATATGATTTGAAAAAAGCAGGAGTAATTGCAATTGATTCACTATATTCTCCAATTGAAAGAGTATCATATGAAGTTGGAAATGCTCGTGTTGGACAAGATGAGAGTTACGATAAGTTAATTATGAATGTCTGGACAAACGGTTCTATTAAACCAGAAGAAGCAATTGCTTTAGCTTCACGTATCTTAATTGAACATTTTGAAATTCTTACAGATTTATCTTCTATTGCAGATGCTACAGGAATGATGATTGAAAAAACAGAAGATCCTACAGTAAAAGCATTAGAAACATCTATTGAAGATTTAGACTTCTCAGTAAGAGCTTATAATTGTTTGAAAAGAGCAGGAATTCATACTTTACAAGATCTTGTTAATAAGAGCGAAAATGATATGATGAAAATCCGTAACTTAGGTAAAAAATCATTAAAAGAAGTATTAGATAAAATTAGAGACATGGGTCTAGTTTTACGTGATGACGATTAAGATAAGGAGGAAGAACTATGGCATATAGAAAGTTAGGTAGAGATAACAAACATAGAAGAAGTATGCTTGCAACACTTACTAAACAAGTAATAGATAATGAAAGTATTAAAACAACAGAAACTAGAGCAAAAGAAGTTCGTAAATTTGTTGATAAAATGATTACTTATGGTAAAAAAGGCGATTTAGTATCACGCCGTAAAGCTTTAGCATTCTTACATAATGACAAAAAAGTTGTTGATAAAATATTTAATGAATTATCATCAAGATATCAAAATCGTAATGGTGGATATACTCAAATTTTAAAATTAGACGAAAGACGTGGAGATGGTTCATTAATCGTATTATTAAGATTAATGCAAGATGAAGTAAAAGAAAAATAAGACAGTTATTTGACTGCCTTTTTTTTATGTTGTTGTATCATAGTTAAAATATGTGATATAATCTAATTAATAATTTATAGGGAGGAATATGATGGAAACTAAGAGTGAAACTAGTGCTATTTATGTTACTTCCAATTATGGTGATGTAATAGTAGCTAGAAAAGGAAAAAATAATACTTATAGCTTTTATTCAACAAAACTAAAAGATAACGAAGATATTACTAAAATAAACCTTTCTAATTTAAAACCAATTCCTGATATTCTAGAATATATTGAAAAGTATGATATAGAAATGGATTTTTTTGAGAATTTGTCTGAATCAGGAGAAAAAAAATATGGACGAAAGTAATATTGATTTATATGAAACTTGTAATGAAATTATTGCAGGAATCCCAAAAAACTATACTAATGATCAAAAATTGCGTAAACTTTATATAGAAGTAGGCAAAATTTTATCAAAAAGTACAGAGTTTTTTTATGAAAAAAATCCAGAAAGACAAAAAGAAATTTATGAACACTATCAATTAATTGAAAATAGAGAAGTTATTTGCCGTAGTGTAGTTTACTTATACTGTAGTTTAGCAGAAAAATTAGGAATAAGTTGTAGACCACTAGAAATGGATGATATAGAAGGAATTAATTTTAATCACTGGGCTATTGTATATGAAAATGATAATAAGAAATATTTATTGAATCCAATTCCAGATTTTTATAGAGTCCAATTAGGGTTTTCTACTAAAAGTTTTTGTCATACTCAAGATTACTATGCTTGTTCTAGTGAAACATTTGATACAATGACAGATGACTACTTAAGAAATTTAGATGCATCTATTGGATATATAAAATCAGAAAATGGTCTTTATACTGATGAGTTACTTTTTAAATTTGGACAAGAAGTAACTAATAAAATAGGAAAACATATTATTAGAACTAGTGACTTTTATCAAGACTATTATAATATACTATTAGATTTAATTAAAAATAAGAGTCTAACAATAGAACAAAAACTAGAAGAAATCAAAAAAATTGATTATAAATTTGATAGTCATAAAGAAATAATTCAAACTGTTTTTGAAAAAGAAATAATATCTTCTAAAATGAAAAAAGAAATTCATAATATGGCATATCAAACTTTAATTGATACTCCTATAGATCTTTCAATTTCTAGGGAAGGTGCTAATTTTATTGGTAAGATGGATGTATCAAAACTAAAAGAATTAAAAAGTCAAATAATGCTATATAAATTTCAATATATGATGAATTGTATTCCTAAATTTACTACTTCTTTAACGGGATATATTGAAAATAAAAATTTTATTGAAGAATTAAGTAAATTCCTGTTTCATTCAAGTGAAGAAAAAGAATGTCTTCATCGTCATACAGTAGTACAAAATATTTCTGGAAAAAAAGAATACTTTTTGATATTTTCAGTTAAAGATTTAGACGAAAGTAGTAGTTTTTATTGTTTTTATAATCATAAAACAAAATCTTTTGAAATGCCCATTGAACCAATTAAATTTATGATTAAAAATAAAATGAAACCATTAAAAAATAGTACATTGCATGATGAAATTGCAAGAAGTATGAAACAGAGTGTATTGTATAGTAAAAATATTTTTGAATCTAATTTTAATGTTTCTAAAAGGTAGTTAAAGAACTACTTTTCTTTGTCTTCTATGATTTTTAACATTTATCTGTTATAATAATTATATGTGAGGTGATATTATGAAAGCCTTAATTACAGGAGCAAGTAGTGGAATTGGTCTTGAATTTGCAAAATATTTAGCTAGTAAGAAAATGGATATTATTTTAGTTGCTAGAAATAAGGAAAGATTAGAAGCTATTCAAAAAATTTTACCTACAAAAACTACAATTATTGTCATGGATTTGAGTAGTGAGCAAAAAGTAAAAGAATTATGTGCTTTAATAAAAAATGAATCTATTGACATTTTAATAAATAATGCAGGTTTTGGTTCATTTGGAAACTTTAATACAACTGAACTATCAAACGATTTAGAAATGATAGATGTTAATATAAAAGCACTTCATATTTTAACAAAATATATTTTAAAAAATATGATTGCAAAAGATAGTGGTTATATTTTAAATGTAGCATCTTCAGCTTCTTTTATGCCAGGAGGCCCATTAATGAGTACTTACTATGCAACAAAATCATATGTTACTAGTTTAACTGAAGCAATTTCCTATGAATTAAAAAAACAAAAAAGTAATGTTGTAGTATCTGTTTTATGCCCTGGTCCTGTAAAGACAAACTTTAATAATGTAGCAGGTGTTAATTTTAGTATTAAACCATTAAATGCAAAATTTGTTGCTAAATATGCTATTGATCAAATGTTAGAAAAAAAGAAAATGATAATTATACCAGGTACAAAAATGAAACTTTCTAAATTTTTCTCTCGCTTTGTATCAGATAAATTTTTACTTAAAATTACATATCATATTCAAAAGAAAAAAACACAATAATAGATTGAGGGATACTACATGAAAGAAATATTAACAATTAAAGACTTATCTTATAAATCAATATTAAAAGACTTAAATTTTAATATTAAAGAAAATACATTTAATTTAATTACAGGTTCTAATAAATGTGGTAAGACAACATTAATTAAAATATTAAGTGGAATTATTGAAACTAATAGTGTCTATTTATATAAACAAAAAGAGATTAATCAATTAAAATCATATGAATTTTCAACTATATTTTCTCATGTTATTTTTACTGGAAATTTTAATTTTAAGTTTTCTACATTAAATCAAGAAATATTATATAAACTAGATCAATTAAATCTAACAACTTCTCAGAAAAAAATGAAATATAAACATTTATTAAAAATATTTAATTTAGACAAAGTAGTAACTAATAATATTAATGAATTAACTACTTTTCAAAAACTAAAAATTTTAATATTACTTAGATTGCTGTCTAATCCTAAGATTTTGTTATTAGATAATATTTTAGATGATTTAGCTTTTGAAGAAGTAAAAGAAATTATTAAAATTTTAAGACAAATTGGTGGAATAACAGTTATTATTAGTTCTAACTCTTTATTACATGCTACTTTATTTGATTACATATACGTATTAGATAAATCAAAAATTATATTATGGGGAGAAACATTAACAGTTTTAAAAGAGGATAGCACTTTAAATAAAATTGGGCTTTTTCTTCCTTTTATAGTCGATTTATCTTTAAAACTAAAATATTATGACTTAGTTGATGATATCATTTTAGATGAAAATAGAATGGTGGATGAATTATGGAAATAAAAATAGAAGATAAAATATTTCTAGATTCCAATCAAATTATTGGTATCATAGATTATGAAAATTATTTGATAGATTATCTAAAACAAATTAATTTTTCTAAAACTAATATTATTTTAGATGGTAAAAAATTAACTTCAAAAGAATTATGTTTATTTAAACGATATATTAGTATTATAGATGATTATATTTTAGACGATTATCTTAATTTCACAGTATATGAATATATGAAATATAAAATATTTACTAATTTTTTAGATATAAAAGATTACCGAAAAAAAATAATAGATTCTTTAAAAATTGCAGGATTAAATGAATCATATCTAGATAAAAAAATTTCTAATTTATCAAAATCAGAACAACAGTGGATTAATTTTTCAGTAGGAATGCTTTCTAATCCAAATATTATTGTTTTAAAAAATTGTTTTAATTCATTTGATTTAAAAAATAGTAAAAAAATGATAAGACTTCTTCAACAACTAGTAGAAAAATATCAAAAAATAGTAATTATTAATACAACTAATTCAGAAATAATTTATAAATACACAAAAAAGACAATTATTATTAAAGATAAAGAAGTATTTATCGAAGCTGAAACTGAAAATATTTTTAAAGATAATTTTGACTTGCTTTTAAATAATAATTTTGAAATTCCTAAAATAGTTGCATTTTCAAATTTAGTTAATAATAAGAAAAATATTAAATTAGGTTATTTTAAAGATATTAGAGATTTAATTAAAGATATATATAAAAAGGTGTGATGATATGAGATTTTTACTTAAATTTTCATATGATGGTAGTAATTATGCAGGATATCAAAGTCAACCAGGTTTAAATACGATTCAAGAGTGTTTAGAAACAGCAATATATAAAGTAAATAATCATATTAAAAAATCTGTTCATGCCTCTGGTAGAACAGATAAAAAAGTTCATGCACTTGCTCAATATGCACATGTAGATTTAGATATTGATATTTCTCCTAAAAAACTAAAAAGAGCCTTGAATAGTAATTTACCTAATGATATTCATATTATTGATACATGTATTGTTAAAGATGATTTTCATGCTAGATATAATGTTATTTCAAAAAAATATGAATATTATATGAATTTAGGTGAGTACAATCCCTTAGAAAAAAATTATGTTTTCCAATATAATTACAAATTAAATATTGAAAAAATGGAAGAAGCTATAAAAATATTTTTAGGTGAGCATGATTTTAGAGCTTTTGTAACAGATAATAAAGAAAAAGTAAATTGTATTAGAACTATTACGAGTGCTTACATAGAAAAACAAGACAATCAAAAAATTAAATTTGTTTTTGAAGGAAATGGTTTTTTACGCTATCAAATTAGAAATATGGTAGGAAATTTAATTCAAGTAGGAGAAAATAAAATAACTAAAGAAGACTTATTACAAATATTACTTAGTAAAGATAGAACTAAGTTTGGTAAAACAGCTCCTGCTAATGGACTATATCTTGTTGCTGTTAAATATAATAATATTGATATTTAAGAAAAAAGTATTGATTTTTTTCCTTTTTTTTAGTATAATTGTAATCGGTACATTTAAATATCCCCACATAATAAATTAAGTCCTGGGAAAACTTAATTTAAATAAAAGGAGAGAATATTATGAAAAGTTATATGCAAAAAAAAGAAACAGTAGAACGCAAGTGGTACGTTATTGACGCTGAAGGAAAAGCATTAGGTAGAGTAGCAAGTTTAGCAGCATCTTACTTACGTGGAAAAAATAAACCTACTTTTACACCACATATAGATTGTGGCGATAATGTTATTATTATTAATGCTGAAAAAGTATTGTTAACAGGTAATAAAGAAGAAAAGAAAATGTATTATAACCATTCAATGTATGTAGGTGGTTTAAGAGAAAGAACAGCAAAAGAAATGAGAGAAAGATATCCAATTGAAATGGTAGAAAGAGCTGTAAAAGGTATGCTACCACATAATAGATTAGGACGTCAAATGTATACTAAATTACATGTATATACAGGATCAGAACACAAGCATCAAGCTCAAAAGCCTGAAATGCTTGAAATAAAGTAGGAGGGTCGAAAATATGGCAAAAGAAAAAAACAATATTTATAGTGGTACTGGACGTAGAAAAACAAGTGTTGCACGTGTTAGTCTAGCTTCAGGAACAGGAAAAATTACAGTTAATGGTCATGATGTTAATGAATATTTTCCAAATAAATTAGTAGTATTAGATTTATGTCAACCATTAGATGTTACAAACACTAGAGAAATGTTTGATGTTACAATTAAAGTTAAAGGTGGAGGTCTTTCAGGACAAGCAGGAGCAAGTCGTTTAGGTATTGCTCGAGCACTACTTGATTATGATAAGACAACACCTGCTAGTTCTGAAAATAGTTTCCGTAAAACTTTAAAAGTTGCAGGATTTATTACTAGAGATGCTCGTAAGAAAGAACGTAAAAAACCAGGTTTAAAGAAAGCACGTCGTGCACCACAATTTTCAAAGCGATAGAAACAATGTTTCTTTTATACCCTATAAACTCAATGTTTATGGGGTTTTTCTTTTGTTAAGATATTCATAAAATCTCGTTAAATTTAGTTCGTAGGCAACAGGTAGGCAACAGGTAGGCAACACAAAAAAAGAAGCAATTATTTTAAATAATTAACTGCTTCCAATAAATCTTCAATATCTTTATGTGTATATACTTTATCAGTAATATCTGTACTTGCATGACCCATAATTCTTTTAGTACATAATTTATTTGCAGGTGTTCTATCCATTCGAGTTGAAAAAGTATGTCTAGTATCATGAGGTTTATGTTTAGGATTAAATTCTAATTGTTCCATCATTTTATCCCATTTTTCCCTTCTATAATTTGAGTATTTCATTTTAGTTCCTAGTGAATTAGTTATTAAATATTCACAATTTGATTCAGTTGCTTTATTATAATATTTTTTGATCAATGGTATTATTCTATCATGGAAAGGTATTACTCTATCCTTACCTGCCTCTGTTTTAGACCCACCTATCATATATTTTTCTTCTAAATGAACATTTTCAATCTTAATATCCATCAATTCTCCAACTCTCATACCTGTATATATAAGTATCAATATTGTATCGATAAAATCCATTCTATCAACATTTTGCCACATCTTATCTATTTCATCTTCTTCAAATGGTATTCTTTCTAATTTTGTAGTTTTTTTGCCTATATCAATGTATTCTGAATATTTTCTAACATTCATATCATTTTTAATTGCATAATCATATAACTGATGCCACATAATTTTAAAAGCTTTTTTAGAAGACCATTTATTTCCCATGCTATCAACAATTGCTTGTAAATGATTGATTTTAATGTTTACAAAAGGTTCATCCTTAATATCTTGACAATAATTCCAACACATATTATACACTTGTCTAGTTTTTATTGATATTTTTGGATATTTTTCCTCTTGCCATTTATCATGTAGTTTTTCTACAGTAATTGTTTTTACATCTATATCATAAGGATTCTCATTATAGAGTGCTAATTCTTGTAATGCAAGAGTCCTTGTTTCAAAGTATCCAATAATTTTTCTTATTTGTTTTCCATCTTCATCATATCCGACAGTTTTCCTTACTATGTAGGGTTTTCTCCTGTTCCCATTTAATTTTTGAATCGAACCATATCCATTAGGTAATTTCATATATCAAAATCCTCCATTTTCATTGTCTTTTCTAGCAATTTTTGATATAATGAAATAGAAAAATCCATAAACATTATATCTTATATTTTGTTTTTTTAGTTTGCTAGACTAATTGTGATTTTTCATTCGACTTGCTGCTCCAACAGTAAGTCTCTTTTATTGTTCATATATTTCCAATACAATATCAATTCCATAATTTAATTCAACTCTTTCTATTTCATCATCAAAATTAACCCTTTTCCCTTTGCCACCAGTTAAATTAACTATTTCCTTATATTTATATTCAGGATTTTTTTCTTTTGAATTTAAGAAATATAACACTTCATTTATATTTCTTTTTGGAACATATCCTACCATTACTAATTTATTTTCATCAGATAAATCATCAACATACACTTCAATAGCATTTTTATCTTCATATTTAGTTGGTAATAATTTTAATTTATTAAAATATATATTGTTTGCCTCATATATAGTGTCACCACAATCCTTTATTTCAGCATTTGTCATACCATCATATTTTTCATAATATCCTAAATTAAATGCACTTTTGAGCATTTTTTTAATTAATTCTTGTCTATCTCCATAAGTTATTCCAGCAACTTTAAAGTATACTGATTTAACTGGAATATTTGTATATTCTTTTTTGGTTGATAAATTTGATATAGTTAATGTAGATATTTTATTAGAGTGATTTTTTATTTGCTTTATTATCCATTTTATTGGGGTATATAATAAGTATTTATACATCACAACAATTAATTCAATAGTTAATGTAAATATTCCTATTAAAACACCAGCATTATTTTTCTTTTTGTACATTAATAAAATTCCTTTCTTTAATATTTTTTCTTTCTTCTAATTTCAGTACATACACCAACAATAATAACAGGTTTATCCATAATTTCATTAATCGTATATTTTTTTGTTTCATAATCATTATTAATTGGTTTTAACTTTATACCATCTGATTCTTTAATGATTCTTTTAAAAGTTGCATCATACCCATTTACTAGAACAACACAATCATCACCTGAATTACAATCTTGTTGTTGTTTAACTATTATAATATCATTTGGTAAATAATCGGGATACATTGAATCACCTTGAACTCTTAAAGCAAAATATCTTTCACCATACTTTACTAAATCATAATCAATATCAGTATACCCTAAAATATCTTCAATTGCTTCTATTGGTACACCAGCAGGTACTCTTCCTAAAATAGGAATCTGAACTTTTGGTTTATTAATAAATTCATAAATAATATTATCATCTTGTTTAGTAGAGTTTACATCACGATTCATAGGAACATCAAATCCCATTAACCATGCCTCATTTACATCAAAAAAATCTGCTAAAGTAGTAAGACTATCCTGTTTAGCCTTATATGTACCATTTAGCCAATGACTTATTTGAGATTTAGCAATATTTGTTTTTTGAGAAAGTTCAACAGCTTTAATGCCTTTTAAATTCATAATATGTTTTAATCTATTAGCAAAAGTATCTTCTAACATATTTGATTCCCCTTTCTATTAATATTATATCAAAAGTTAAGAAAAACACAATAATTATTGACACAAAAACAAAAAAAATTGGAAAAAAACAACTTTTTGCATTGACAATTAAAAATATAAATGGTAAATTATAATAAAGAGTTGGGAAAATCCCAACAGAAAAGAGGTGATATAGTGTATAGAAAATATGATTATTCTAAGCTGAAAGGTAGAATAACTGAAAAATTAGGAAGTGCAAAAGTACTGGCAGAAAAATTACAAATTTCTGATACTGCACTTTATAATAAACTTTCTAATAAAGTACCATTTAACCAAGATGAAATATTAACAGCTATGAATAAAAATGTTTTAGATATTGAACCACAAGATATTTGTAAATATTTTTTTTCAAAAAAAGTTGGGAAAAACCAAACTAAAAAAAATTAGTCTAGCAAACTAAGAATACAAAATATAAGAAAGGAATTATGAATTTTTATGAAAAAAATTACAATTAAAGAGGCATCAAAGTTGATGCATAAGTCAGCACAATTTATACGAGTTGGTTTACAAACAGGAAGATTGCCATTTGGTTCAGCAGTAAAAGTAAAAAACAGATGGAATTATGTAATCTATCCAAATAAATTTTATGAATATATTGGTGTAAAGGA